>NZ_JAPSMD010000028.1 GCF_027856955.1 Falsiroseomonas oryzae | reverse complement strand
GGGAGGAGGTCGCGGCGAACCCCGCGGAGGCGGCGGCCGCGGCCGCGCGGCTCGGCGGACCGGTCGTGCTGAAGGCGCTGTCGCGCCATCTGGCGCACAAGACGGAGGTCGGCGGCGTGCGGGTCGGGCTGCTGGCGGCGGATGTCGCGGCGGAGGCCGGGGCCATGCTCGCGCGCGTCGGCGCGGCAACCGGCCGTGCGCCCGAGGGCCTGCTGGTGCAGGAGCAGCTGCGCGGCGGCGTCGAGATGATCCTGGGGCTGCTGCGCGACGACCACCTCGGCACCGCGGTGCTGCTGGGCACAGGCGGCACGGCGGCCGAACTGTTCGAGGACACGACGCTGCGCCTGCTGCCGCTCGACCGCGCGGAGGCCGAGGCGATGGTCGCGGAGCTGCGCGGCCGCCGCCTGCTGGAAGGCTTCCGCGGCGCGCCACCGGCCGACGTGCCGGCCCTCGTTGACGCAGTGCTCGCCTTCGCGCGCATGGCGGAGGCTTTGGGCTCGCGGCTTCGCGAAGCGGAGATCAACCCGCTCTTCGTCCTGCCCGCGGGGCAGGGCGTGCGCGCAGCAGACGGCATCGCGGTGCTGGCGCCCGCCGGCGCCTGACCCCGGCTTGGCGAGGGCGCGGCGGGGTTCGTATCCTTCGCGCGGATCACGAGGAACGCGACGCAATGCCCGATGCCCAGGCCGATGTGTTCGACTACGTCATCGTCGGCTCCGGCGCCGCCGGCTCGGTGCTCGCGAACCGGCTGACGCAGGATCCGGACGTGACCGTCTGCGTGCTGGAAGCCGGCCCGCCGGACCGCAACCCCTTCATCCACATCCCCGCCGGCTTCGTAAAGACGCTCGCCGATCCCTCGGTCACCTGGCAGTTCAAGACCGAGGCCATTCCGATGACCGGCGGGCGGCGGATCAGCACGACGCAGGGTCGAACGCTCGGCGGCGGCTCCTCGGTGAACGGCATGATCTACAACCGCGGCCAGCCCGCCGACCTCGACAGCTGGGCGCAGCGCGGCAACCGTGGCTGGGGCTATGCCGATTGCCTGCCCTACTACCGGCGCAGCGAGAACCGCATCGGCGTGCATGACGAGACGCGCGGCACCAGCGAAGGCGCGATCCCCGTCACCGACATGGACTGGATCCATCCGGTCTCGGAAGCCTTCATCCAGGGCTGCCTGGCCTCGGGCATTCCGCGCGCGCGCGACTACAATTGCGGCGATCAGGCCGGGGTCGGCTACTACCAGCGCACCATCCGCAACGGCCGCCGCATCTCCGCCGCACGGGCCTTCCTGCATCCGGCGATGGCGCGGAAGAACCTGGAGGTCCGCACCAACGCCCGGGCCAGCCGCATCCTGTTCGAGGGCAAGCGTGCCGTCGGCATCCGCTACCTGGCCGATCGCAACGCGCCGCCGAAGGAGGTGCGCGCGCGGCGCGAGGTGATCGTCTCCGCCGGAACGGTGAACACGGCGCGGCTGCTGCAGGTCTCCGGCGTGGGGCCGGCGGATCTGCTGGGGCGGCTGGGCGTGCCGGTGGTGCATGAACTGCGCGGCGTCGGCGCCAACTTCCGCGACCACTACGCCAGCCGCTTCGTCATGCGCGCGAAGCCCGGCGTGGAGACGCTGAACGAGCTGTCGCGCGGGCTGAAGCTCGGCGCGCAGATCGCGCGCTGGGCGCTGCGCCGGCCGAACATCCTGGCCACCACGCCGTCCCATGTGCACGTCTTCTGGAAAAGCTTCGAGGGGCTGGACCAGCCCGACCTGCAATGCGTCTTCACGCCCGGCAGCTACGCCGAGGGCAAGGTCTACATCCTCGACGACTATCCCGGCGTGACCGCCGGCGCCTGGCAGCACCGGCCGGAGAGCACGGGCTGGGTGCGGGCCCGCAGCGCCGACGTGTTCGAGGATCCGGAGATCAACCCGAACTACCTCTCGGACCCGATGGACATCCGCGTTCACCTGGGCGGCATGCGGCTGATCCGGCGCCTGCTGAACACGCCGCAGCTCGCCCCCTTCCTGGAACGCGAGACGCTGCCCGGCCCGCAGGCGCAGTCCGACGACGAGCTGCTGGACTTCGCCAAGAAGAACGGCAGCACGACCTACCACCTGATCGGCACGGCGCGCATGGGGCCGGAAACCGACCCGACCGCGGTGGTTAGCGACCGGCTGCTGGTGCATGGGATCGAAGGGCTGCGCGTGGTGGACGCCTCCATCATGCCCAGCATGCCTTCCGCCAACACCTACGCGACGACGCTGATGATCGCGGAGAAGGCGGCCGACTTCATCCGGGGGAAGACGGCGTAGCGCCGTAGGCCGCGACCAGCGCCTGGGTGCCCACCTCGCCGCCGAGCTCGGCGGCCACGCGCTCGAACAGGCGGCCGGACTGGGCCAGGCCGGGCAATTCCAGCCCCATCGCCTCCGCCTCGGCCAGCGCGATGCCAAGGTCCTTCAGGAAGTGCTTCACCATGAAGCCCGGCGCGAAATCGCCGGCCAGCATCTTCGGGCCGAGCGCGATGAGCTGGAAGGAATTGGCCGCGCCGGGTGCGAGGGCGGCGATCACCGCCTCGCCGTCCAGGCCGGCGCGGCGGGCATAGGACAGCCCCTCCGCCACGCCCATCACGGCGGAGGCGATGGCGATCTGGTTCGCCATCTTGGTGTGCTGGCCGGCGCCGGGCCCGCCCATGTGCCGGATGGACTTCCCCATCTGCTCGAAGACCGGCCGGGCGCGCGCGAAGGCCGCGGCGTCGCCGCCGACCATGATCGACAGCGCGGCCTTCACCGCACCCGGCTCGCCGCCGGAGACCGGCGCGTCCAGCGCGGCGCAGCCCTTCGCGGCCGCCGCCTCCGCCAGCCGCATGGCGAGCCGGGGCGAGGAGGTCGTCATGTCCACCAGCACCGCGCCCGGCTTCGCCCCGGCCAGCAAGCCGTCGGGGCCAAGCCAGACCTGCTCCACGTCCTGCGGGAAGCCCAGGATGGTGATGACGATGTCGCTCCGCGCTGCGAGGTCCGCCGGCGTCTCCGCCCAGGTCGCGCCGCGGTCCAGCAATGCCTGGACGCGCGGCCCGCGCGAGCGGTTCGCGACCGTCAGCGGATGGCCCGCGGCAAGCAGGTGGCCCGCCATCGGTGCGCCCATGATGCCGAGGCCCATGAAACCGATCCGGGGCAGCGTGCTGTCGCTCATGTCCTGTCCTCCGCCGCCTGCAACGCGGCCCAGATGCGGGCCGGCGTGGCGGGCTGGCCTTCCAGATGCGCGCCGGCCTGCGCCAGCGCGTCGTTCACCGCGTTCATCAGCGCGCCGATGCCGCCCATCGTGCCGCCTTCCGCCATGCCCTTGATGCCGGCCGGCGTGCGCGGGCTCGGCGTGTCGTGGTGGGAGAGCGTGAAGGCGGCCAGGTCGTCGGCGCGCGCGATCGCGTAGTCCATGAAGCTGCCCGCCAGCGCCTGGCCATCCGCGCCATAGGCCGCGTGCTCCAGCATCGCGCCGGACAGGCCCATGGCGGTGGCGCCATGCGTCTGGCCCTCCACCACCAACGGGTTGATGCGCGTGCCCGAATCCTCGGCCACGACGTAGCGCAGGATGCGCAGCGCGCCGGTGGCGCGGTCGATCTCCACGGCGCAGCCATGCGTGCTGTTGGCGTACGTCATCGGCGGCGGATCGAAGGCGAGCAGCGTGTGCAGCCCGGGCTCCATCCCAGGCGGCAGGCGCAGCGGATCGAGATGCGCGGTGCGCGCCACCTGCGCCAGGGTCAGCCCGGTATCGGCCCAGCCATCCTGCGCCCGGCGCAGCACGGCGCCGTCGCGCAGCTCCAGCCCGTCCGCGCTGTTCAGGCCCAGCATCGCCGCGGCGATCTCGAGCACCTTCGCTTTCAGCCGCTGCCCGGCCATGTAGAGCGCGCCGCCACCCGCGGCGGCCCCGCGGCTGCCGCGGCTGCCCATGCCGTAGGGCGCGATGTCGCTGTGGCCGATCTGCACCTGAACGTCGTCGAAGGCCGCGCCCAGCCCGGCCGCGGCGGCCTGCGCCAGCGTCGTCTCATAGCCCTGTCCCGAGCCCATCAGCCCGCAGGAGGCGATGACGGCCCCCGAGGGCTCCACGCGGATGCTCGCCACCTCGTGGCCCGATCCCGGGATGCCGGCGGCCTTGTAGAAGGCGGAGCCGTAGGTCGTGCTCTCCACCACGGTACAGAGGCCGATGCCGAGCAGCGTCTCGCCGCCGCGCGCCTGCTGTCCGCGAAGCTTGCGGTAGTCCAGCGCGGCAGCCGCACCCTCCAACGTCGCCAGCGGGCTCAGCGCGTCGTAGTGCTCGCCCGTCGCGGTGGTCCAGGGCAGGTCGGAATCGGCGAGGGAGTTGCGCCGCCGCACCTCCAGCGGATCCAGGCCGAGCTCCCGCGCGATGGCGTCCATCGTCCCCTCCATGATCCAGGAGGTGACGGCCATGGGCGCGCGCATCGGGCCGGCCGGGCACTTGTTGGTCAGCCAGACCGTCACGTCGTAGCCGTATTCGCGCAGCCGGTACGGTCCCGGCAGGATCAGCGCGATTACGCGCGCCATGTAGTTCGCCGGGAAGAAGGACCAGGCGCCGAAATCGGCCTCGATCGAGCAGGTCAGCCCGAACAGCCGTCCATCCAACGCGACGGCGGCGCGCGTGGTGACGGTCTCCTCGCGGGCCATCATGGCGGCGGTCAGGTTCTCGGCGCGGGTCTCGCGCCAGCGCACCGGCCGGTCCAGCAGGCGCGCCGCCGCGGCCAGGCAGAGATCCTCGCGCAGCGGGATGATCTTCTGGCCGAAGCCGCCGCCCATCTCCGGGCTCTCGACCGTGACCTGGAATTCCTTCAGGCCGAGCCGCGCTGCAATGGCGCTGCGGTAAGGGTGCGGCGCCTGGGTGCCGACGCGCATCGTCAGGTGCTGCCGACCGGCATCCCATTCTGCGAGCAGGCCGCGCGGTTCCATCGGCACATGGGTCTGCCGGTGCTGCGCGAAGCGCGTCTCCACCACGTGGTCGGCGCGCGCAAAGGCGGCGTCCAGGCCGGGCGTCGCGAAGGACTGGCGGGAGACGCGGTTGCCCGGCACCGCCGGGTCCACCAGCGCCGCGCCGGGTGCGGCGGCGTCCTGCATGCTCGCGATGGCGGGCACCGGATCCCAGTCCACGCGCACCAGTTCGGCCGCATCCTCCGCGGCCGTGCGGCTCTCCGCCAGCACCAGCGCGACAGGATCGCCGACGAAGCGCGCGGTCTCCACCGGCAGCACCGGCATCTCCATCGGCAGCAGCCCCTCGATGGGCGGCGCCATGCGCAGCGGCGTGACCAGCGCGCCGAGTTCGCGCCCGGTCAGCACCGCGGCCACGCCCGGCAGCGCCAGGGCGGCCGCGGCGTCGATCGCGCCGATGCGCGCATGCGGGAAGGGGCTGCGGACGAAGACCGCGTGCAGGCAGCGCGGCGGGGAGGGGATGTCGTCCACGAAGCGGCCGCGGCCGGTGAGCAGCCGCCGGTCCTCCCGTCGCCGCAGCGGGCGGCCGAGCACGCCGCCCGGTTCCGGGGGCGGCGGGACCTGGGTCACAGCCGTGCGTCCGTCGTCGCGTCGAACAGGTGCAACCGCGCCGGGTCCACGCCGACGGCGATCACCTGGCCTTCCTGCGCGCGCCATTCCTTCGGCACGCGCAGCGTGAGCTTCACGTCGTCGCCGGCGACCACCTCGAGATGCGTCTCCGACCCCAGCGGTGAGACGAGATCGACGCGCGCCTCCAGCCTCGCGAGGCCCGGGGCCAGCGTCCCGACATCCTCCGGCCGGAGCCCGAGCGTCACCGCGCGGCCGGGCTGCGCGGCGCCGGGCGGCAGCGCCAGGCGGAAGGCACCGCGGGCGAAGCTGCCGTCCGGCGCGATCTCGCCCTGCACCAGGTTGATCTGCGGGCTGCCCAGGAAGGCCGCGACGAAGGTGTTGGCCGGGCGGGCGTAGATGCCCTCCGGCGTGTCCAGCTGCTGCACCAGGCCGCCCTTCATCACGGCGATCCGGTCGGCCAGCGTCATCGCCTCCGCCTGGTCGTGCGTGACATAGACGAAGGTGGCGCGCAGGCGGTGGTGCAGGTGCTTGATCAGGCTGCGCATCGAAAGCCGCAGCGTGGCATCCAGGTTGGAGAGCGGCTCGTCCATCAGGAAGACACTGGGCTTGCGCACGATGGCGCGGCCGAGTGCCACGCGCTGCCGCTGCCCGCCCGAGAGCTGGGAGGGACGGCGGTCGAGAAGGTGGCCGATCTCCAGCTGCTCCGCCACCTCCGTGACCGCGCGCGTGATCTCCTCGCGCGGGGTGCGGCGCAGCTGCAGCGGGA
Organism: Falsiroseomonas oryzae; assembly: GCF_027856955.1. GTDB lineage: Bacteria > Pseudomonadota > Alphaproteobacteria > Acetobacterales > Acetobacteraceae > Falsiroseomonas > Falsiroseomonas oryzae. The sequence goes on along the minus strand of NZ_JAPSMD010000028.1, from coordinate 19,935 downwards.
AGGCGATGTTCTCGCGCACCGTCTTGTTGGGATAGAGCGCGTAGGACTGGAAGACCATCGCGACCTCCCGCTTGTGCGGGGGCTGCCAGGTCACGTCCTTGTCGTCGAACAGCAGGCGGCCTTCGCTGATCTCCTCCAGCCCCGCGATCATGTTGAGCGTGGTGGTTTTGCCGCAGCCGGAGGGGCCGAGCAGCACCATGAACTCGCCATGCCGGATGGTCAGGTCCAGCGCGTCCACGGCCACGACGCCGCCATAGCGCTTGGTGATCCGTTCGCAGGTGATGGTCGCCATGGCCTCAGCCCTTCACGGCGCCGGCGGTCAGGCCGGAGACGATGTAGCGCTGGAACAGCACCGCCATGACCACGGGCGGGATGATGGCGATGACGCCGGCGGCGTTGACGAAGGAGAAGCTGGTGGTGAAGTCCATCACGAAGCCCGAGATGACGATCGGCAGGGTCTGCGCGGCGACGTTCTGCGTCAGCACGAGCGCGAAGACGAACTCGTTCCAGGAGGTGAGGAACGCGAAGGTGAGGGACGCCACCAGCGCCGGCAGCGACAGCGGCAGATAGACATGGCGCAGCGCGCGCCAATGCCCGCAGCCGTCGATCCGAGCCGCGCGGTACAGGTCGCGCGGGATGCCCTCGAAGTAGGAGATCAGGATGAAGATGGTGAAGGGCACGGTGATCGCGAGGTAGGTCACCACCAGCGCACCCAGCGTGTTGATCAGGCCGAGGTTCCGGATCACCAGGAACAGCGGGACGATCAGCGCGATGTCCGGCACCACGCGCGTCGCCAGCACGGTATAGAGCGTGGCGCGGCGGCCGCGGAAATCGATCACCGCGATGGCATAGGCCGCCGTGATGCTCAGCAGCAGGTTCAGCGCGGCGACCCAGAGCCCGACGGTCAGGCTGTTCCACAGCGAGGGCAGCAGGTTCGCCGCGCCCGAGGGCAGGAAGCCGCCGGTCGCCGGGTCGCCCTGCCGCCGCGTCTCGTAGGTCACCTGCCGCTCGGCCGCGTTCAGGATGGCGTCGAAGTTGCCGAAGTTCAGCTCCGGCGGCAGCCAGTTCGGCGGTACCGCCGTGATCTGCGCCTCCGTCTGCAGCGAGGAGGAGACGAGCCACGCCACCGGCCCCGCGACGTAGAGCACGAAGAGTGCCGAGAACACGGCCAGCAGCAGCGCGCGGCCGAGGCGGGGGGCGATCGGGCGGCCGGCCATCAGATGCGCTTCCCCAGCCAGCGGATCAGCGCCCAGGAGAGCAGGAAGGTCGCCATGGCCAGCACGTAGCTCATCGCTGCGCCGGTGCCGAAGCGCAGCGAGCGGAAGGTCTCGACATAGATCAGCCAGGACAGCGTGAAGGAGGCGTCGCCCGGCCCGCCCTGCGTCATGATCAGGAATAGGTCGAAGTGGCGGATGCTGATCATCGTCTCATAGACCAGCACCAGCATCAGCCCGGGCCGCAGCGCCGGCAGGGTGACGTGGATGAAGCGCTGGAACACGTTGGCGCCGTCCACCTTGGCGGCGCGGTAGAGGTCGTCCGGGATGGCCTTCATGGTGACGATGAGCAGCAGCGCCGCGAGCGGCATCTGCTTCCAGACCGCCGCATTGGCGATCAGCAGCAGCGTCAGGTCCGGGTCGCCCAGCCAGGCGCGGTAGCGTTCCAGCAGGCCGAGCTGGACCAGCAGCGCATTCAGCAGCCCATAGGTCGGGTCGTAGATCCATTTCCACATCAGGCCGTTCACCACGGACGGCGTCGCCCAGGGCACCAGCAGCAGGGCGGAGAGGATGCGCTGGCCGGGGAACGCCTCGTTCAGCAGCAGCGCGACCAGGACGGCGAGCAGCGTCGTCACCGCGACCGTGACCACGGTGTAGACGGTGGTGCGCGAAACGGCGAGCCAGAAGCGCTCGTCGTCGAAGATGCGGAGATAGTTGTCGAAGCCGACGAAGGGCCGGCGCAGCGGCCGCGTCAGGACGATGTCGTGCAGGCTGACCCAGAAGCTGTAGAGGATGGGATACGCCGCCACCACCAGCAGCACCGCCACCACCGGGAAGACCAGGATGGCGGCGTTGCGTTCGTCGTATCCCAGGGCGGGGCGCCGCCGAGGGCCGGGGCGCCGTTCCAGCGCGCCCGACACGTCAGCGGAAGGCCCGGCGCAGCTCCGTCCACTTCGCGGCCGCCGTGCGCATGGCGGCCTCCGGCTCCGCGCGGCCCAGGCAGACCGCCTGCCAGGCCTGGTTTGACGTCTCGACCCACTCGCCGAACCAGGGCGAGATCGTGTCCTTCTTGCGCGCCAGGGTCGCCTGCTGTGCGATGACCGCGCCGCCGCCGGCCCAGCGGTCCCAGAAGGTCTTCACATCGGCATCGTCGTTCACCGGCAATGCACAGGACGGCAGCCCGACATCGGTCAGCAGCAGCTTCTGCATGGAATAGGCGCCGGCGGTATCACGGCCGCCGAAGAACTCCATGAAGCGCACCGCGCGCTCGCGCCGTGCGCGGTCCTGCTTCGCGCCGGGCGTCATGCCGTAGAAACGGATCCAGCCCAGGGTGGCGTTGGTGCCATCCGGCCCGCCCTTCGGCATCAGCGCCACGCGGATCTTGCCGTGTGCCTGCGCCTGGCTCGGGTCGTTCAGCGCGCGGATGCGGTAGGTCGGCACGATGCCGAAGGCATGGGCGCCGCTGCCCATCGCGCGCAGCCCGTTGATCTCGGGCGTCTCGACCGCGCCGGGGGAGACGATGCGGTGGGTGGCGATCGCCTCCCGGATGAAGCGCGCCGCGCGCACCGAACCCCGGTTCGCATCCGCCATCACCGCATTGCCCTGGTCGTCCACCATGCGGCCGCCAAAGGCGTAGGTCAGCGCGCTGACGAACTCGATCAGCCAGGTGTCGGCCGCCAGCGAAAGCAGCAGCGGATATTCCGAGATGCCCTGCTGCTTGATGCGCAGCGACTGCTGCACGACCTCCTCCCAGGTCGTGGGCGGCGCGGCGATGCCGGCGCGCTGCAGCAGCTCCGTGTTGTACATGAAGGACATGTGGTCGCCGTAGTAGGCGAGGCCGTACTGCCGGCCGCGATAGGTCATGGACTGCGTGCAGTAGTCCGCCGCCTCCGCATTGTAGCGCATGAGCTGCGGGATGTCGTTGATGTCGGCCAGCCAGCCGGCCTCCGCGAATTCCGGCAGCCAGGCGTCGGACACCCAGGACACGTCGATCGGCGCATTGCCGACCAGGCGCGTGACCAGTGCGGTGCGGAACTGCGCCCAGGGGAAGTTCTCGTAGTTCACCCGGATGTTCGTCGCGCGCTCGAAGGCGGAGATCTGTGCCCGTACCTGGTCCACCGCGGCGGACCAGCCGATGAAGCTGACCGTGCCGCCCGCCTGCGCCGCGGCGTGGTCCGCCGGCAGCCCGAGCAGAACGGCCGGGGCGCCGAGCAGCCCGGCCAGCGCCTGGCGTCGCGAGGGAAGGATGGCGTGGTTCGACATGGCTGCGACCTTCTGTCCGACGTGTCCGTGTCCGACACAGGCAGTATTCGCGCCGGCGCACCTCCTGTCCAGGGCGCCGCCCGGCGACTCAGCAGGCCAGCACGACGTTGCCCATGACCTCGCCGCGCTCTACCGCTTCATGTGCCTCCACCACCTGCGCCAGCGGCAGCACCCGGCCGATCGCGTGCTGCACCTTCCCGGCTTCGAGCCAGGCGGTGATCTGGGCCACGCCCTGCGCCCGCGCCTCGGGCGACAACTCGTAGACGATGAAGAAACGGATCGCCACGCCGGAGAGGATCAGCGGCCCGAAGGGCAGCGACATCTCCGCCCTGCCGGAGCCGTAGCAGGCGCAGAAGCCGTCCCGCGCGACGATCTGCGGCAGCAGCGCGCCGTTCGCGGCCAGGTCCACCTCCACCACGCGGTCCACGCCGCGACCGGCGGTGAGGTCCTTCACCACCGCCGCCACGTTCTCCATCCGGTAGTCGATGACCTCGTCGGCGCCTGCGGCGCGTGCATGCGCCGCCTTGGCCGGGGAGCTGACCGTGGCGATCACCCGTGCCGCGCCCAGCAGCTTCGCCATCTGGATGGCGTAGTGGCCGACCGCGCCGGCGCCGCCTGCGACCAGCACCGTCTGGCCCGCTACGCCGCCATCGGTCTGCACCGCCCGCCAGGCGGTGAGGGCCGGGATGCCGAGGCAGGCGCCGGCCTCGAAGGAAATGCCATCCGGCAAGCGCACCGCCTGCGCGGCGGGCAGCGCGATGTGCTCGGCCGCCGTGCCGAAGGCGCGCTTCCATTGGCCGTTCCAGATCCATACCCGCTCGCCGATGCGGGCGCGGTCCACGCCTTCGCCCACCGCCTCGATCACGCCGGCACCGTCGCTGTGCGGGATGACGCGCGGCGCCGCCATCGGCCGCGTGCCGGAGCGGGTCTTCCAGTCCGAAGGATTCACGCCGGAGGTCGCGAGCCGCACCAGCACCTCGCCGGCACCTGGCGCGGGTGTCGGCATGTCGCCCACGACCAGCACCTCGCGCGCCGGTCCATTCCGCTCGTACCACGCTGCCCGCATGGCTGCCTCCCTGCTCCGTCGTGCCACTTCTCGCAGGGCGTGCCAGGCGCGCCAAGGGGTGGCGGTTGCCGCCGGCGCGCCGCGCCGCCTAGGCTTGCGGCATCGGAGGACGCGCCATGCCGGATGCCAAGCCAGAGCCGCCCATCGCCACGCTGCTGCGACAGGCCGGGTATGACCTGCCCGCCGCGACACTGGCCGATCTCGACCGGGCGCATGGCCTGCTGCAGGCGATGCTCGCGCGCCTGCCCGGCACCGCGGCCGAGGCAGAGCTGGCGACCGTGTTCCATCCGGACGCGGCGCGATGAGCCTGCCCGGCGTTGCGGAAGCGGCCGCTCTGTTCCGCGCGCGCAAGCTCTCCCCGGTGGAGTTGGCGCGCGAATGCCTGGCGCGCATCGCGCGGCTCGATCGGGGCCTGCATGCCTTCGTCACGGTAACGGAGGAGCGCGCCATGGCCGATGCGCGCGCCGCCGAGGCACGGCTGATGCGCGGCGCGGCGCTCGGCCCGCTGGATGGCGTACCCTTCGCGCACAAGGACATCGTTGCGACGGCGGGCATACCGACCACCGCCTGCTCCCGCATCCTGCGCGACAACGTGCCGTCGGCCGATGCGAATGTGGCTGCCCGGCTGGCGGAGGCCGGGACGGTGCTGCTGGGCAAGCTCACCACGCATGAATTCGCGCTGGGCGGGCCGTCCTTCGACCTGCCCTCGCCACCCGCGCGCAACCCGTGGAACGCCGCGCACTTCACCGGCGGATCAAGCAGCGGCTCCGGCGCGGCGATCGCGGCAGGGCTGGTTCCGGCGGCGACGGGCACCGATACGATGGGCTCCATCCGCTCGCCCGCCGCGCTGTGCGGCATCACCGGGCTGAAGCCGACCTATGGGCTCGTCGGGCGTGGCGGCGTGTTTCCGCTGGCGCAGTCGCTGGACCATGTGGGCCCGATGGCGCGCAGCGCGGAGGACTGCGCGCTGCTGCTCCAGGCCATGGCCGGCCCCGACCGGAGCGACCCGGCTTCCGCCGGGCGACCGGCCGGCGATCCCGCCTCGGCGCTCGCGGGCGGGGTGACCGGGTTGCGCATCGGTGTGGTCCGCCGCTTCCACGAGCAGGACAACCGCGGCAGCCCTGCGGCGCTGGCGAACCTGGAGGCGGCGCTGCAGACCTTCCGCGACCTCGGCGCGCAGGTGGCCAATGTGGAACTCCCGCCGCTCGCGGATTGGCACGCCGTCGCCGCCACCATCATGCTGGCCGAGGCGCACGGCATCCATGGCCCGTGGCTCCGCGCACGCTTCAGCGAATACGGCGCGCTGTTCCGCGAACGGGTGGTGCTCGGAGCGGCGATCTCCAGCGAGCACTACCTGGCCGCGCAGCGACGGCGACGCGTGCTCTGCACCACAATGGCCGAGGCCTTTACGCGCCACGACCTGCTCGTCACGCTGGTGCAGCCCGGCGAGGCGCCGCCCATCGAGGGCACGCCACGCTGGGGAGTGCTGGAACTCGGCTCGCTGGCGGCGCCGTTCAACGTCACCGGCGGGCCGGCATTGGCCCTGCCGACCGGCTTCGGAGAAGGCGGGTTGCCGACCGGCATGCAGATCGCCGGCCCGGCCTTCGCCGACGCGCTGGTGCTGCGCGCCGGCCACGCCTTCCAGCAGGCAACCGATGTCCACCGGCGCTGGCCGGCGCTGGCGGCATAGGCAGGCGCGCCGCTACTGCCGCTCGATCCGCGCCGCCTCCACGGTGCGGGTCCAGCGCGCGATCTCGCCATGCACCATGGCGCGCACCGCCGCCGGCGAGGGCAGGGCGCGCGGCGCCAGCCCCATCTCCTCCAGCCGTGCCCGCATCTCCGGCGTCGCCGTCACCTGGCGCGTCACCTCGTCGATGCGGGCGAGGATGTCGCCCGGCGTGCCGCCCGGCGCGGCCACGGCGTACCAGGTTTGGATGTCGAAGTCGGGCTGGCCCAGCAGCTCCGCCACGGTCGGCACATCCGGCAGCAGCGGCGACCGCTCGCGCGAGGTCACCGCCAGCGCGCGCGCCCCGCCGTCCCGGATCTGGCCGAGCACGGCGGAGATCGGCTCCACCACCACCTGCACCTCCGCGTTGCGCAGCCCGACCAGCGCGGCCGGCGTGCCGCGATAGGGCACGTGGGTCAGCCTGAAGCCGGCGGCGGCCTGCGTCGCTTCCGCCACCAGATGCTGCGTGCTGCCGACGCCGACGGTCGCGACGTTAAGCCGCTCCGGCTGCGCCTGGGCACGGCGGCGCAGATCGGCGAAGTCGGCCAGCGCATCCGGCGCGCCCGCGGGTCCGGCCAGCAGCACGAGCCCGACCGAGCAGACCAGCGAGACCGGCTCGACATCGGCGATCGGGTCGTAGGGCAGGCGTCGATACAGCGCCGCCGAGACTGCGAAGCCGTTGTTGATCAGCATCAGCGTGTGCCCGTCCTTCGGGGCGCGGGCCAGCGCCTCGGCGGCTAGCGTGCCGCCGGCGCCGGGGCGGTTCTCCACCACGACGGGCTGACCGAACTCGGCCGCCATGGCGGGCGCGATCATGCGGGCGACGATGTCGGTCGCGCCGCCCGCGGCGAAGCCCTGCAGGAAGCGGATCGGGCGGTCCGGCCAGGCACGGCGCGCGGGTTGCGCGGCGACCGGTGCGGCAAGAGGCGCGAGCGCCGCGGCACCCAGCAGGGCGCGGCGCGCGACGGATGGCGGGCGGGTCATAACGTTTCCTCCTGGCGCCGCACTTCGCATGCGCGCGTGCGCCGTTCAAGCGGCGCGCTTGACCGCGCTGGCGCCGCGCTCTACGCGGCGCGCCCAGGCCGCCGGAGACGACGCATGATGCCCGACCCTGAGATGATCCAGCGCCAGCGCGTCGCGGAGCTCGTGCAGAACTGGGCCGTGTGGCGCGATGCGGGCGACTGGGAGCGGTTCCGCACCTGCTGGCACGAGGACGGCTTCATGATGGCCACCTGGTGCCAGGCGCCGGCGGCGGAGTTCATCAAGGCCAGCCAGGCCGGCTGGGCGAAGGGCGTCTCCATCCTGCATTTCCTCGGCGGGATCAGCGTGGATGTCGCGGGCACGCGCGCGGTCGCGCAGACCAAGATGACGATCAGCCAGCGCGCCGAGGTGCATGGCGTGCTGGTGGACGTGGTCTGCACCGGCCGCTTCTACGACTTCGTCGAGGAGCGGCCCGGTCGCTGGGGCATCGTGATGCGCCAGCCCATCTACGAGAAGGACCGGATGGACCCGGTGGATCCCGCTGCCCGGCTTGAACTGGACAGGGACCTTCTGGCGCGCTTCCCGGAAGGATACCGCCATCTCGCCTATCTGCAGACCGGCATCGGCTACGACGTGAAGCGCGACATGCCCGGGCTGAAGGGCGAGCGGGTGGAGGCGCTGTACCGCGCCGGCGCGGCGTGGCTGCGCGGCGAGGCGCTGGGCTGGCCGGGCTGATGACCACCAGGAACCGATCGGGAGTTCACGCATGAAGGTCTTCGCGATATCCGGCAGCCTGCGCCGGGCTTCGTTCAACACGGCGGCGCTGCGCGCCGCGAAGGCGCTGGCGCCGGAGGGCGTGGAAGTCACGATCTACGAAGGGCTGCGCGACATCCCGCCCTATGACGACGAGGTCCGCACCGGCTCCGGCTACCCGGCGCCCGTCGCCGCGCTGCGCGCTGCCATCAAGGAGGCCGACGCGCTGCTCTTCGCCAGCCCGGAGTACAACTTCTCGATTTCCGGCGTGCTGAAGAACGCGATCGACTGGGCGTCCCGCGTGCCGGACCAGCCCTTCGACGGCAAGCCCGTTGCCATCCTCGGCGCGGCGACGGGTCTCTACGGCACCGCGCGGTCCCAATACGATCTGCGCAAGATCCTCGCCTCGCTGAACGCGCAGCTGCTGAACAAGCCGGAGGTGCTGATCGCGCAGGCCGCGTCGAAGTTCGACGCGGCGGGCAACCTCACCGACGAGACGGTACGCGGCCTGATCGCCCAGCAGATGGTCGCGCTCCGCGACTGGACGCTTCGGCTGAAGGGCTGACCGCGAGGCCAGCGAGGAAGCGGTTGACCGAGCCGTCGATCGCCGGGCCGACATCGTCCGGCGCCGGCAGTTGGTAGATGAAGCGGCGGATGCCGAGGTAGACGATGCCCCCGTGCAACGCCCACATCGCTTCCATGTCGGGCGCCTGGCAGCTTCCGTCGGCGGCGATCTCCTCGCGGAGCGGCGCCAGCAGCCGTTCCGCGACATGGCCGAGGTAGCGCCGGTTCAGCGCCTCCCCGGCCAGGCCTGCCCACATGAAGATGCGCATCCATTCGTAGGTGAAGATCGCCGCGGCGTATTGGCGGTAGAACCGGCAGAGGCGGTCGCGCAGCGGTACCCGCCGGTCACGGATCTCCGCGATCCAGCGCGGGTCGAGACGGCCGAGGAAGACGCGCTCGAAGACCGCTTCCAGCAGGTCCGCCTTGCTGGAGAAGTAGCGGTAAAGCAGCGCCTGCGTGACGCCCGCGCGCTGCGCCAGGTCGCGCGTGGTGCCGCCCAGCCCGACCTCGGCGAAGTAGCACACGGCGGCGGCCACGATCTGCTCGCGGCGCGCTTCCGGCTCCAGGCGTCGCGGCGGGCGCAGCGTGCCGTCCAATCCTTCCTCCCTTGCCCCGGGCCTTGCGCAGGGCCCGCTTGACAGGCTGCATAGTTTCAGTTGATCAGATGATCAACAAGCAAGTCGTGGCCCGCGGTCTGCTGGGCCTCGCAAGGGGGATGTCGTCCATGAAGTGGCCGGCCTTCGGCTATGCGCGCGCCCGATCGCTGCAGGATGTCTGGCGGCTGCAGTCCGAGCATGGCGACGGAGCGCGGTTGATTGCCGGCGGCCAGACGCTGCTCGCCACGCTCGCCTTCCGGCTGTCCGAGCCGACCGTGCTGATCGACATCACGCAGGTTCCGGAGTTGCGCGGCGTGTCGGTCGAGGCGGGCACACTACGGATCGGTGCCCTGACCCGGCATGCGGAACTCGGCCGCGACGAACTGATCGCCCGCCATGCGCCGTTGCTGCGCGAGGCGGTGCCCTACATCGCGCATCCTGCCATCCGCAACCGCGGCACGATCGGCGGCAGCCTGGCCTATGCCGATCCGGCGGCCGAGCTGCCGGCCTGCGTGGTCGCGCTGGGCGCGACGCTGGTGCTGGCCTCGGCGGCCGGTGAGCGGCGCGTGCGGGCGGAGGATTTCTTCACCGGCCTGCTCGAGACCGCCTTGCGCGGCGGCGAGCTGATCACTGCCGTCGAGGTGCCTATCGCCACCGCCGCCACCCGCAGCACCATCGCCGAGGTTGCGCGCCGCTCGGGCGACTACGCCATGGCCGGGCTGGCCGTGCATCTGTCGCTCGGCAGCAACGGCCAGGTCGCGGCGCCGCGGCTGGTGTATTTCGGCGTCGGGAATGGGCCGGTGCTGGCGAAGGCGGCCGGTGCTGCCCTTGCTGGGCGCAGGCTTGGGGCGGAGAGCATCGCTGCCGTCCAGGCTGCACTGGCCGGCGACCTCGATCCGCCCTCCGACCTGCACGGTCCGCCGGAGATGAAGCGCCATCTGGCGCGCGTACTGACCGGTCGGGCATTGTCCCGCTTCCTGCCGGCGACGGAGGTCGCAGCATGACCGCGCGCATCGACATCACTCTGACCGTGAATGGCGAGCGCGTCACGCGCAGCGTCGAGCCGCGGCGGCACCTCATTGATTTCCTGCGCCTCGACCTCGGCCTCACCGGCTCCCATGCCGGCTGCGAGCACGGCGTCTGCGGCGCCTGCACGGTGAGGGTGGATGGCGAGATCGTCCGCGGATGCCTCGTGCTGGCCGTGAGCCTGGACGGGGCGGAGGTCACCACCATCGAGGGCCTGTCCGACAGCGGTGAGGTGGAGGACCTGCAGGCCGCCTTCGTCGCGCGCAATGCCGCGCAATGCGGCTTTTGCACGCCGGGCATGGTGATGGCCGCGGCCGACATCCTGCGCCACCACCCGGAGGCCGACCGTGCTGCCATCCGCGAGCATCTGTCCGGCAACTACTGCCGCTGCACCGGCTACCAGGCGATCGTGGACGCGGTGGAAGCCACGCTGGAGGCACGGCGATGAACGACATGCCGACCCCGGAGAGCATCGGCCTCTCGCGCGAGGACCTGCCGAACTCCTACATCGGCCGGTCGGTGCCGCGGCCCAATGTCCCAAAGCTGGTGCAGGGCCGCGCGACGTACACCGATGACGTGCAGCTGCCGCGGCTGGTGCATGCCGCCTTCCTGCGGTCGCCGCACGCGCATGCGCGCATCGCGCGGATCGACGCCGCGGCGGCGATGCAGGTGCCTGGCGTGGTGCGCGTCTTCACCGGCGCCGATCTCGCCAAGGTCTGCGATCCCTGGGTGGCGACTCTGGACCACCTCAAGGGCATGAAGTCCGCGCCGCAATACCCGCTGCCGCTGGAGCGCGCGACGTGGCAGGGGGAGCCGGTGGTCGCCGTGGTCGCGGACAGCCGCGCCGCGGCGGAGGACGGCGTCGCCGCATTGCTCGTGGAGTTCGAGCCGTTGCCCGCGCAGCTGGACATGGAGACGGCGCTCGCGCCCGGCGCAGTGGTGATCCACCCGCAGCTCGGCGACAACCTGGTCTTCACCCGCACCGCGGAGAAGGGCGACGTCGCGGCCGCGATGGCTGCCGCCCACAAGGTGGTGGAGGCCACCTTCGTCACCGGCCGCCACACGGGCGTCACGCTGGAGCCGCGCAGCATCATCGCCGACTACAACCGCGCCGAGGGCACGCTGACCGTGCACCATTCGACGCAGGCGCCGCACATGATGCAGGGCGTCTTCGCCAAGCAGCTGCGGCTTGAGGACGGCCAGGTCCGCGTCATCTGCAAGGATGTCGGCGGCAGCTTCGGCATCAAGGTGCATGTCTACCCCGATGAGGTCGCCGTCGCCGCCATGGCACGGATCCTCGGCCGCCCGGTGAAGTTCGTCGCCGACCGGTTCGAGAGCTTCGTCTCCGACATCCACGCGCGGGACCACCGCATCAAGGGGCGCATCGCCGTGGACGCGGACGGGAAGATCCTCGCCTTCGACATCGACGACCTGACGGGCATCGGGCCCTATTCCGTCTATCCGCGCACCAGCGCCATCGAGGGCAACCAGGTGGTGAACCTGTGCGGCGGGCCCTACGACTTCGCGAACTACCGCTGCACCACGACGGTGGTGCTGCAGAACAAGACGCCGACCTGCCAGTACCGCGCCGTCGGCCACCCCATCGCGACTGCGGTGACGGAAGGGTTGGTGGACCTGGCGGCCGAGGCGCTGGGCATGGACCCGATCGAGATCCGCCGGCGCAACCTGATCCGCGACGACGCTTATCCCTACACCTCGCCGCCGGGCATGCGGTTCGAGGGGCTGTCGCACCATGCGGCGCTCGACAAGCTGCTGCAGATGGTGCCGGTGGACCGCATCCGCGCCGACCAGGCCGAACAGCGCAAGCGGGGCGTGCATCGCGGTCTGGGCTTCGCCAGCTTCATCGAGCTGACGAACCCGTCGCCTTTCATGTACGGCATCGGCGGCGCGCGCATCTCCGCGCAGGATGGCGCGACGGTGCGGATGGACCCCGATGGCTCGGTCGTCGTCATGTCCGGCGTGACGGAGCAGGGGCAGGGCACCGAGGGCATCCTGCGCCAGATCGTGGCGCATGGCGTCGGCGTGCCGGTGGAGCGCGTGAAGGTCATCACCGGCGACACCCAGACGACGCCCTATGGCGGCGGAACCTGGGCCTGCCGCGGCGCGGGCATCGGCGGCGAGGCGGCGCTGCAATCCGCCATCGCGCTGAAGCAGCAGATCCTGGTCGTGGCCGGCGCGATGCTGCAGGCCGCGCCCGACAGCCTGGACATCGTCATGGGCCAGGTGGTGGACCGCGACACCGGGCGCGAAAGGATGCCGCTCGCCGAGCTCGGCCGCATCGTCTACTACCGTGGCGACACTCTGCCGAAGGACCTGCCGCGGGAGCTGGTGCAGACGCGGCACTTCATCACCAAGGAGTACCCCTTCGCCTTCACCAACGGCATCCAGGCCAGCTGGGTGGAGGTGGATACCGAGACCGGCATGGTGAAGCTGCTGGAGCATTGGTGCGTCGAGGATTGCGGGCGGGTGGTCAACCCGCTGCTGGTGGACGAACAGGTGCGCGGCGGAATCGTGCAGGGCCTTGGCGGCGCGCTCTACGAGCACTGCGTCTACGACGAGCAGGGCAACCTGCTGACCACCACCATGGCCGACTACCTGGTGCCGATGTCGGCGGAGATGCCGGACATGCATGTCGGCCACGTCGAGACGCCGACGAAGGAGAGCCTGCTCGGCGCCAAGGGCGCGGGGGAGGCCGGCACCGCCGGCGCACCGGCGGCGCTGATGAACGCGATCAACGACGCGCTGCGCCCGCTCGGCGCGCGCGTCACGGAACAGCCCTTCACCCCGGCGCGCATCCTGGCCGCGCTGAGCCGCATCTGACGCATCAGGGAGGAGAGAACACCATGACGATCCGCCGCCGCAGCCTGCTTGCCGGCACCGCCGCGCTGCCGCTGTTCTCCATCGAGAGCCGCGCGCAGTCCGCGGTGAACATCACCATCGCCTCCAGCCACCCGGTCGCGAATTACTGGGTGAGCAACATGAAGAACGTGTTCCAGCCGGAGGTGGACAAGTTCCTCCGCGACAACGGCAACACGCACCGCATCAACTGGCGCGAGGCCTATGGCGGCACGCTGTATCGCTTCCAGGACACGATGGAGGCGGTGCGCGACAACATCACCGACATCGGTTACGTCGGCACGCTGTGGGAGGGCAGCACCATGCCCCTCCAGAACGTCACCTACTTCACGCCCTTCGCGACAGGTGACCACGGTGTCGTCGCCCGCGCCTTCGAGCAGATGAACGAGAGCGTGCCGGCGATCCGCCAGAACTGGTCGTCGCTCAAGATCATCCCGGTCGCGTCCTACATCACGGACACCTACCACATCTGGTCGAACTTCCCGATCCGCACGCTGGACGACCTGCGCAACCGCAAGCTCGCCGCGCCGGGGACCAGCGCGGGCTGGCTGCAGGGCACCGGCGCGACGCCGGTGGACGGCGCGCTGACCACCTACTACACCGACATCCAGACCGGCGTGATCGAGGGGGCGCTCTCCTTCTACGTCGGCATCCTGCCCACCCGGGTCTACGAGGTCGCGAAATACGTCACCGAATGCGACATCGGTGCGATGTATGTCGGCGGCATCGGCATCAACAGCGACCGCTTTGCGCGCTGGCCGGAGGTGGTGCGCCGCGCGATGGTGGCCTCGGGCAAGGTCGCGACGGCCGCGCACATCCAGGACGTGTCGAGCCGCGTCGCCTCGGCCAAGGCCGAGATGATCCAGAAGGGCGCCATCGTCACCGCGCTGCCTGCGGCGGAGCGCGAGCGCTGGATCCGTGGCCTGCCCAACCTCGCACGGACCTGGGCGGACAGTTCCGGCCCGGCGTCGCGCGAGGTGCTGACCACCTATTTCAACGCGATCCGCGCAGCCGGGCAGACGCCGGGTCGCAACTGGGACCGAGAGCTGACCTCCTGACCTGACGAGCGCCGCCATGGCCGACGACATCGACATGGCGGCGCTCGACGCCGCCGCAGCGCCACGGTCCTTCGACCCGGTGCGGCTTCTGCTCGACCTGCTCGCCGCGATCGGCACGATCTGGACCTTCGGGTTGATGTGCCTGATCTGCGCGGACGTGATCGGGCGGTCCTTCCTCAACGCGCCGATCACCGGTGTTGCGGAGATCGCCGCCCATTCGGTAGTCGGCATCGTCTTCCTGCAGGTCGGCGCCACCATCTACAGCCGCCGCATGACACGGGCCGACTTCCTGATCGACCGTCTCCATCGTTCGGTCCCGCGGCTGGCGCAGGCGATCGAGATGGCCTTCATGCTGCTTGGCGCGGTCATCATGGCCTTCATCGCGCAGGCGGCGTGGCCGGGCATGTGGAATTCCATCGCAGCGCGCGAGTTCTTCGGCGTGCAGGGCATCTTCACCGTTCCCACCTGGCCGTTCCGCGCTCTGATCGTGCTGGGCGGAACGGCCGGGGTGCTGGCCTACCTGGCGCTGCTCGTCACGGAAACCCGGCGTATCCTCGCTGGTCGGGCCTGAGCCATGGAAGACGTCACCATCGGCTTCGTGCTGATCGGCGCGATGGTCGGGCTGATCGTGATGGGCCTTCCGATCGGCCTGTCGCTGATCTCCACCGCCGCCGTCGGCGTCTGGCTGATCCGCGACAATCCCGACCTCGCCTTCCGCTTTACCGCGATGGCGACCTATTCGGGCATCCAGGACTACGTCTTCGCGACCATCCCGCTCTTCGTGCTGATGGGTCTGCTGGTCAGCGTGTCCGACGTCGGGAAGGACACCTTCGAGGTCGCGCAGGCGCTGCTCCGGCGTATCCGTGGCGGCCTCGGCATGGCGACGGTCGGCGCGAACGCCGTCTTCGCCGCGGTCACCGGCGTGTCCATCGCCTCGGCCGCCGTCTTCACCAAGGTCGCCGTGCCGGAGATGGTCCGGCACGGCTACACCATGCGCTTCGCCGCCGGCACCGTGGCGGGCTCGTCCATCCTCGGCATGCTGATCCCGCCCTCGCTGCTGATGATCGTCTATGGCGTGCTCGCCGAGGTCTCGATCGGCAACATGTTCATCGCGGGGGTGATCCCGGGCATCATCATCGCGCTCGGCTTCGCCGTGATGATCTGGGTGTATGCCGCCTTCTTTCCCAACCGCATCATGACCCGCGCCACCGCGCCGGAACTCAGCCAGCGGGCGATGCCGGGCGGCGAGATGGCGCTGAAGTCGGTGCCGATCATGGCGCTGGTCGTACTGATCCTGGGCGGTCTCTACACCGGCTTCTTCACGCCGACCGAGGCCGGCGCGGTCGGCGCCGCGGGCGCGCTGCTGCTGGCGCTGGCCCGCCGGCGCCTGGACGGTCCGAAGTTCTGGCGCGTCTTGCGGGAGACGGGTTTGGTCTCGGCGGCCATCCTGTTCCTGCTCATCGCGGCCGGTCTCTATTCGCGCATGCTCGCCATGGCCGGCGTGCCGCAGGCGATCGGCGACATGGTGGAGCAACTCGGCCTGGGTCCCTACGGCTTCCTCCTCGTCTTCGTGCTCATCATCCTGCTGATGGGCATGATCCTGGACAGCACCTCGATCCTGCTGATCATGGTCCCGATCGGCGCGCCGATCGCGGCCGAGATGGGCTTCGATCTCGTGCATTTCGGGATCATGACCATCATCGCGGTGGAGATGGGCCTGCTGACGCCGCCCTTCGGCATCTCGGTCTTCACCGTGAAGGCCACGCTGAACGACCCGAAGGTCGGCATCGAGACGATCTTCGCCGGCGCGCTGCCTTTCGTCGCCGTGATGGGCCTCGCGCTGCTGCTGATCGCGCTCGTGCCCTGGCTCGCCACCGCGCTGGTCACCTGAGCCATGCCGCGCCGGATCCTCGATCTCTCGGTGGCGCTGGAAGCTGGCATCGCCTCCGACCCGCCGGGCCACACGCCCGAGATCACCTATATCGACCACCGCCAGAGCGCGCCGGACGTCGTGCGCTTCTTCCCCGGACTGAAGATCGATGACCTGCCGGGCGGCGAGGGCTGGGCGATCGAACGGCTGAACCTCACCACGCACACCGGCACGCATCTGGATGCGCCCTACCATTTCCACTCCACCATGGATGGCGGGAAGCCGGCCTGGACGATCGACGAGGTGCCGCTGGAGTGGTGCTTCGGCCGCGGCGTGAAGCTCGATTTCCGCGACCTGCCCGATGGCCACGTCGTGACCGCCGCGGAGGTGGAGGCGGAGCTCGCCCGTGCCGGCGTCGCGCTGCAGCCCTTCGACATCGTGCTGGTGAACACCGCGGCCGGTGCGCGCTACGGCCAGCCCGACTACCTCGCCCGCGGCTGCGGCATGGGGCGCGAGGCGACGCTGTGGCTGACCGGGCGTGGCGTGCGCGTCTGCGGCACCGATGCCTGGTCCTGGGACGCGCCCTTCCTGCACACCGCCCGGCGCTACGCCGAGACGAAGGACGCCGGCCTGATCTGGGAAGGCCACCGCGCCGGCATGGTGCGCGCCTACTGCCACATCGAGAAGCTGGCGAACCTCGATCAGCTACCCGCCACCGGCTTTCAGGTCGCCTGCTTCCCCTTCAAGATCAAGGGCGGCTCCGCCGGCTTCACCCGCGCGGTCGCGATCTTCGAGGACTGACGCGCCTCACGGCGCCGCGTCGGATGGCGGCTCCCGGCTGGCCATGCTGAGCAGCGCGACCCATTGCGCGATCGCCTCCTGCTCCTCGGTCGAGATGTCGGGCGAGGACATGACGGGCAGCAGCGAGGTGCTGTCGCCGAAGCTCGCGACCACCGTGGGTGGCGCGGGCCGCGGAGGCGCGGCGGCGGCGCTGCCGCGGGGCGCGGTCGCCTCGGCCCAGTCCTCGGCGCTGCCCGGCACGACCTCCTCCAGCACATAGGCGGTCACCACGCCTGCGGCGGCGCCGACCAGGAAGCCCACCACCGCGCCCGCCGCGGTGCCCGCGCCCGGCACGATGGAGCCCGCCGCCGCGCCGATCTCGGTCGCGAGGATGGCGATGCCGGCCGCGCGCGCCAGGCGGGAGCCGACCTCCACCGCGCTGTGCTCGCGCTGCTCCTGCGTGATGCGGTAGCCTTCCATGCCCAAGGCGAAGGTGCCGCCGAAGCCGGCGCGCACCCCGAAGCGGCTGGCAGCCGACAGCGGCGTGCCGCGCGCGATGGATCGTTCCGCCAGATAGGAGATGGTGCGCCCTTCCAGCGCCATCTGCGTGCCGGAGAGCACGGCGTCGCGGGTGCCCGCGCTGGCCAGCTCCACCGCCCAGTCCGGGTGCTCGCGCTCGTCGATGTACATCATGCCGCCGGTGGTCGCGACCCCGATGACGAAGCCGCCCAGCCCGCCGCGGCCGAAGTTGCGCCCCATCGCGCCGCGATGCCCGAAGCGGGCATGCTCGATTGCCTCCGGCCGCATCACGCTGTCCGCATCGGCGCCGAGCGATGTAACGGCGCGGTTGCGGAAGCCTTCCAGCCCGGTCAGGTGCTCGGTGGTCAGGGCGTGGCCCATCACGCGGTCGGCGACGAGGCCCTGCGCCTGAGACCGCGCCGCTGCGTATTCCGCGGGCGAGAGGCTGTTGCGTGCGGCATCCAGGTCGGCCGGGGAGGAGAAGGTCCGCGTGCTGCCATCGGCCAGCGTGACCGTGACGGGGCTGTCCGCCATCGCGGCGCCGAAGGATTCGCGCAGCCGCCCGCTCCAGGCCTCGTCGCCGGTCAGCGTGCCGCGGAAGGCGGCGACGTCGTCGGCGTTGATCGCCAGCAGCGCATCGCCCAGCATCTGGCGGCGCGCCGCCTCGAACTCCGGCGTGCCGCGGGTCAGGCTCATGTCGCCGGTCAGGTTGCGCAGCGCCGAGAGCACCGGGTCCGTTTCCGCCGCCGTGGTCCAGCGCAAGGTCCCGCTGCCCGGCGTGCCGGTGCCGCGCGGGTCGGCCAGCCCGGCCCCGATCCGCTCCGCGATGTAGGATTGGTTGCTGCTGTCGATCTCCAGGATGCGCGTCGGCGTCGCGGCGGCGCCCCGGTGCGCGTCGGCCGCTGCCGCCATGGCCGGCGCGCTGCTCGCCCCGATGATCCGGCTGGACGCGGTGCGGCCGAGCTCGCCGAGTGCATGGCCGAACTCCGTCGGCGTCATCCGCTGGTTGGTCGCGTAGCTGGTGGGCGGTGCGCCTTCGACCGTGAAGCTGGCCGAGGAGGGGGCGCGCGCCGCCAACTCGGCCATGGTGCTGATCGTCACCCGGCTACCGTCGCGCAACGTCACCGTAATCGGGCTGCCGCGAAGCGCCTCTGCATACAGGGCGCGGAAGCCGCCACTGCGGGCGATGAGCCGGTGACCGCCACTGCCCGGCCGCGCATTCGGATCGGCGATCGCGCTGCGCAGCGCCGCCAGTTCGGCATCCGGCACGGCGAACAACGTGTCGGGCAGGAAGCGCGCCTCGGCCGCGGCGAAGTCCGGCGTGCCGGGCGCGAGGGCGGCGTTGCCGCTAGCCGCGCGCAGATGCGCCAGCACGGGATCGGTGCCGGCCGGCGTGGTGGCCCGTCGGCCCGCCACGTCCAGCAGCGCTTCGATCTTCATGATGTATTGCTGGCGTCGCGTGGCGTAGTCCGCGGCACCGCTGGTGGTGACGGAGATGCGGCGGACGCCCAGGATGCGCGGCACCCCGCTGTCCGCGGCCGGCCCGAAGTCCAGCAGCGGGAAGTTGCCGGTCTGGCTGCGCCCGGTGATGTCGATCCACGGCCGGCGGTTGAAGTCCTCCAGCCCCGTGCCCCAGCCGCTGCGCCAGTCGCTGGCGGTGCCGATCTCGCCCAGTCGCCCGCGGAAATTGGCGTCCGACAGCAGGATGGGCATGCGCCCCTCGCCAGTGCCGCCGAGCCGCCAGTCCAGGAAGCTGGTGCGCCCGACGCCAGGCGCGAGCGGCATCATCGGGCGGTAGCCCGCTTCCGGCCCGGCGCCGGCCAGCGCGATCAGCTGCGCCGGGTTGGCCAGCAGCGCCTGCGCGCGCGCGGTGTTCACGCGCTGGTAGCCCAGCGTGTCGATGTAGCCGTTCACCTGGCGCAGCGTCATGATCGCGCCGGTCAGCGTGACGTCGGGCGTGCCCATGGCCCGCTCGCCATCAGCGACGACGATCTCCATCACGCCGACCGCGCCGCGGCGCATGGTGTAGAGGCTTGCCGGCGTGCCCTCCGTCGGGTCGGCCAGGAACACGAAGCCGAGCCCGATCCGCCGCTGCCGCTCAGTCCGCAGCTCCCGGGCGCGAAGCTGCCAGGCTTCTGTTTCCGGCGAGCTCTCGAAGGCGCGGGCCAGTTCGCCGGCGACCTCCATCTGCTCGGCGATCAGCTCCGCATTGGTCAGCTCGCGCACCGGCAGCGCCAGCACGGGCAGCCTCGGCCGCGGCACGCGCGCGCCTTCCGTGCTGGTCGCAGCGGGATCGGCGAGCGGTCCGCATTCCTCCGGCGCCGGCATGGTGGTGGCATCCGTCGTGCCGGCATCCATGCTGCCGCCATCGCCATTCTCGCGACGGAGGACGCCCGTGTCGTCCTGCAGCGTGTGCGCGACCTCATGCGCCAGCAGCCGCTCTCCCGCCGCGGTGGAGAGCGGCGGCGCATCGGCGCCGAGCGCGATGTCGCGGCCCAGCGCGAAGGCGCGCGCGCCTACGCCACGGGTCGCGGAGGCCGCCTCGGGGCCCTGGTGCAGGCGCACCGCGGAGAGGTCCCGACCCAGCCGCCGCTCGAACCTGGCGCGGCTCGCATCCGGCAGCGGCGTGCCAGGCCCGAGGCG
>NZ_JAPSMD010000027.1 GCF_027856955.1 Falsiroseomonas oryzae | reverse complement strand
CGCCGTCGCCGCCGGTCTCGGCATAGCCGCCGGCCAGCACGATGGCCGCGCCGCAGCCGCGCGCCGCCAGGTCGCGCAGCGCCGCCTCGGCACGCTCCGGCCCGACCAGCACGATGCCCACATCCGGCGCGCCGGGCAGGCTGGCGACATCGGGGAAGCAGCGCAGGCCGGAGATCTCCGACACGCGGGGGTTCACAGGCCAGACCTCGCCGGCGAAGCCGTGGCGCCGCAGATAGCCAACTGGGCGCCCGCCGGTCTTGGCGGGATCCGCCGAGGCACCGACGACGGCGACACTGCGCGGCCGCAGCAGCCGCCCGATCGCCTCGCTCACCGCTTCGACCGCTCGAGGAAGGCGGCGACGGAGGCGCGATGCTCGCCGGTGGTGTAGCAGATCGCCTGCGCCTTCGCGCCTTCGGCCAGCACGGCCTCGAAGCTCATCTCCAGCGAGCGGTCGAGCACCGACTTCGCCAGCGCCAGCGCGGCCGGGGAACCGCCGGACAGCTCGCGCGCCCAGCCCTGCGCGGCCGACAGCAGGTCCCCATCCGGCACCATGCGGTCCGCCAAGCCGATCTGCAGCGCTTCCGCCGCACCGACGCGGCGCCCGCTGAACACCAGTTCCTTCGCGCGCGAGAGCCCGACGCGGCGCGGCAGGAAATACATGCCGCCGCCATCGGGGATCAGTCCGCGGGCGATGAAGCTCATGGTGAAATGCGCCGCCTCGCCGGCCATCACGAAGTCGCAGGCCAGCGCCAGGTCGCAGCCCAGGCCCGCGGCTGCGCCGTTCACCGCGGCGATCGTCGGCTTCGGAAACAGGTGCAGCAGCGAGACGCAGCGATGCGTCCGGCCCTGGCGCCGCCAGCCGTTGAAGGCCACCTCTTCGGCCGGGGCCGACAGGCGCTGCTGCATGCCGCGCACGTCGCCGCCGGCACAGAAGGCGCTGCCGGCGCCGGTCAGCACCAGCGCGCGCACCGCCGGATCGGCGGCGGCCGATTCCAGCGCCGCGATCACCTCGCCCCGCATTGCATCGTCCATCGCGTTCCGCGCCTGCGGGCGGTTCAGGCGCAGCGTGCAGACGCCGTCCTGCTGCTCGACCTCGATCGCGCTCATGCCTCGTCCCTACTCCACGCGCAGATTGGCGCGCTGCACCACGCGGGCCCAACGCTCCCGGTCGCTGGCCAGCAGGCGCCCGAAATCCTCCGGCGCCGGGCTCGGCGCGATCTCGTCCACGCCGTTCTCGATCAGCCGCCGGCGGATGTCGGGCTCGGCCAGCGTGGCGTTCAGCGCGGCGTGCAGCGCCGCGATCGCCGCGGGCGGCGTGCCGGCGGTGGCGAGGATTCCGTACCAGGTGGCCGAATCCAGTTCCGGGAAGCCCTGCTCGACACTGGTGGACAGATCGGGCAGCGCGGCGCTGCGGCTGCGCCCGGCGACGGCGAGGGCGCGCAGCGTGCCGGCCGCGATGTGCGGCTGAAGCGGCGCGGAGGCGTTGGTGATCAGGTCGAGCCGCCCGGCCAGCACGTCGGACAGCGCCGGCCCGGTGCCGCGGTAGTGGATCGGCTCCAGCTCGATCCCGAGCACCACGCCGATCATCGCGCCCAGCGCATGGCCATTGGTGCCGACGCCGGGCGTGCCGAAGCGCATGGGCTGCTGTGCCGCGCGCGCCACGGCCTGGAACTCCGTCAGGTTGCGGGCCGGCACGCGCGGGTTCACGCAGATCACGTTCGGCGCCGCGCCGACATAGCCCACCGGCGCGAAGTCGCGCTGCGGGTCATAGGGCAGCCGCGCATGCACGAGGGAGGAGATGACGAAGCTGCCGCTGCCGGCGAGCAGCAGCGTGTGACCGTCCGGCGGCGCCTTGGCGACGGCGTCGTTGCCGATCAGGCCACCGGCACCGCCGCGATTCTCCACCACCATCGGCTGGCCGAGGCGCGCGGCCATGCCCTCTGCGATCATCCGCCCCACGATATCGTTGCTGCCGCCGGCGGTGAACGGGATCACCAGGCGCATCGGGCGCGCAGGGAAGACGGCGCCCTGCGCGCGGGCCAGCCCCGGCAAGGCAAGCAGACTGGGCAGCAACAGAGCCTGGCGGCGGCGCATGGACGTCTCCTCCATCGGGGGCACGAGGGCCCGTCGCGCTTCCTCTGCCCTGGAGAGCGTCCTGGCGCCAGCCCCCGGCCTCGCCGCGCCGGCGCATCTTCCGGGCGCGCCGGCTTCCGCGCTAGCGTTCGTGAATGGCCACGAATGGCCTGCGGCGCCGGCTCGTCCCCGGCGCGACGCCACGATCACATGGGAGGGACCGTCGTGCTGCGGATCAGCGTGAACGGGCGAAGCTCCGAGGTCGATGTCGACCCGGCGACGCCCCTCGTCTACGTGCTGCGCAACGACCTGGCGCTGAATGGGCCGAAGCTGGGCTGCGCGCGCTCGCAGTGCGGCGCCTGCACCGTGCTGGTCGATGGACGCGCCGTGCGGTCCTGCCAGATGCGCGCGGGCGAGGCGGAAGGGCGCGAGGTGACCACGCTGGAAGGGCTCGGCACGCCAGCGCGGCCCCATCCGCTGCAGGCCGCCTTCATCGCCGAACAGGCGGCGCAGTGCGGCTACTGCACCAACGGCATGATCATGCAGGCCGCGCAGCTGCTGCAGGACAAGCGCGAGGGCCTGACCGAAGCCGACGTGCGCGAGGCGCTCGACCACAACCTGTGCCGCTGCGGCACGCAGCCGCGCGTGGTGCGCGCCGTGCTGCGCGCGGCACGCCAGCAGGGGGCCTGACCCATGGGTGTGGACACGCTTTCGCGCCGCGGCCTGCTCGCCGGCCTTGCCGCCGGGGCCGCCGGGCTTGCCATCGGGTTCCGGCTGGACGGCGCCGACGCCCAGCCCGCTGGCCCCGCCGCGCCGGCCATGCTGCGGGCCAACCCGCAGCTCGACAGCTGGGTGCGCATCACGCCGGATGGGCGCATCGTTGTGCTGACCGGCCGGGTCGAGCTCGGCCAGGGCATCCTGACGGCGATGCGCCAGATCGCCGCGGAGGAGCTGGACGTCGCGCCGGAACGGCTCGCGCTGATCTCCGGCGACACCGCCGAGACGGCGAACGAGGGCGTCACCGCCGGCAGCCAGTCCGTCCGTTTCGGGGGGGAGGCGCTTGCGGTGGCCTGCGCCGATGCGCGCGCGACGCTGGTCGGCGTCGCCGCACAGGCTTGGGGCGTTGACCGCGCAGCCATCTCCGTCCGCGACGGCGTGATCCAGGGCGCCGGCGGCCGCAGCATGACCTACGCCGAGGCCGCCTCCCGCGTCTCGCTGGTGCGGCCGGTGGACACCTCCGCGCGCCGCAAGCCGCCGGCGGCGGCCACGCTGGTCGGCACCTCCTACCCGCGCACCGACATCCCGGCCAAGGTCTTCGGCCAGCAGGTCTTCATCCACGACCTGCGGCCGGAGGGCATGCTGTTCGGTGCCGTCGCCAGGCCGCCCGGCTATGCCGCCCGCCTGGTGTCGCTCGACATGGTCTGGGCGAAGTCGCTGCCGGGCGTCATCGAGGTGGTGCGGGACGGCTCCTTCCTGGGCGTGATCGCACGGCGCGAGGAGCAGGCGAACGAAGCGGCGCGCATGATCGCCGCCTCTGCGGAATGGCGCGAGGGCGCGCCGCTGTTCGGCGGCAAGTCGGTCTTCGAGTATCTCAGGACCGCGCCGTCCGAGACGCGCACGATCCATTCCACGGAGGGCGGCGGCCCCGGGGCGCGTCGCCACACGGCGGAGTACCGCCGCGGCTTCCAGGCGCACGCCTCGATCGGCGCCTCCTGCGCGCTGGCCAGGTGGGAGGACGGCAGGCTGACGGTGTGGTCGCATTCGCAGGGGCCCTTCCCGCTGCGCGGCGACCTCGCGCGCGGACTGCGCATGCAGCAGGCCGCGATCCGGGTCATCCACGTGCAGGGCTCCGGCTGCTACGGCCACAACGGCGCGGACGACGTGGCGCTGGACGCGGCGCTGCTGGCTCGCGCCGTGCCCGGGCGGACGGTCCGCGTCCACTGGACGCATGAGGAGGAGATGACCTGGGCGCCCTGGGGCTCCGCCATGGTGGTGCGGCTGGAGGCGGGGATGGCCGGCGACGGCGCCCTGACCTCCTGGGCGCACGACGTCTGGTCCTTCCCGCACTCGACACGGCCGGCCAGCACGGATGGCTGCAACCTGCGCGCCGCCTGGTACCTGGAGAATCCGGTGCCCATGGGACGCATCACCGATGGTGCGCTGCCGAACGGTGCCGCCGCGCGCAACGCGGTGCCGATCTACGCCGTGCCAGGGCAGAAGGTGACCACGCATTTCCACACCGACATGCCGGTGCGCACCTCCGCCCTGCGGACGCTCGGCGGCTACTTCAATGCAGTGGCCGCCGAGATGTTCATGGACGAATGCGCGGCGATCGCGGGCGTGGACCCGGTCGCCTACCGCCTGCGCCACCTGCGCGACCCGCGGCTGGTGGCGGTCCTGCGGCGGGCGGTGGAGGTCTCCGGCTGGCAGCCGCGCCCCGTCACGCCCGGGCGCGGCCGCGCGCAGGGGACGGAGCTCATCGGGACGGGCGTCGGGCTCAGCAAGTACAAGAACTCGGACGCCCATGTGGCTGTCGTGGCGCGCGTGGCGGTGGATGTCGGGACCGGGGCGGTGCGCGTGCAGCGCCTCTGGGCAGCGACGGAGGCGGGACGCGCGATCAACCCCGACGGCATCGCCAACCAGATCGAAGGCGGCATGGTGCAGGCGACGTCCTGGACGCTGATGGAGGAAGGCCGCTGGGACCATCGCCGCATCACCAGCGAGGACTACCACGCCTACCCCATCATCGACTTCGGCCACGTCCCGCCGATCGAGAGCGTGCTGATCGACCGGCCCGACCTGCCCTCGATCGGCGTGGGCGAGGGCAGCCAGGCGCCGACCGGCGCGGCGATCGCGAATGCGATCCTGGACGCGACCGGCCGGCACGTGCCGGAGATCCCCTTCACGCCGGAGCGCGTGCTCGCCGCGCTTCGGGGATAGCGAAGCAGGGCCGGCGCCGCGGGGCGGCGCCGGCCTAGGCCTGAAGGGCCTGGCAGAACGCCTCCGCGAAGGCGCGCGTGCCGAGCGCCCCACCCAGATCCCCGGTGCGCCGCGCCGGGTCCGTGACCAGCGCATCGGCCGTGCGTTCGATCGCCGCGGCGGCACGGGCGAAAGCGTCCCTGCCCGGCGCGCGGCGCGCGTGCCAGTCCAGCAGCATCGCGGCCGACAGGATCAGCGAGGTCGGGTTCGCCTTGTCCTGCCCGGCGATGTCGGGCGCCGAGCCGTGCTGCGCCTGCGCCATGCCGTAGCGGTCGGAATGGTTGATCGAGCCGGCAAGCCCGAGGCTGCCCGAGAGCTCCGACGCCTCGTCGGAAAGGATGTCGCCGAACATGTTGGTGGTGACGATCACGTCGTAGCGCTGCGCGTCGCGCACCAGCAGCGCGGCCATGCTGTCCACCAGCTGCTCGTCATAGGCGATGTCCGGATACTCGGCCGCCACAGCACGCACCTCGCGCAGGAACAGCGCCTCGCTCACCTTGATGACGTTCGCCTTGTGCACCGCCGTCACCTTCTTCCGCGGGCGGCGGCGCGCCAGTTCGAAGGCCGCGCGGGCGATGCGGCTCGAGCCCTGCGCGGTGATCTTGCGGACGGACAGCGCCAGGTCCGGCGTCGGCATGAACTCGCCGACGCCCCAATGCATGTTGCGGTCGGAGTAGAAGCCCTCCGTGTTCTCCCGCACGATGACCAGGTCCATCGGCGTGCGGCCGAAATGCGGAAGGCCGGGGCGGGACCGGCTGGGGCGGATGTTGGCATAGAGGTCGAGCTGGATGCGCAGCTCGCCCGAGACGTTGATGCCACCCTTGTCGCGCGGCGGATAATCGTTGTGCGAGACGGGTCCGAGCACCACGCCATCCGCGGCGCGCGCCGCCTCCAGCACCGAGGGCGGGCAGGTCGAGCCGTCGCGCGCCAGGCGCGCCAGGCCGACCTCCTGCTCCTCGAAGGACAGGCCGAGCGAGAAGACCTCGTCCGCCCGGCGCAGCACGGCCAGTGTGGCGGCGGTGATCTCCGGACCGATGCCGTCGCCCGGCAGCACGACCAGTCGCATGACGCGTTCCTCCTCGATGGCGCGCACGCTGCCCCAGCGCCCCGCGCCGCGCAACCGGGCGCGTCTTGCGGAGATCGCAACGCCGTGGCTGGCTGTGGTGCGGGAGGATCCGCACGCCATGATCGTCGCCGCCGACACGCTGTGCCGCTTCGTCGCCGCGCTCTTCGCCGCGGCGCGGGTGCCGGCCGAAGATGCTGCCCTGGTCGCAGACACGCTGGTGCGGGCAGATCTCTGGGGCCATTCCTCGCACGGCGTCATGCGCGCGCCCTGGTATCTCGACCGGCTGCGCACGGGCGTGATGACACCGGTGACGGCGCCGGAGACCGTGGTGGATGCCGGCGCCGTCGCGGTGATCGACGGGCGCGACGGCGTGGGCCAGGTGATCGCGCATCGCGCCATGAACGACGCCGTCGCCCGCGCACGCCGCCACGGCGTCGGCATCGTCTCGGTCCGCTTCTCCAACCACCACGGCGCACTGGGCTATTTCACGCGGATGGCGGCGGAGCAGGGCTGCATCGGGATCCTGGCGGCCAATGGCAGCCCCGCCATGGCGCCCTGGGGCGGGCGGAAGAAGGTGATCGGCAACAATCCCTGGTCCATCGCCGCGCCCGCCCGGCGGCACGCGCCGATGATGCTGGACATCGCCAACACCGTGGTGGCGCGCGGCAAGATCTTCCTGGCCCGGCAGAAGGGTGAGCCGATCCCGGCGGATTGGGCCATCGACGCCGATGGGCGCCCCACCACCGACCCCGTCGCCGCGCTGGCCGGGGTGATCCTGCCGATGGCGGGCCACAAGGGCTACGCCATCTCGCTGATGATGGACGTGCTGTCCGGTGTGCTCTCCGGCAGCGGCGTGATGACCGAGGTGAACGGCCCCTACCAGGCGGAGAAGCGCAGCGGCAGCGGGCATTTCGTGATGGCGCTGGACATCACGCGCTTCGGCCCGCTGGACGCCTTCGAGGCCCGCATCGAGCGCATGATCGCGGAGATCAAGGCCGTGCCGCTGGCCGAGGGCTTCGAGGAGGTGTTCTATCCCGGCGAGATCGAGGCGCGGAACGAGGCGCGGCACCTGCGCGACGGCCTCGACCTGCCGGAGAAGTCGGTGCGCGACCTGGTAGCGGCCGGCGCCGCGCTCGGCGTCGCGGCGCCGCACGGCTGGTGAGGAACGGCACGATGGACAACGCCTGGACCGTCGAGGTCCTGATCCAGGGCTATCCCGGCAAGTCGAAGGAACAGGGCGGCCTGGGCTGGAGCACGGTGGCGCTGGCGCGCGGACCGGGCGGGCGCGTCGCGCTGCTCGACACCGGCCGGCTCGGCGCGCGGAAGGTGCTGCTGGAGCGGCTGAAGTCGCAGGGCGTCACGCCCGACGACGTGACGGACGTGCTGATCACGCATGTGCACTACGATCACTGCGAGAACTGGCCGATGTTCCACAAGGCCAGGATCCACGCCCCGGCGAAGGAACTGGACTGGGCGGTCGCGCAGCCCGACGGATCGCCGATGCTGCCGGAATTCGCGCTGAAGGCCCTGGCGGCGAGCCCGCGGCTGAGTCGCCTGGCCGAAGGCCCGACCGGCCTGCCCGGCATCGCCTGCTTCGAGGCACCGGGCCATTCGCCGCACCACCTCGTCTTCGTCCTGGACGGCGCGCCGACAACGATCTTCTCCGCCGACGTCGCGAAGAACCGGGCGGAACTCGCGACCGCCCGCGCCGACATCAGCCTGGACCCCGCGGTGCACGCCGCCTCGATCGCAAGGCTGCTGGAGGCGTGGCGCGCGCGGCCGGGCACGGTGCTGCTGGTCGGGCATGACGTGCCGATGGTGCTGGACGAGGCCGGCCGCCCGAAGCCGTTGGCCATGCAGCGCAACGCGGTGGATGCCTGGCTCGGCGCGACGCTGGAGGAGGTGACGCGCTTCCCGCTCAGCTGATCCGGTCGGGATCGCCGGCGAAGCCGAGCTCGCAGACCGCGCCGCCGTGGAACCGTGCCGCGACGCTGCCGGGCGGCGGCGCGACCTTCTCCAGCTCCGCGGCCCAGGCCTCGGCATCGTCCTGCGGCACGAAGCCGACATGCGCGCGCGCCGCCTCGTCGCCGCCCCACTTCGCGCGGGTATTGGCGGAAACGCCGTAGAGCACCAGGAAATGGAAGGCCGGCGCGGTGACGCAGCAGCGCGCCAGCTCCGCCATGTCGCGATGGCTGATCCAGCCGCCCAGTTCGCGGGCATTGCCCGGCTTGGCGCGGAAGGCGCCGATGCGCAGGCAGGCCACCTCCATCCCGTATTTGTCGGCGTAAAGCCGGCCCAGCGCCTCGCCCCACACCTTGCTCGCGCCGTAGAGCCCGGAGGGGCGCGGACGCTCCTCCGTGCCCACCGGTCGGTCGGCGGGATGGAAGCCGATGGTGTGGTTGCTGCTGGCGAAGACGAAGCGCCGGACGCCGGCCTCCCGCGCCGCATCGAACACCGCATGTGCGCCGATCACGTTGGCATGCAGGATCTGCTCCGGCGTGCCGCCGGTCTCGCGCGGGATGCCGGCGAGGTGGACGACGCACTCCACCCCCTCCATCGCCGCCGTCGCGACCGCGGGGTCCGCGATGTCGCCGCCCATCGCCGTCTCCCCCGCGGCAAGGCTCGCGACCGGGCGAATGTCGTGCAGCCGCAGCTCCGCGGCGGTGCCGCGCAGGGCCGGGCGCAGCACCGTGCCGATCTCGCCCGCCGCCCCCGTGAGCAGCAGGCGGCGCCAGCGCGGGGCGTCAGGCATCGACGGTGATATTCGCGGTGCGGACGATCTCGCCGAACTTCTCCGCCTCCGCGGCGACGAAGATGCGCGATTCCGCCAGGTTCATCGATTGAACCAGCAGCCCCTGCCCCTCGAAGCGGCCACGCAGGTCGGGCTCGCGCAGCGCTGCGCTGACCACGGCATGCAGGCGTTCCATGATCGGCTCCGGCGTGGCGGCCGGGGCGAAGACGCCGAAGAAATTCACCAGCTCGTACTGCGCCAGCGGCGCGTATTCCGCGACCGTCGGCACGTTGGGCAGCTGCGGCATGCGCTCCTTCGAGGTCACGGCGATCGGGCGGATCCGGCCCTCCTGGATCAGCGAGAGGCCGGAGGCCAGGCTGTTGTAGCCGAACTGCACGACGCCGGCGGCGATGTCGGTCACCGCCGGGCCGGATCCGCGATAGGGCACGTGCACCGTGCGGATGCCGGCCATGTGGTTGAGCAACTCGCCCGCCAGGTGCTGCGGGTTGCCGATGCCGGAGGAGGAATAGCTGAAGGCGCCCGGTCGCGCCTTCGCCTGGTCCACCAGTTCCGCGATGGTGGCGAAAGGCGCCTGCGGGAAACCCATCACCACGTTCGGCACCTTCACCACCACCATCACCGGACGGATGTCGCGCACCGGCTGGTAGGTCATGCGCTCCTTGAACAGGTGGTGATTGATCGCCGTCTCGCCGGCGCCGCCGAGCATCAGCGTGTAGCCATCCGGCGCGGCCTGAGCCAGCGCCTGGGCCGCGATCATGCCGGAGGCGCCGCTGCGGTTTTCCACCACCACGGGCTGGCCCAGCGCGGCGCGCATCGGCTCCGCCAGCAGCCGCGCGCTGATGTCCTGGCCACCGCCGGCGGCGTAGGGCACCAGCAGGCGGATCGGGCGGTTGGGATAGGCGCCCTGTGCCAGCGCCGGCCGTGCCAGCGCCGCAACTCCGAGTGCTGCCAGGCTGCCGCGTCGGGTGAGCATGGTCCTTCTCCTCCCCTTGCCCGCCGGCGGTTCAGCTGCCGGCCAGTTCTTCCAGTCGTCGCAGGTCGGCCGCGGCCACGCGAACACCCTCGCGTCGCGCGCGGTGCAGCGCCTGCATCTCGCGCTCGCCGGGCAGAAGCACGGGACGCGCGGGATCGGCCGCTGGCGTATCGTGCACGATGGACGCGAAATCCGCCATGCGGTCGCGCAGCCACTCGGTCGGCCCGAGCCGGCTGGCGTCGATGACGATGAAGACGTGGCCGAGATCCTGCGCCAAGCCCGGATCCTTGTCCCAGGCGCGCACATGCGTGAGATAGGCCGCGCCGGAGAGCAGGCCTGCCAGCAGGTCCACCATGATCGCCAGGCCGTAGCCCTTGTGCCCCCCAACCGGCAGCAGGAAGCCCTTCAGCGCGGCGGCGGCATCGGTGGTCGGATTGCCCTCGGCATCGGTCGCCCAGCCTTCGGGGATCGGTGCGCCGCGCGCCGCGTGCTCGCGGATCTTCGCGCGCGCCGCGACACTCAGCGCCATGTCCAGGATCACCGGATCGCCGTCCGGGTTCGGCACACCGATGCCGAAGGGGTTGTTTCCGAGGCGGGTATCCTTGCCGCCCCAGGGTGCGATGGTGGTGGTGGCGTTGCTGGCGACGATGGTCGCGAAGCCCTGCTCCGCGGCGAGGAAGGCGTAGGGCGCGATCGGGCCGAAGTGGTTGCTGCCGCGCACGAAGGCCGCGCCGATCCCGGCGGCGCGCGCGCCTGCGAGCGCCTCGCGCAGGCCGCGCATCCCGGCCAGCGGGCCGATGCCGTTTGCGGCGTCCACCAGCGCCAGCGCGGGCGCCACCCGATGCACGGCAACCTCGGCGCGCGCATCGATGCCGCCCAGGCGGACGCGGTCCAGGTATTGCGCGACGCGGCTGATGCCGTGAGTGCGCAGTCCGAACATGTCGGCCAGCACGAGCACGCGCGCCGCCTCCGCCGCCTCCTCGCCACGCATTCCGCCGCGTTCCAGCGCGCTGGACGCAAGCGCCAGCAGGCGGTCCTCGGGAAGCGTCGCCTCTTCGGTCACGCGGCCTTCCCGGCCCAGATGCGGGCGGGGACATAGACCTCGCCCTTCATCAGCCGGCGCGCGGTTCGCAGCGTGCCGCCTGCGGCGATGGTCGGCGCGCCGGCGGCATCGCGAGCCGTGGTGATCACAGCCTCCATCGTGCCGGTCGGGTGCTCGATCACCACCTCCTCGCGCACCGCATCGGTGACGCGCGCGATGCCGGCAGCGACCGTGCCGGGCAGCTTGCAGGCGGAGGCGATGCAGATGCCGCCCGTGACAGCCATCGCCTCGTGGCAGGCCAGTGGCGTGAAGTAGCGGGCCAGGACGGAGCCGCCCGGCGTCGCCGGTTCCGCGATCATGGCGAATTTCGGGATCACGCGGCCCTCCGCATCGCCCATGCCCATCGCGAGGCTCGCCGCGCGGCGGATGCGCTCGATGCGCGCCATGAAATCCCTGTCGGCGTCGAGCTCCTTCGCCGTCTCCTGCCCCGTCTTGCCGAGGTCGCGGGCGCGCGCGATCACCACGGGCATGCAGACGTCGAGGCAGGTGACGTCCACGCCCTCCACATGGTCCAGCGGGCTGCCGGTGGGCATCAGCTTGCCGGTCGCACCGCCGACCGCATCGGCGAAGTTCAGCAGAACCGGCGCGGCGGTGCCCGGCACGCCGGCGATGGCGGTGTCGCCGTCATAGGTCACGCGGCCGCCGGGCGTCTGCACCACCGCCTCGATCAGCGCGCCGGTATTGACCGCGCGGATCAGCACCGTGGTCTCGCCATCCTCCGCCGGCACCAGGCCGCTCTCGATGGCGAAGGGCCCGACGCCCGACAGCATGTTCCCGCAGGTCGGGCCCCAGTCCACGAAGGCGCGGTCCACGGCGGGCTGCGCGAAAAGGTAGTCCACCTGCTGCGGCTGCCCCGGCTCCGCCCTGGAGACGATCGCGACCTTCGTGGTCAGTGTCGTGGCGCCGCCGATCCCGTCGATCTGCCGCGCATCCGGGGAGCCGACCACGGCCAGCAGCACGCGCGACATCGCCTCCCGATCCTCGGGCAGGTCGCCGCGCAGGAAGTAGGGGCCGCGGCTGGTGCCGCCGCGCATGAAGGTGCAGGGGATGGCAGTCTGCAGCACGGGCTTCACAATCACATACTCCGGTCAGCGCAGGGGCCAGGGCAGGTCCACTAGCGATTGCAGCAGCCCCCCGGGGAAATCGAGCACGAGGATGTCGGCCACGGCCACCAGCCCCGCATTGGCGATGGTGGTCAGGGTCAGCGTCGTCGTCCAGGAGCAGCGCGCCGGCCAGCGCAGGAAGGCCAGGAAGAACACGATGCTGGCCAGCAGGAAGCCGACCAGCACGGTGCCCAGGATCAGGCCGGCGAACCACAGCAGATACGTCCAGAAGCCGCCCTGCTCCGGATCGGCGTCCTGTTCCCCGTCGTGCCGCAACCTGCCGGGGCGGGAGGCGAAGGCAAGCCGGCCGGAGATCACCAGCGCGATAGGCAGCATCACGCCGGCGATCATCAGCGGAAAGACCGCGCCCAGGAAGGAATGCTTCGTCGCATCCCAAAACACCAGTGCGAAGAGCGCGGCCGGCACCAGCGCGAACAGCGCCTGCGGCATGGCGCTGGCGCCGGCCTTCGGGCTTTCGTCCTCGGTATCGGCCAGCTTGCGCTGGCGCGCGCCGAGCGCCACGAAGACGACGATCAGCCCCAGGATGATCAGCACGCCCGGCCGCTGCAGGAAACCCCAGCCGTAGAACTGCACGGCCTGGTAGAGATAGGTCTCCATTGGCTGCGCCAGCACGAAGCCGACGACGAAGGGCGGCCGAGGCCAGCCGAAGCGGCGCATGAACATCGCCATGGCGCCGACCGCCAGCAGCAGCAGCAGGTCGGCGATGTCGCGGCTGGTGTTGAACGCGCCGAAGCAGACGATCATCACCATGAAGGGCGCGATCAGGCCGAAGCGGATGGTCGTCAGCCGCGCGATCAGCGGCGAGGTCGCGAAGCACAGCAGCGTGCCCATCACGTTGGCGATGGCCAGCGACCAGATGATCGCGTAGGTCAGGTCAAGCCGCTCTCCCACCAGCTGCGGCCCGGCCTCGATGCCGATCAGCGTCATCCCGCCGAGGAACACGGCCATGGAGCCGGAGGAGGGAATGCCGAAGAACAGGGTGGGCACCAGTGCGCCGCCCTCGCGCGCGTTGTTGCTCGCCTCCACCGCGATCACGCCGCGCACGTCGCCCTTGCCGAACTGGCCGTTCTTCTCGGTCTGCACGGCGTGTCCGTAGACGATCCAGTCGGTGACGCTGCCGCCGAGGCCGGGAATCGCGCCCAGCACGCTGCCGATCGAGGAGGTGCGCAGCAACAGCCACCAGTGCCGCGCGATGTCGCGCATACCCGCGATCCAGCCGCGGCCGAGTTCCGCCGTCTTGGAGATGGTGCCGCCGCCACGCGCCAGGTCGACGATCTCCGGCAGGGCGAAGATCGCCAGCACCAGCACCGGCAGCGGCAGCCCGTCGGAAAGATAGAGCGTCCCGAAGTCGTTGCGGTATTCCGACGTGGCCGGCGCCGCGCCGACGGTGCCGAGCGCGAGGCCCATGCCGCAGGCGACCAGCCCCTTGCTGAAGGATCGCCCGGCGAGCACGCCGACCATGGAGAGGCCCAGCACGGCGAGCATGAACAGCTCCGCCGTGCCGAGCGCGAGGATCAGCGGGCGGGCGACCTGCACTGCCGCCGTCAGGATCACCGCGCCCACCAGGCCGCCGATCATCGACGCCAGGAAGGACGCCGAGAGGGCGCGCGCCGCCTCGCCACGGCGCGCCATCGGGAAGCCGTCCAGGATGGTCGCCTGGCTTGCCGAGGAGCCGGGGATGCCCATCAGGATCGAGCTGTAGGTGTCCGCCGTCGCCGCCACCGCGACCAGCCCGACCAGCATCGCCAGAGCCGAGACCTGGTCGAGCCCGTAGATGAAGGGCAGCACCAGCGACAGGCCGGCGAGCCCACCGAGTGCCGGCAGCACGCCGATCGCGTAGCCGATGCCGACGCCGAGCGCCATGTAGAGCAGGCGCTCCGGTTCCGACAGCGCGATGAGCGCCGAAAGCAGGGCGTCGAGCATCGCGCCGCATCCTCAGCCTGGCGCAGGCCGCCTCACGGCGCCCTGCGCGCGGAGTGTCAGTTGTCGCCGCCGAGGCGGTGGTTGAAGCGACGCAGCAGCCACTCCCGCGTCCATTGCCGCGTGTCCGCCGACATGGTCGTGGCGGCGGCGTAGTGGCGATCCGCGGCAGGGCCGGTCACCTCGTCGTACTCGCCGATCACAGGGCCGCGCTTCTCCTTGTATTCGGGGTCGGCCAGGGTGCGCGCGAAGGCGGCCTTGTAGGCGTTGACGATGCCGGCCGGCGTGGTGCGCGGCAGCACGACGAATTTCTGCGCGGCGAAGCCGGCGATGAACAGCGCACGCCAGGCTTCCCAGGCCGGGCCGGAGGGCGGGCTGCCGGTGGCGGCCTGGGCGAACTCCGCGAAATGCGGCAGGTCGGGGAAGTTCGGGTCGCGGACGATCTCGCCGGCGTCGTTCATCACGCCCCAGGAGCAGAGCGGGACGGCCTTGCCCTCCCGCACCAGCGGCATGACCTGGCTGATGAACGCGGAGCTGGTCTGGTAGTCGATCGGCGTCTCGCCGCGCTCGAAGGCCAGGCGCCCCTGGCCGCGGCCCTGCATGCCGAACACGATCTGCACGTCGAGGCCGAGCATCTCGAACGCAAGGGCGGGCACGATGTCGAGCGAGGTCGGGCCCTGGCTGCCAAACCTCAGCCCCTGCGCCGCCTTCAGCCGCGCGAAGTCCTGCGGGCCGCGCACGCCGAGCTCGGGGCGGACATACATCACGCCGCCGGTCGGCGAGGCCAGCACCGGCACCCATTGCGCGTAGTCGTAGCGCACGCGCGGATCGCCGAGCAGGAAGGGGAACTGGATGGAAGCGGTGGTGCCGAGGATCATCAGCCCGTCCGGCCGCGCGCGCCCGGCGAACTGGTTGGTGCCGTTGATGCCGCCGCCGCCGGTGATGTTGCGCACCACTACGGTCGGGCTACCCGGCAGGTTGCGCTGCAGGAACGGCAGGTGGAAGCGGGCCCAGGTGTCGGAACCGCCGCCCACCGACATCGGGATCACCCATTCGATGGTGCGCCCCGCGAAATCCTGCGCCCGCGCGGCGCCCGCGGGCAGCAGGGCTGCCGCACCAAGGCCGGCCGCGCCGCGCAGCACGCCGCGTCGGCCCGGTCGCCATGCCTCGCTGATCCGAACCATTCCCGTTCCTCCCGTTCACCGGCGCCGCTTGGTGCAGCGCTTGCCAGGCGACACTTATCCCAGGTGCGGCGGCGTCGCGTAAAGCCGCCCGTTCAAGCCGAGCCCTCGGACACGAAGAAGCGCAGGAACCATTCCAGCACGGCGTCCGGCGCGTGTTCGGGCACGTAGTGCCCGCAGGGCAGGCCAGTGCCCGTCACATCGGCGGCATAGTCGCGCCACACCGCCGCGACGTCGTCGAAGACCTGCCCGGTATGACTGCCCGCGCCGTAGAGCACCAGCGCGGGACAGGCGATGCGCCGGCCGGCGGCGAGATCGGCCTCATCCATCGCGCGATCCAGCGTGGCCGCGGCGCGGTAGTCCGCGCAGGAGGCGCGGATGGTCTTCGGCGTGAAGCAGCGGACGTATTCGTCGAACGCCTCGGGGTGGAAGATGGAGATGCCCACGCCCGGCTTGCCGATCTTCCGCTCCATGTACCAGCGGGCGGGGACGGCCTCCATCATGGTCTCCGGCAGCCCGCCCTCCTGCGGCATGAAGACCCAGTGCCAGGACTTCATGGCCCAGGCGGCCGACGCGTTCCGCCAGACATGCAGGGTCGGCAGGATGTCCAGCAGCGCGACGCGGCGCACGCGGTCCGGATGGTCCAGGGCCATGCGGTGCGCCACGCGGGCGCCGCGGTCGTGGCCCGCGACGAAGAAGCGCTCGTGCCCCAGCGCGCGCATCACCTCCACCTGGTCGTCGGCCATGGCGCGGAAGGTGTAGGCGGCGGTGTTGGACGGGTCGGGGCCGGTGCTGTCGCCATAGCCGCGCAGGTCGGTCGCGACCACGTGGAACCGCTCCGCCAGCCGTGGCGCCACGCGATGCCAGGCCACATGGGTCTGCGGGTTGCCGTGCAGCAGCAGCAGCGGCGGCCCCTTCCCTGCATGGCGCAGATGGATGCGCGCGCCGCCCGTGGTCGTGATCTCCGCCGTCGCAAAGCCGGGCAGCAGCGCATGCGTCACGGCAGGAGGTCCGCGATGGCGGCGGCGATGACGGCTGGCTTCTCGATGGGCGACAGGTGCTTGGCCTCCGGGATCACCTGAAGCCGTGCGCCGGCGATGCCGGCGGCCAGTTCACGCGCCATGGCAGGCGGCGTCGCGCCGTCCTGCTCGCCCACCATCACCACCGTAGGCGCCGTGATGCGCGGCAGCAGCGGGCGGAGGTCGGCGGCGCCCAGCATGGCGCAGGCTGCAGCGTAGCACCGCACGTCGTTCGAGGTGAACACATCGAGCCAGCGCTCCAGCGCGGCCGGGTTCGCGGCGTTGAAGGACGCGGCGAACCAGCGCTCCGCCTGGAAGGGCCGCAGCGCGGCCAGGCCCTGTCCCAGCGCCGTGTCGGCACGGGCC
Organism: Falsiroseomonas oryzae; assembly: GCF_027856955.1. Lineage (GTDB taxonomy): Bacteria > Pseudomonadota > Alphaproteobacteria > Acetobacterales > Acetobacteraceae > Falsiroseomonas > Falsiroseomonas oryzae. The sequence goes on along the minus strand of NZ_JAPSMD010000027.1, from coordinate 9,773 downwards.
TGCCACGCAGCCGGCGCCCCGGGGCCATACCAGGCCGTCGTGTCGATCAGCACCAGCCCCTGCACCCGCGCGGCGTGGCGCGCGGCGAAGTCCTGCGCGATGCAGCCGCCCATCGAGCAGCCAGCCACGGTCGCCGCATGCCAGCCGAGCGCGTCCAGCACGTCCGCCAGGTCGTCCGCACATTGTGCCGTGGTGTAGGGGCCGGGCGCACGGCCGGAGGCGCCATGGCCACGGCAATCCAGCGCCAGCACCCGCGCGCGCCCGGCGAGCGCGGCCGCCACGCCCTCCCACATGCCGCCATCCAGGGCAAGAGAATGCAGCAGCGCGACAGCAGGCAGGCCGGCCGGCGCGTCCCAGAGCCGCCACGCGATCGGCGTTCCGTCGCGCGCCGCCCTGGTGCCGGTGGCGGGCGCGCTCATCCGGCGGCGCGGGCGGCGGCGCGGCGTTCCATCGCGTTGCGCAGCAGCGCGAGGCTCCGGTACACACCGTGCACCATCTTGCTGTAGGGCAGCGCGACGAACAGCGCGAGCACCAGGCCGAGATGCAGCGCCAGCATCAGCCCCATCGCGCCGGTATGCCGCACCGCCAGCAGCAGCAGGCCCGTCGCGGAGACCAGGAACAGCAGCGCGAGGATGGCGTATTCCCCGCCCAACAGGCGGCGCGCCACGGGCACCGGATCCGTCGTCGTCTTCACCCACATCAGCCCCGCCGTACCGATGCACAGCAGCACGCCGCCCCAGGTGCCGAGTTGCACGGGCAGGCTCAGGAAGGCGTGGGGCGAGGTCCAGCCCATAAAGTGGTGGTAGAATGCCCCGGTGGTGGTCGCGGCGAAGCACATCATGAAGCCGTAGAACATGGCGTGGTGCAGCCAGCGCCGCGTCATGGCGAAGCTGTCGTCCATGTCGTTGCACCCATGTCCGCCGCCCCCAAGGTTGCGCAGCGTCAGGATGTCCACGGCCGCCTCCGCCGCGGGCGCGGCGGTGACCTTGGCGCCCGCCCCGGGCCCGGTGGCGCGCCAGTAGCGCAAGCCGCCCATCGTCAGCGCCACCAGCGCGAACAGGAAGGTCCCGCCGGCCAGCAGGTTCATCAGCCACAGCGGGATGATGCGGTAGAAGGCGCCCGGGCCCGTCTGCGGGGCGTAGAGGACGCTCGGGTCCTTGATTGCCGCCACCAGCACCAGCGCCAGCGTGGTGATCACCGCGGCCAGCAGGGAGACCAGCGTACCGTTGCGCTCGAACAGCTTCCCCGCACCGGCGGGCCAGGCATAGGCGGCGTAGCTCTCCTGCCGGATCTCCGCGAAGGTCGCGGGCAGGTTGATGCCGAAGGCATGCGGGGGCGCATACTGGCAGGCGTGGTAGCAGCCCTTGCAGCCGTGGCAGAGATTGGCCAGGTGCGTCAGGTCGCCCGCCGCGAAGTCGCGCCGCATCGCCATGGCCGGGAACACAGCGCAATAGCTCTCGCAGTAGCGGCAGGCGTTGCACACGGCCATGTGGCGCCGCGCTTCCGCGACATGCTCCGACAGCTCCAGCGGGTGCGGCACCACGGCGTCGCGCGGCAGCTCAGTTCCGTGCATGGCGCGCGGCCTCCTCGCCCGCGATGCGTCCGAAGACGGTGCCGAGCGTCATGCCGAAGCCGGCGAGATAGCCCTGCCCCAGGATGTTGCCCGACATGATCTCGCCGGACGCGAACATGTTCGCCGAGGGCTTGCCGTCGGCCATCATCACCCGCGCGCGCTCGTTCACCTTCAGGCCGAGGAAGGTGAAGGTGATCCCGGTGCGCAGCGGATGCAGGATGAAGGGCGGCTTCTCGATGCGGCGCGCCCAGTGGCTCTTGGGTGGCGTCAGGCCCTCCGTCCGGCAGTCGTCGGGCACCATCGGCTTGAAGGTGCCCGGCCGGACGGCGGCGTTGTACTCCGCCACCACGCGTTCCAGCTTCGCGCCGTCGATGCCGGCCATGGCGGCGACCTCCGCGATGCTGTCCGCCTTGTAGGGCGGGAAGACGGAGGGAAGGTAGTCGAACTCCGCCTGGCTGTCGGTGACGGCGAAGGCCACCTGCCCGGGCTGCTGCGCGATCAGCCGGCCCCAGATGGCGTAGCGCTTCGGCCAGACATCCTCGCCCTCGTCGTAGAAGCGCTCGACGTTGCGGTTCACCACGATGGCGAAGGGCACGCAGTCCAGCCGCATGGCCAGCCCGCCATCCTCCATCGGCGCGCGGGCGTCGTTGGCGACCGCGTGGAACTGGGTGGGGTCGCCGACCTCCTGCACGCCCTGGTCCAGCAGGTCGCGCAGCACGCGGCCCTGGGCATAGGGGGTGCCGCGGATCTGGAAGTTGTCCGCCGCCTCCCCCCAATACTGCCGCAGCCATTCGCGGTTGGCCTGGAAGCCGCCGGCCGCCGCGACCAGGGCGCGGAAGCGGATGCGCTCCGGGAAGCCGTGGTGGGAGACGATGGCCTCCGTCGCGAAGCCGTCCTTCGCCTCGATATGCTGCACCTCGGTGTCGTAGAGCACCTCGATGCCGGACTGCGCTGCCGTACGGTACAGCGCGTTGAGCAGCGCCTTCCCGCCGCCGAGGAAGAAAGCGTTGGTGCGCGAGAGCGACAGCGTGCCGGACAGCGAGGGCTGGAAGGTCACCCCACAGGAAGCCAGGAAGTCCGGCGCGTGCTGGCTGGCGCGGATGCACATGCGGGCCAGGCCCTCATCGGTCTTGCCGCCGGTCACGCGCAGCAGGTCATCCCAGTATTCCTCCTCCAGGTAGGAGTCGGTCAGCACGGCCGTCGGGGCGGGATGCAGGGCGCGCAGGTTGCGCGTGTGCCGGCTGTTCCCGCCGCGCATCGGCAGCGGCGCGTGCTCCGCCACGATGACCGAGGCGCCGGCGCGGCGGGCGGTGATGGCGGCGCAGAGCGCGGCATTGCCGCCTCCCACCACCAGCACGTTCCAGATGCGGTTGAAGTCTGGCATGGACATCAATGTATCCACTCGGATACAGAGATGTCCAGAGACCCGCGACCATGGACCTGCCCCCCAGCCCGCGTGACCTAGGCCAGGACGCCTATGCCCGCATCCGGGAGGCGATCCGCGACGGCACGCTCACGCCCGGCCTGCGCCTGACGGAGACCGACCTCGCGGCGCGCTTCGGCGTCTCCCGCACGCCGGTGCGCCAGGCCATCGCGAAGCTGGAATCCGAAGGGCTGCTGAGCCACGAGCCGCGCCGCGGCCTGACCGTCACGCGCCCCGACCATGCGCAGGTGATGGAGCTCTACGTCATGCGCGAGATCCTGGAGGGCGCGGCAGCGCGCCTGGCCGCGCAGCACGCGACGGAGACAGAGATCGCCGCCATGGCGGAGCTGATCGAGGCGGAGCCGGATAGTATGTCGGCGCCGCGGACTCTGGCCGAGATCAACCTTCGGCTGCACGGGCTGATCTACCTGGCGGCGCGCAACCGCTACCTGCTGCGCAGCCTGGAACAGCTTTCGGCGACCATGGCGCTGCTGCCCTCCCTGCTCATGCAGGGCAACCGCGCCGAGGCCGCCCACGCGGAGCACCGCGCCATCCTGGACGCGCTGCGCCGGCGCGACCCGCAGGCGGCGGACGATGCCGCGCGCGCGCATGTGCGCGCGGCGCAGCGTCACCGGCTGGCCTGGCTGGTGAGCACCGTGGGCGTGCCGATGGCGGCACCGGGCGCGAGCGACTGAGCGTGCTACGGCAGCAGGCAGGGCACCCCGGCGCGGGCGCAGACGCCGCGCAGCTGCTCCGCCAGGCTGGGCGAAATGGGAATCCCCTCGCGCAGCCGCCGCTCGCGCGAAGCCGCCTCCGGGTCGCCCGCGACCAGCACGGGCAGCGCCGGGTCGGCGGGGCGCGTCTGGTGCAGCACGTCGATGGCCTCGTCCATGTCGGCTTCGAATTCGCCCTCCTCGCGGAAGGCCGTCGGGTCCAGCGCCATGAAGAAGTGGCCGATGTTGTCGGGATCCTGCGGCCGCTGGGTGCGCACCCGGATCGGCGAGAAGGAGGCGCCCGACAGCACGCCGCCCAGGATATGCGCCATCATGCCCAGGCCGTAGCCCTTGTGGCTCGCCATCTCCGGCGTGCCGCCCACCGGGGTCAGGCCGCCCTCGGGCTGGTTCTTGATGATGTCCCAGCCCGCGTTGCCATCCGTGATGGGGCTGCCCTTCCCGTCCAGCACCCAGCCCGCCGGCAGCGGCTTCCCGGCCAGGCCGTAGACGCGGACCTTGTTCGCCGCGACGGTGCTCGTCGCCATGTCCAACCGGAACGGCCGGTTCCGCGCAGCGGGCGCGGCGAAGGCGATTGGGTTGGTGCCGAGCACCGGCACGGCGGCGCGCGTCGGCACCACGCCGATGGTGCGCGTGGCGGAGGTGACGAGGCCGAGCAGGCCGTGCTTCGGCGCCATCTCCGCGTAGTAGCCTGCGGCGCCGAAATGGTGGGAGTTGCGCACCGCCACCACGCCCACGCCCGCCGCCTTCGCCTTCGCGATGGCCAGTTCCATCGCCATGACGGACGCCGGATGGCCAAGCCCGGCATCGGCATCCACCAGCGCGGTGACCGGGCTTTCCCGCACCACGCGCGGCTTCGCCTGAAGGTTCAGCCGGCCCTTGAGGCGGCTCTCGTCGTAGTCCATCAGCATCGAGATGCCGTGGCTGTCCACGCCGGCCAGGTCGGTCTCCACCATCACCTCGGCAGTCACGCGAACGGTCGCCGGATCCATCCCCCAGGCCGTGAGTACCGAGACGATCTGCGCGCGGCAGGTCTCGGCGGGAAGCAGCAGCGTATCAGCCATCGTCAGGCGATCTTCGCGCGCGGGCAATGCGGGGTCATCGGCGGCTCCTCCTGGGCGGCCGCAGACTGCGACAGCCGGGCCGTGCCGTCCATCGGGCCGGGGCGTTGCGGCCCGACGCAGGACCGGGCCTAATCGACACAACACGACACGGGAGGACATGCATGCGGCGCAGACAGATGCTGCTCGGCGCGGCGGGGATCGCGGGAGTCGCCCCGACTGCCCGCGCCCAGGAAGGCCCCTGGCCGGTGCGCCAGGCGCGCATCATCATTCCCTTCGCCGCCGGTGGCCCGCAGGACGTGCCCGCGCGCATCATCGCCGACCGGCTGAGCCAGCGCCTCGGCGCGACCTTCGTGGTGGAGAACCGGCCCGGCGCTGGCGGCGGCCTCGGCGCGCAGCAGGTGGCGCGCGCCGCGCCGGACGGCGCGACGCTGCTGTTCATCTCGGCCTCCATCACCATTCTGCCAACGCTGCAGCCCAACCTGAACTTCGACCCGATCCGCGACCTGGAACCGTTGACGACGGTGGTGGACCTGCCGGCGGGGCTCATGGTGCGCAACGAATCGCCTTTCCGCACGCTGGACGAACTGCTGGCGCATGCGCGCGCCAACCCGGGCAAGCTGACCTACGGCTCGGGCGGCGTCGGCTCCGCCAACCACCTGACCACGGCACTCTTCGCCTCCATGGCGGGGATCGAGCTGATGCACGTGCCCTATCGCGGCGTCAGCCAGGCGGTGAATGCCGTGTATGCGGGCGAGATCGACCTGGTCTTCGGCAGTTCCATCGAGGTGCTGCCGCATGTGCAGCAGGGCCGCGCGCGGCTGCTCGGCGTGACCACGGAACAACGCATCTCGGTGATGCCCGACGTACCCGCCATCGGCGAGCGCGTGTCAGGCTATGCCGCGCCCAACTTCTTCTCGATGTATGCGCCGAAAGGGTTCCCGCCGGCGCTGCGCGACCGCTTGGTGGCGGAGCTCGCCCTGCTGCGCGATGATCCACAGATGAAGGAACGCATGGCGGCGGCCGCGGGCATCATCCGCCTCGACGGGCCCGGTCCGTTGGCCGCGCGGCTGCCGGTCGAGATTGCCAAGTGGCGCGGCCTGATCGAGCGCGCCAACATCCGGCCGGAATAGGAGACAGCCGATGACCGTCGTGAACCCGCTCGACATCGCGCCCATCCAGGGGTCGGTCAGCGCGGCGGAATGGCAGGCCCGCGTGGACCTCGCGGCCTGCTACCGGCTCTGCGACCGCTACGGCATGTCGGACATGATCTACACCCACATCACCGCGCGCGTGCCCGACGCGCCGGACCAGTTCCTGATCAACCCCAACGGCATGCTGTTCAGCGAGATCACCGCGAGCAGTCTGCTGAAGGTGACGATCGAGGGCGATATCCTCTACCGCCCGGACACGCCCTATGGCCTGCATCCCGCCGGCTTCACCATCCACAGCAGCATCTACCGCGCGCGGCCGGATGCGATGGGCGTGATGCACACCCACACCGTCGCCGGCATGGCGGTCAGCGCGCTGAAATGCGGACTGCTGCCGCTGACCCAGACGGCGACGCGCTTCTACGGCCGCATCGCCTACCACGATTTCCGCGGTCCGGAACGCGACCCATCGGAGCGGGAGGCCCTGGCCCGCAGCATCGGCCGGCACAACTACTGCATCCTCCGCAACCACGGCATGCTGACCATCGGCGAGAGCGTGGCGGAGGCCTTCATCGCGATGTGGGGCATGGAGCGCGCCTGCCAGGCGCAGCTGCAGGCGATGGCCTGCAACACCGAGCTCGAGATGCCGTCCGAGGACGTCGTGGCGAAGTCCTGCGCGACCTACGAGCACGGCTCGCGACGCTACGGCCTGCTGGAATGGCCGGGGCTGCTGCGCCAGCTCGACCGCACCGATCCCGACTTCCGGAGCTGACGCGGCGCCACCGTTGACAGGTGGGGACGGCGCTACGCAGGCTGACCGGCAACCAGGCAACGACCGGAGGAAACGATGACCTTCACCCGCCGCCGCGCCCTGCTGACCGCCGGCTCCGCGCTGGCCCTGCCGGCGCTGCCCGCGCTCGGCCAGCCGCGCTTCCCCGAACGGCCCATCGAGATCGTCGTCGGCTTCACCGCGGGCGGCGGCACCGACCTGATGGCGCGCACCTATGCCCGCTTCCTGGAACAGCGGCTCGGCGGATCCGTCGTGGTGCTGAACCGGCCGGGCGCCGGCGGCGAGGTGGCCTACACCCATGTCGCGCGCGCGCGCCCCGACGGCCATACGCTGATGGCCGTGACCATGCCGGCGCTGCTGACCATCCCGATCGAGCGCAACGCGCAGTACCGCGCCGACCAGCTGACGCCGATTGCGCTGATCGCGACGGACCCCTGCAGCATCACGGTGCACGAGCAGAGCCCGGTGCGCAGCCTGGCCGACCTGCTCGACCGCGCGCGGCGGGAGCCGGATCGCGTGACCTTCGCCTCCTCCGGCGTCGGCACGGACGACCACCTGCAGATCGTGCTGTTGCAGGAAGCCGCGGGGGTGCGCTTCACCCATGTCGGCTTCCCCGGCTCGGCGCAGGTGCGCACCGCGCTGCTGGGCCGGCAGGTGGACAGCATGGGGCTGAATGTCGGCGAGATCGCCGCGGCGCCGGAGAACGTGCGCATGATCGTGCAGGCCGGCGAGCGCCGTTCCCGCTTCGCGCCGGATGTGCCCACGTACAAGGAGCTGGGCTTCGACGTGGACATCTCCTCGGAGCGCGGCATCTCCGCCCCGGCCGGCACCCCGCCCGCCGTGCTGGACCGCCTGCGGGAGGCGACGGCCGACATCGCCCGCGACGCAGAGTTCATCAAGGCGATGGAGGCGCTCTACACGGAGATGCGCGTGCTGATCGGCGAGGCCTGGGGTGCGGAGCTGCGCCAGCGCCAGGCCCGCTTCGAGGCGCTGTGGCAGCGCACGCCCTGGCGCGAGCGGAGCTGACGCGTCGCCTTCCCTAACCCGTTCCTCTCCCTCCCCCGCCTGCGGGGGAGGGTCGGGGTGGGGGCACGACCAGCCTGATGTCCCGGCGCTGTGCCAGAGGTCGCGCCACCGACGCGCGACGTCACAGCCCCAGCAGCGCCTTCGCGTTGCCGCCGGCCAGGGCCGCCACCGTGCTCTCGTCGAAGGTCTCGACGGAGCGGATATGGCCGATCGGGTCGTACTCGCCCATGTCGAACCAGTAGTCCGTCCCCATCATCACCTTCTCCGCCCCGAACACCTTCACCAGGTACTCCAGCTGGTGCGGCGTGAAGACGATGGTGTCGAAGAAGACGCGGCGCAGGTATTCGCCCGGCGGCCTGGGCAGCGTGCCCTTCACGTCGGACCGCGCCCCCCAGGCATGGTCGATGCGGCCCGAATAGCCGCCCAGGTATCCGCCGCCATGCACCGCAAGGATCTTGAGCTTCGGGTGCCGCTCCAGCACGCCGTCGAAGATCAGATAGTGCAGCGCCAGCGTCGTCTCGAAGGGATTGCCGACGACGTTGTTGAAGTAGAAGCGCCGCAGCCGCTCACCGTCGGTGAAGCCGTTGGGGTGCAGCACGACCAGCGCACCGAGTTCCTCCGCCTTCGCCCAGAACGGCGCGAATTCCGGATCGGACAGTTCCCTGCCGTTCACGTTGGTCAGGATCTGGACGCCCTTGAAGCCGAGCTCGCGCATGCCGCGCTCCAGCTCCTTCGCGGCCTCCTGCCCGTCCTGCAGCGGCACGGTGCCGAGCCCGACGAAGCGATCGGGCCGCTTCGCGACGAAGGCCGCCACGCCCTCGTTCACCATGCGCGTCGCCGGCACGGCGATGTCCACCGGCAGCGTGAAGTAGCACTGCGGCGGGGCCGGCTTGATGACCTGGATGTCGATGCCCATCGCGTCCAGCTCGACCAGCCGCGGCTCCACCTGCGTGGCGACCGCAACGCGGTCCGCATCCTGCTTGACGTTCAGCGCCTTGGTGTCGGGCGTCGCGAAATGCGCCAGCGGGATGGTGGAGAGGTCGAGATGCGGCTTCACGAAGGCGCCGGCCTCCGGCACCGCGATATGGGCATGGATGTCGATGGTGACGCCCTGCGGCCGCGTCTCGCGCCCCGGCCGCCCGTGCTTGCGCGCGGCCGTCGGGCCGTAGCTGTTCCACATCTCGCTCATCGGCCCGGACATCCCCTGCTGCGCTCGCTGTGCGGCCCGTTTCCGCGCGCCGCCGGAGCCTGTCAAGCCGAGCGCGGCGGAAGCCCGGCCAGGCGTTCCAGCACGGCGCAGACCGAGGCGGTGTCCTGCCCGCCCCGCCCCTCCTCAAGCGCCGCCGCGTAGAGCGGCGCAGTGGCCGAGAACAGCGGCGTCGGCGCGCCCAGCGCCGCCGCGAAGGCGGCGATCACCTCCATGTCCTTCTGCCAGGTGGAGACGCGCATGGTCGGCGGCTCGTAGCGGGCATCGGCCATCAGCGGCGCGCGCATCTGGAACATGCGCGACCCTCCCGCGCCGCCGCCGAGCAGCCGCACCATCTGGTGCGGATCCAGCCCGGCCTTCATGCCCAGCACCATCGCCTCCGCCGCCGCCACGTTGTGGATGGCGACCAGCAGGTTGGCCAGGAACTTCATGCGGCTGCCGTTGCCGAAGGCGCCGACGTCGTGCGCCTCCCGCGCGAAGCCCAGGAACAGCGGCTGCAGCGCGGCGATGGCGGTGGGGTCGCCGCTGGCATAGACGACGAGGTCCTTCACACGCGCCTGCGCGCCCGTGCCGCTCAGCGGGCAGTCGAGCGGGACGTGCCCGGCGGCCGAGAGGATGCGCGCCGCCTCCTCCTTGTCGGCCAGCGCCAGCGTGCTGGTCTCCACCACAGTACGCGGCGGGAGCGCGGCCGCGGCCAGCGCCTGCGCGGTGGCCAGCAGCGGCGCCGGTCCGGGCAGGCTGGTGATCAGCACGGGCGCCTCGGCCGCGACCTCCGCCAGCGTGGCGCGCGCGGTGACGCCGGCAGCGGCGG
>NZ_JAPSMD010000026.1 GCF_027856955.1 Falsiroseomonas oryzae | reverse complement strand
AGGCTCGACGCGCTGACGCCGGCGGAGGCGCTGGACGCGGTGATCGCGGCGCTCGACCTACCGCAGCGCCTTCGCGGCTGGGGCGAGGCGACGGCGCGGCTGGCGAACCTGGAGGCGCTGCGCGGCCTGGCCCGCGCCCATGAGGAGACCTGCCGCCAGGGTGGGCTGCCCGCGACCGCGACGGGCCTCTGCGCCGCGCTCGCGGCGGACACCCCGGAGGAGCCGCCGAGCCCGGACCCGGAGGCGGTGCGCGTACTGACGGTGCATGCGGCCAAGGGGCTCGAATGGCCGGTGGTCGTGCTGGCCGAGCTGGACAAGGCGCCGCGGGATCGGCTGTTCGACAGCCCCGTCGCCATGCCGCGCGAGGGCGCCCTCGACCTCGCCGATCCGCTCGCCGGCCGCTGGATCCGGCTCTGGCCCTGGCCCTATGGCGACCAGAAGACGAAGGTCGGCCTCGATGCCAGCGCCGCCGCGAGCGACACCGGCAAGGACGCTGCGGAGGCGGCACGGCGCGAGGCGGTGCGGCTGCTCTACGTGGCGATGACGCGTGCGCGCGACTGGCTGGTGCTGGCGCCGCGCCTCTCGCCAGCAGGCGTTCTCGAGGTGGCCTGGCTCGATGCGCTCGGGCCGCACCGGCCCGTCCTGCCGGCGACCGGCACGGACGAGATCGAGGCCGGCGGCACCCGCTTCGCCTGCGGCATCCGGGACATCCTGCCCGACACCGCCGCGCCCGCCGCGGCGGAGGCACCTCCGGTCGGCCCGCTGCGCATCGCGATCGCCACGACTGCGCATCTGCCGCGGCGGATCCGCCCGAGCGGCCTTGCCACCGGCGGCCCGGCCGCCGTGACCTTGGAGGAGCTCGGGCCGCGGCTGCCGCTCGTGGGATCGCCGGACATGGCGGCCCTTGGCGAGGCGGTGCACGGCTTCCTGGCGGGCGACGACGATGCGCGGCCGCGCGGTGACCGGCTCGTCATGGCCGAAGCTCTGCTGCGCCGCTGGGGCGTCTCCGCCCTCGCGCCCGAGGATGTGGTGACGGCGGGCGACCGTCTCTGGGCCTGGCTGCGCCGGCGCTGGCCGGGCTGCAGCTGGCGCTCGGAGGTTCCGGTGCTCCAGCGCCAGGGCGCGCAGATGCTCGTCGGGCGGGTGGACCTTCTCGTCCGGCATGAAGCGGGGCTCGCGGTGATTGACCACAAGAGCTTCCCGGGCGGGCGCGACCAGGCGCTGGATCGCGCCGCCGCCCACCAGCCGCAGCTCGACGCCTATGCCGCGGCGCTTGCGGCGGCGGAGGGTCGCCCGGTGACCGACCGACTGATCCACCTGCCGGTCGTGGGCGTGCTCCTGGCGCTTGCGTCGAGCGCGTTCGCACCGTCGGCTGCGGCCTCGCGGACAGGCTCCGCCTCAATGGCCCGAATGCAGGCGGATGCAACGCGATGATCAGAGCAAGGTCGGCACGAAGCTAGCTGCGGTCGCCATCCCTCCGCCAGTCGTATGCCGATGACAGGGCGGCCCCTTTCGGGAAAGATACAACCTCACGGTTCGGAGAGCCTTGACCCTTGTCTCCCCCTTTTCAGCGCCCACAGGCGATTATCAACTCGCTCCAGAACCTGCTCCGGGATCAGTACACGGCTGGCTTTCCAATCTTGAAGGAGCTGGTCCAGAACGCGGACGATGCGGGCGCGAGTAGGCTATTGCTGACAGTGCGTGGCGGCTGGAGTGGTGCTGCATCAGTCTTGCTTAGGCATCCCGGCCTTCTTGTTGCCAATGATGGCCCCTTCCGAGAAAAGGATGCGGCGGGGTTGATGGGAGTGGGCGATTCACCCAAGGCCGATGACAAGGCCTCTGTCGGACGGTTCGGTCTGGGTCAGAAAGCTGTCTTCCATCTGTGCGATGTCTTTGCCTTCACCGGTCCTCGCCGCTGCGGAGTGAAGGAGCGCGACATCTTCAATCCATTCCACGATCTGATGGAGGTTTCGCGGCGCGCGACCTGGGAGATCGGTGAAGACGGGTGGGAGCTGCTGCACCAAGCCGCAGATGAAATGGGCCTTCCAGACCGGCGCTTTCTTCTCTGGATTCCGTTTCGTGGGCCAGACGACCTCAGGCCCTTCCGCGGGAACGGCGCCATCACCAATCGCCAACCCATGCCCGGAAACATCTTGTCGGACTTCCGGCGGGAAGAGGAAATCCTGCGCCTTCTTCCAATGCTACGGAATGTGCGCAGCATCGAACTGCGGGACGACGCCACACGCGTGTTGCACGCGGCACTGAAGCCCGATCCGATTTGTCTGCTGGGAGCTGGTGCCCCCCTGCTTGGTGGCGAGCCTCGCCGACTTCGTGCGGAATCGACTTGTGGTTCACTGACGGCGATGGCGCGAGGATTGGAATGGCGCCCGGATGTGGAAGAACTCGCGCTGCTGAAGACGCATGGCGCCTGGCCAACGCGGATCGTCGAAATGGAGGGCACGGTCCCCGAGAAGGCCGAGAGCCACGGCGCAGCGCTTCTGATTCGGCGCGCAGGAACGGATCTATCCATGCGCTGGGCCGTGTTTCTGCCTATCGCAGACGATAGTGCCGAAACTGTGCCACTCGACTTTGGCCTCGATATTATCCTGCATGGCTATTTCTCGCTCGACAGCGGACGCAGGGCTATCCGCTGGGCGCCAGGTGGCGCTGAGCCCGTGGTTTCCGACGAACAGACGCTCTGGCAGGCCTGGAATGCGCGGCTGCGTGATCGGGTCACGTTGCCGCTGTTGCCCGAATTGCTTCACGACGCCCTGACAAGCCGAGTGCTCAAAGCCGACGAGCTTCCCCAGGCAATTGCCGCCCTCCGAGCAACCTCGCTCTTCAAGCGACATCGCCGCGCGATCTGCAGCAGGCATGGGCTGGCGCGCTGTCTGGACAAAGACGGCCGCGCTGCCTGGGCGCTTCTGTCGGCCGATGCCGACCCTCTCGCCCTGCCAGAGTCTTGGGACGGTGAGGGAAGCGCCTTGCAAGGTCGCTTCCCGGAAATTCTCCGCTTAGGTCGCCCGCTGATCCTGTTGCCCGATCACGCGCTGCTAGCGGAGGAGCCTCACTGGTCGCCCGAGATACTTGCGCGCCTGCTGGACTCGACGCCCGACGACGTGCTGACGAGCCCGGCCGCTGCTAGGCAGATGGCGGACCTGCTGCAATTGGCAGCGCCTGAAGGCGGCGATCCTAGCTGGACCTCAATCCTTATCGAGCGCCTTCGGCACGCGTTTGCTTCCGAGAAGCGCTTACCGGGTGACGAGGTCATCACGCGTCTGCTGCGCTTCATCCCACCTGGCCGCCGAGTGCCTCTGCGAGCAGAGATCCCCGCGGAGCTTCGCCGCGTGCTCGCGACAAGCGGGGCTTCAGCGCTCGTCGTGCCGCTCGACTTGCTACCGGCGAATGCGCCGCCCGCGCGAATAGCAGATGGGGATTTTGGCGCTCTGCTGACTGCACTTGGCCCATTTCTGCGCGGTGACGGTAGAAAGGATGTGGCACCTCGTGCCGGCGCGATTGCACTGGAGCTGTTGCAGGCCACCGGCCGGCGTCCCGAACAACTCGCGGAAGACCCCACATTGGCATCCTTAACCCTTTGCCGGGTCGGCCGCCGCGGTAAGGGGCCGGACGAGGTGCTCGACTTGGCTTCCTTCGTACGCCTAGCAGGCGGCGGTCTGATCTTTCAAAATGCGCCTACGACGAACCGCTTCTTCCCGCTGGTGGCGGAGGCTGTGCTCGAGCCCCGTGCCTTTGTGCTGGAGGTGGCCCATGACGGCATTCCACTCAGCGCGCTCGACGCGAAGGCGGCGCAAGGAGTCATCGCTCGGGCACAAGGCTTTGGCGAACCCTCAGCGCGCGCAGAGCTGCTAAAGGCAATCGGCCTTCAGGATGGCGCAGACGTAGCACCATTGCGCCGGCTGGCAGCTGGCGTCACGGATCTGCGTGACCAGACACGCTTGCTGAAGCTGCGAAGCGGCGACCAATCGCTGCGGGAGTTGCTGGCACGGCTACCCGATCGAGCGGTCCATCTGCTGCCAACGGAAGTCACAAAGGTCCTCAGCGACCAAGAGTGCGACAAGCTACGCGTCACGGAGCTGTCGGATCAGGAACTTGGGCAGTTGCTGCACCAGGTAGGGCCGGCGGGGCTCGCGGACGCCCGGCCTACGGAGCAAGAATGCGCCGCCATTCTCGCCAGGCCAATGCCCGAGTCTCTTCTGCGAAGCCTGCCTCTGTTCTGGTGGGTGAGCGGCGAGGGCCGCCCTGGAGGCAACCCGACGACCGCCGATGACCCGCTGTTGTACCGCCGCGGCGCTGCGGATTGGCAGGTGCCAGCAATGCTGGTCGCGAGAGTCCGGCTGCTGCGTATCGCTCCTGATTCTGCGGCTGCTGACACCCAGCAGAAGTTGGTTCAGCAGTGGTGTCCCGCGGCCGCGCTGCGCCTCCTGCTGGATGAGGACGCTTCTGAACACACAACACGCGCAGTTCTCGAAGCCTTACAGGCCCTCGGCCCGAGCAACCTAGATCCTAGCCTAGCAAAATCGCTCCGCTCCCACCGCTGGTTACGAACCGCCAAGGGCGAATGCTCGCCGGACGACATCTTGGATCTTCCCGCAGAACTGGATCAGTCGGCGCGGGAGGTTCTCGGCGATCTCGCGACCTTTAGCGGCCCTGCAGCACTGCCGCCATGGGTGCGCGACCATCCTGGCTTTGAGCGTGTGAAGACCGAACTGCTCCCCGACCGACAAACGTCGCTTGAGATGCTAGCCACTCAGGTGAGTGAGGCTGCCATTGCCGGATTTGGCGGCGACGCGGGCAACTTCCCGATTGACGATGCAAAGCGGCTTGCGAGGCAGAACGTCGATGTCGAATGCGCGGCCTGGCCGCTACTTCGGGGCGCGTTGCGCGAGGATGGCCTCTCGTCGGACTGGATCACGCGGTCTCTGGTTCCCTCGTTCCGTGCTCCTACGCCTAAGGAGGTCGGTACCTTGCTGGCCGATCTTGGGCGCATGGCAGCCGGCCATGGCAAGGAAAGTGAGCCAGCGCGACGGCTTCACCGGCATGCCTTCGCTACCCTCTGCGCAAGCTCAGACCTTCGAGCAGTTCGCGCGGTGATCGGCAACCTGTTTCTGCCGGCGCAGGATGGGCGCTGGCACCCTGCGCGCCGCCTGGCACTCGCCGCCAGCAACGTGGACCCTGCCCATCTCTTGGATGAGCCATGGGCTGCGCTGCTCGGGCAATGCCGCATTCGAAACCGGGACGGTGAGGAATCGCAGGAGCGACCCTCGGGCCCCACTGCCGCGAGCATCGTACCCGTAGAGGAAGACGCACCAGCCAAGCTGCGCGAGTACTTGCGGGTGTGGTCCGTACCGCCGGGTCTCTTGGTAGCCTTCATCGGACTCCTCGGTCGGACGCCTCCCTTCCGTGCTTTGGCTACCGAGCGGCTCGGGGGGGAAGCGCGCAACGTGGATGAGCTGTGGGGGGAGTTCGATCGTGCCCTTCCTTCCTACGTCCGCAGCGTGGACCGGGAGGCAAAAGACAGGCTCACGCCGCGCATGGAGCGGCGCCGTACGGTGTTGAGGATCGGCGAAGCTGGTGAGGTTGGCGCCATCAACCTGGTCGGTGAAGCCTTCCGCGCCAAACGAGCCACCAAATTTGACTCGGTCCTCGACCCAGCTGAGGACGTCTGGCTGGACGCTCGTGCCCGCGAAGCAGACGGACGGGAGCGGTGGCCTGTCAATGTCACGATGGCGCCGGTCAAGGTCGACGACCTGACGCTCGACGATCAGGCGCGACTACTTCGCAACGGCATCCGCGGCCTCCTTCAGGAAAGCTTCGGCCTTCTCAATGACTCATGGCCCACAGTCGACAGTGCGCTCGACTCGCTCTCCGGTCTCTCGCAGGAGAGCGTACAGACGGCGGTTCGTACGCTTCAGGACGAACTGCTGCCCACCCTCCGAGGGCTGAAGCCTGCCCCTGGTGCGCCACTGCGTGGCACGCTGGATCGATTGGAAGAGGATTGCAACGAAGCCAGCCGCTCCGGTGACGACGAAGCATTGATGCGCGCAAAGCGGAAAGCGTGGGAGGCCCTACGTTCCGATGATGCACTGGGCGAGGCACTTCGCGATGGTGTCGCAGCCCAGGTGCGGGCGCTAGGCTACGGGCCGCATCGCGTATTGTTCGAGTTGTTCCAGAATGCCGACGACGCGGTAGGACAACACCCCGGTGCGCCGCGCCGCGTGGAAGTCGCCTTCGACGACGGACTTAGTCTGTGGCACTGGGGCCGGCCGGTGAACCATCCGGGAGCAGAGGCCAAAGGTCCGCGCGCTGCAGGCTACCGGCGCGACCTCGCGAACATGCTGCGCCTCAACCTTTCCGATAAGGACGCGCGCGACACCGGTAAGTTTGGCCTGGGGTTCAAGTCGGTGCACCTGGTGAGCCGCTGGCCGTCCGTGGCAAGCGACCTTCTGGCCGTCCGTATTTCGGCTGGAATGATCCCCGAAGATTGGCCCCAGGGTCGAGCGCGGGTTGCCGATCGGCGCGATGTCGAGACGGCTTGCCCGGCGACCCTGATAGCGCTGCCACAATCGGTACCAGCGGATGGCGACGCTCAGCGCGAAGCGTTTGAGAGATTTCGCAGCGCGGCTGAATGGCTGCCGGTCGTCGCGCATCACGTCCATGAACTGCGTCTCACGGGGCCGAGCGAAATAATCGACGTGCGGATAGCCTGGGAGCCGATCGCTGAGGTTCCATGCTTGTACGTGGTGCGGCGCGAGGTTGCAGGCCGCGAGGATCGACTGCTCGCCTTCGATCTCGGCGACAACCATCGCCTGTATTTGCCGCTGATCAGATCCGGCCTCGGCCGCTTGCCAGACGAACTTCCCCGTCTCTGGCATGTCGCGCCCCTACAGGACGAGATTGCCTCAGCCTGGGTTCTCAGTGGCCCGTTCCGCGTGGACGCCAGCCGCGGCTCCGACACGCGGACGTCCGAAGAACTGCGTGGCTTGGCCGCCAAGCTGGGTCAGGAACTCGGTCGTCTGCTTCGTTCGATCTTCCGCGTCAGTGAACAGGACTGGTCCCGCCTATCGGCGTCGCTGGATCTTCCGGCGGACCCAGCCGCCCGTGAGCGCTTCTGGTCCGACATACTCGCGGCTTTCGCCAAGGATTTGTCGGACCCCGTCTGGTCGGCGCTCCACGGGAAGGATCGCGGGCTGGGTGCTCTTGTCGCGCACCACGCGGTGCTGCCGCCCGCCGATCCCCAGCATAGCGGGCTGATTGCTTTGTCGGATGGGCCGCAGGTAGTGCAAGGGGTGCTGGAAGATCCTGTGATCAGGGCAGGGCTTCGTGCCTGGCCCATCGCCGAGCGGCTGCCGCTTGTCACGCCGGAGACCTCGAGCATCATCCGCCAGCTAGGCTTGGGTGAGTTGAGACACCAGTCCCTCGCTGATCTACTGCGGCAGGAGTGCAAGAAGCCTACCCCGTTGGAAGCAATGGAGGCGGCACGCCTCTGGCGTTTCGTGCACCCGGCGCTCGATTCCCCAAACCTTGCGCGATGGGAGCGCGATGCATTGGCGGACGCGGCGAAAGAGGCGACCTTCCTGGCAGAAGATGGCAGCATCCAGGGTGTGCGGGAATTGAGCATCTCGCCCAGGAGCCTGCACGGTACTGGCGTCTCCGGTGTCGAGGACGAGGCGCTTCACGCGGCCTTCGCTCCACCAGCCGCAACCCTAACACCCAACTACGACACCGAGGCGGCGCTTCGCTTCTTCCTCTTGGCGCGCGAGAGTGCTGGCTATGGTCGAAAGGCTCGCGAGCTGGCCAGCTGGGTTCGGCAAGCCACAGATGATCAAGCTCAGTTGGCCGTCTTGATCTATCTCGCCTCAGGCAGCCAGGGGGAGAACCTCGGGCGTGAGCTAAAGTCTGATATCCCCGATTGGCTTAAGCGTTTGGCGCTGGGGACGGAGGAACTGCCTGGCGTTTCTGAGACCACACGACTCAGGGCGCGAATTGAGCTCGGCTTGCTGACATCTAACGACATAGTCGCTCCCGAGATCGTCTCAGGTCCCCCCGCTGCCGATCTTGAGCAGATCCATGCATGGTGGATGGTGCACAGGGCCGAGGAGGTTGAGCGGTTCGAGGGTGGGGATGTCGGCCTTTATCCAGCCTTCTTTGATCCTAGTGACCTTCACCCCTCAGCGTCCGACGAAGCCCGACGCATCGCTTGGTTCACCTTGCTCACCCTGACGGCCATGCACAGCATTGGACGCACCCGGCACGGTCAGCACCGAAGCTTCCTTCAGACCGCCTGGCAAAAAGGGTGGTGGCAGGAACTGGCGCTTTCCCAGCCTCCGCCGGACAGCAAGCCATGGCTGGACCGCCTGGAAAGCTGGAGTAACGCGACGCTCAACCAGGAGGCCTTCACACTTTGGCGTGGGCTGTTGCCGGACCTTTACGCCTTTGCGCGCTGGCTGCCGGAATATGAGGACATGATCGGCGTTTTGCCGGAGCTGCTGAAGTCCAACCCCAACCTGACCTACCGCGCATTCCTGCAGCCCAACAGTTTCCCTGCCCTTCAAGGCCGCGGAACCCACGCTGCCCCGCTTCTGAGTGCACTAGGTATCGGGGCGCCCTTCCTAGTGAGGGAGCTGACCCGGCATCGGCTTCTCGGCCCCGCCAACCGCATGGCCCCGCTATGCTGGATGCCGACGAAGCGCGTTCGCACTCTTCTACAGGGCTTGGGATGGAGTGATCGAACGGAACGGCCGCACGCTGACCTTAGCCGCGATATTCATGCCTTTGTGGTGAATGAGATTGGCGAGGAGGCAGCCCTGTTCGCCGGTGATTTTTGCCTGCCGCTGCAGCTCTGGACGTTGAGAACTGCGCAGGACGAGGACGGGCCGGAAGAATGAATATGGACACCTTCGCCACCGGAACCCTTGTCCGTCACCCGATTTTTGGCAACGGCATGGTGCGCGCCGCGCTTGGCGAGACCGTGCTGGTGCGCTTCGGCACAGCGATCCACGAGGTCGCGGCGCATAGCCTCTCCCTACTTACATCAGTCGAGGCGGCCGTCGCTGGCGGCTTGCTGGCCGACCCCCTTGAGGCGGTTTTGCGTGCGCAGGCGATGAC
This sequence comes from Falsiroseomonas oryzae, assembly GCF_027856955.1. Taxonomy (GTDB): domain Bacteria; phylum Pseudomonadota; class Alphaproteobacteria; order Acetobacterales; family Acetobacteraceae; genus Falsiroseomonas; species Falsiroseomonas oryzae. Next base: position 17,520 of record NZ_JAPSMD010000026.1, on the reverse strand, counting down.
AATTCGCTCCGCTAATGACCGCTGGGGCGTGTTGTCGCGGTCGCGTGTCGCCCTGCTGCCGCATCAGCTATGGGTCTGCCGCAAGGTGCGTGAACGGTGGCCTTTCCGCTGGCTGGTTGCCGACGATGTGGGTCTTGGAAAGACCATTGAGGCTGGCCTGGTGATTGCGCCACTGATCGCTAGCGGTCAGGTCCGCCGGCTCCTTGTCCTCACGCCCGCCCGCCTCGTGCCGCAATGGCAAGCCCGCTTGAAGGCGATGTTCGATCTTCGAATCGCTGCGTTTGTCAGTGAGGCGGACACCAAGCGTCTGGATTTTTGGGCCGCCAACCCGCGTGTCGTTGCATCATTCCAGACGCTGAGGGACGACCGGGCTGGCCGGAAGGGGCGTCTGCTTGAGGCCGAGCCCTGGGATCTGGTCGTCGTGGACGAGGCGCACCACCTCAACGCCGATGAGAGTTCCGGGGCGACCCTCGCGCACGACCTGCTGAATGAGATGGATCGGGCGGGCAAGATCTGCTCCCTACTTTTCTTCACTGGCACGCCGCATCGCGGCAAGGACTTCGGCTTCTTGTCGCTGATGCAGTTGGTGCGGCCGGACCTCTTCGACCCGCAGAAACCGATAGCCGAGCAGTTGCCTGCGTTGCGGCAGGCGATGATCCGCAACAACAAGGCGTCGGTGACCGACCTGGCTGGCCGCAAGCTATTCACCAACCTCGTCGTAACCCGCAGGGAGCACGGATACTCGCCGGAGGAGACTCAATTCTACCAGACCATGTCCGCGTTCATCATGGACGGCCGTGCGTACGCGGAGAGCATGACGGGGCGCGAACAGAGCGCGCGGATGCTGCTGCTGATCGCGCTCCAGAAGATCGCAGCCAGCTCGCTTGCCGCGATCTCTTCCGTGCTGCGGAAACGGGCTGCCATGCTGAGAGATGAGGTCGCGGCGCCTTCGCCGGACTTTTCTGACAGCGTCACCGGGGGTGACGATGAGGATGGGGAGGCGGCGCGCCAGGAGGCGGTCATCGCAAAGATGCGGGTCGAGCTGCTGCGCAATGAGGTTCAGCGCATCGAAGAACTGCTTGCCCTGGCCGACGCTGTGCGATCTGAGACGAAGATCGAACGTCTGCTGACGCTGATCGTGGATGATCTGGCCGCGGATGAGCCGGTCCTGCTGTTTACGGAGTACAAGACAACACAGGCCCTCATCGTGCGCGCGCTGGAAGAGCGCTTCGGCCACGGTTGCTGCGCCTTCATCAACGGTGACGATGCGCTTGAGGGCGTACCGGACGTCAGAGGCCGCCTGTCACGCCGATCTCAAGCGCGCGAGGCTGCGGCCGAAGATTTCAACGAGGGACGCGTAAGGTTCCTCGTTTCTACCGAAGCCGGGGGCGAGGGTATTGATCTTCAGCAGCGATGCGCAACGCTGATTCATGTCGACCTGCCTTGGAACCCGATGCGCCTTCACCAGCGCGTTGGCCGGCTGTGGCGCTACGGCCAGACGCGCGACGTAACAGCCTATATTCTGAGAAACCCCGAGACGGTGGAATCGCGGATCTGGGACCTCCTCGATGAGAAGCTCCGGCGCATCCAGCGCACACTGTCCGCCACCATGGCCGATCCTGAGGATGCCATGCAGCTGGTGTTGGGCATTGCTAACTCTTCCGCCCTGGAGCCGCTGTTCTCCGCCGCTCCACACGAAGGGGATTTACGCGGTTGGTTCGACGCAGGCAGTAAGCGGCTAGGGGAGGAGAGCGTCCTGGACTTCGTTCGCCGGATGCTCGGTAATGTCGAGCGCTTCGACTTCGGCCGCGACGGAAGCAACGTGCCAAAGCTTGACCTGCCAGACCTCGAGGCATTTTTCCTTAACGCCGTGCATCGCCATGGAAAGCGCCTGTTTCGAACGGAACAGGGGTTTGAGCTGCGACATACTCCGGAGGCCTGGGTCGATCGCGCTCCGCTAGACATTCGGAGGAGCTACGCCTCACTCTCGCTTGATCGTGACCTAGCGGGGCGTGACGCAGCGATGCGCGTGCTCGGCGTTGGCCATGCGTTGATCAACGTCGCAATCGACGAGGCGCTGGAGTTCGAAACGCCGCTGGCTGAAGTACCCGGCTTGCCGCGCCCGCTGCTTATCCTCGGCGTCGAGGAGCGATTGACGGGCATGGCGCGACCTTTGGCACGGCTAATCTTTGCCTTGGAGGATGGGGACGAAGGACCAGTGCTGTTGCGAGATTGGCAGCTGCTGAAGATCCTCAACGACCTCAATGTGCGCTCTCGCTTGAGTGCTACGCAACCAGATAAGGCGCCGCCGCAGGCACAGACGACCCTTGAGCGCCTCGTGCCAGCAGCGGTGGCAGATGCATTGCCGTTGGACGGCGAGTTCGACCGTCCGACCATTGTCCTAGAAGCGCTTCTGCTACCGGCGACCAGTGGGTAAGGCGCATCGACGAACTCATTCCATGGGGCTGGCCACAGACAAGGCGCTCTGCGATCACAGTGGCGCCTCCGCCAGGACTTCCGTCTCGACGTAGTGCTTGAACTCGCTGATCGAGACAAAGCAGCGGAAGCCTACCGAACTCGCCTTGGCCAGGGTCTCAGGTGGTTCGTTCAGCAGCAGTGCGATGGGCTGGCTCAAACCCTCCTGCATTCCACGTGGCCAGGCTGCATCAAGAACAGCCAAGGGTTCGCCGGTTGCGGGATCCGCAAAGTCGAACCCGACTTCACCTCGCGGGAGCCCTTGGCCCTCGAGCCAAACATTGATCGCCTCAATCTCCTGCTCCTCATCCCGATCCGCAGCGGCCGACTCTGCGGTCATCTTTGGCGGAACAGCCGTGAGCATCGGCGCCATCCGTCCTTCGAGCCAATGGGTCTCGCCGTGCAGCAGTTCCGCTAGGCGCCGGTTGGTCTCGGCCGCCAGCAAGGCCTGGCGAGCCTCCAGGAAGTCCCGGTAGCGATCGATACGCCAGAGGGCACGGTCGGTCGGGATCCACTGGGACGCAAGCGCACCTGGATGGTTGCGCTCGATCTCCTCGAAATACACCTCGGGCAGCGTATCGCTGATCTGGAGGTTCGTGTCCTTGGTCAGGAAGCAAAAATTCGCCAGGGCGTTCACCTCCGGCCGCTTAAAGCCTTTCCGGTAGAGCTGAGCCTTTGGGAAGATGTGGTGCACTTCCAGGCGGTTCATCTGACCGAGCAGATTGGCCTTCAACGGCAGACCCGAGCCCCAGTCCCGCGCAGCACCCATACGCGTCAGTAGATACAGCACTGGATAGAAGCGCGCCCCGAGGCTCCAGCTCGCGAAATGGCCAGGCTCCACGCGGAGCGAGCCGTGCCAGAGACGAAGCTGCTCCAGCATCCTGTCCAGGCCGCCATCAGGCCCTTCCAGCGCGGCAAGGTCCTGATCGATGAATGACTCTGTCGAGCCAGAAAACCGCCCCCACATGCCGGCCTGAAGGAACCAGAAAAGGAGCTTGTCACGCTCCTTCTCGCTCATCGCCCCGGAGCGTTGATCCAGGTAGCGCACCATCACTGGGATGCCGAAACGGCTGAATAGGACCCGATCATGATCCAGGCCGAGGCGTCCGGCGATAAAGTTCAGGCTGGTGTCGATGTGCTTCGCGGCACGCTTCAGGCCGTCTTGGATGTCCTGGGCCGATCGGCCGTGCAGGAAGCTGAACTTGGCTTCCCCGGTCAATACAGTGTTCACCGAGCGCAGGAGCCAATCCAGATCGAAGTGGTAGTCGGCGTTCGCCCAGCCCTTCAGCCTTGCCTTCATGTGCTCGCGGGCCTCGGGCCAGTCAGCGCATATCTTCGCCAAGGCGAGATCGCCCTTGGACAGCTTGGTGCCTCCGCTGTTCACCCGATTGAAGATGTCCACAACGACGTCCAGGGTCTTGTCGGCACCGGTCACCTCCTCGATGTGGAGATCGATATCGCCGATCCCTAGCAGGGCGCTAAGCCGGCCGATGTATACGGCGAGATTGGCCGCATGCGCGGGATCACTGCCGAGCCGGGCGATGAGCCCACCCAGCCCCGTCGTGCCCTTGGCCATCAGGTCCGAGACGTCGATCCAGAGCGGATCGCCCTGCATCTTCAACGCCTGATAGAAGGCAAAAACCTCATCGCCGACGTGGAAGTGCAGACCTTTGAACGCCTGGGCGTTGCCATCGAAGAACTTCGGCGGGCGACCACGGACAACACCGTAGAGGCTGGTCATGCGCTGCTGCCCGTCGAGCAGCAGCTTCACGATCCCCGCAGCTAGCGCTCCGTCGCCGCGGTGCTGCGCGGTACTAGACTCCGTGGCCCAGACTAGGAGGCCGCCGACTGGATGGCGCCGGTAAAGGGATTCGAAGAGACTGCGCACTTGGTCGCGGTTCCAGACATAGCCACGTTGAAACTCCGGCAGCGCCATGTGGCCGCTGTCGATGTGATCAAGGATAGTGGCGATCTTCATTGTGCCCGTCGCTTCCGGCTGCGGGCCGGCGTGGAGATGTTGGCGAGGAGTCGAGAGAGAAGAATGCTGGAAGCGTCGGTCGCCGGGTCTGGCGGGACGAGCTCACCGCTGAATGCGCAAGTCATCAAGCGAAGAAGCCGCATCGCTCGGCGCCGACCGTATCGACCAGAAGAGCGCGGTCGAGGTGGAGGTTACGGGCTTCGCAACTCGTTTCCGCAACTAGCAGGCAGCCGTGGCAGGCGGCACCGTGAAGCGCCCGATCTTCGTCCGCGGCGCTAGGCTCGTGATCTGCACAGACGGGATCGCCTGAGCAAAGCTCCAGCCGCTCAAGTGCTAACCGAAGCACGCGCGCGAAGCGCCCCGTCACCTCGACGAGCCCTCCGAGGGTTCCCTGCATGCCCGCGCTCGCTGTGTAGACGAGGATGCCAGCCTGCGGCTTCTCATTCGGGCCTCGGGGCGGCACGTAGATCCGCTCCTTCAGCGAGCTGGCAGGATAGCCGCAATCTAAAGCCACCTCCGTCATCAGCGCATGGGCAAGGCTGTGGGCCATCACATACTCCGGCCGCACGCGCTCGCCGAGGATCGAGCGGTCCGCCTGCAGGCCCCTCTGCCGCCGCGCCCGCTCCCAGGACGAAACGCCAGCCTCCAGAGCGCGCGCGCGCTCGCGCAACGCAGGGCGCGCGAGCCAAGCCTTCAGGGCTTCCGGGTCGAAGAGGAGGAAGAAGCCCTCGCCAAAGCTCTCGACGGCCGGTAGCCACGACGGGCTTCGTCCCAGCGGCGCCCCCTCCACCGCAAGGCCGACGTCCTCTAGGTCGTCGTTGGCAAGCGCAGCGGGTTCGAAGCGCGTGAAGCCGTAGAGGCAGGACACCTCGCGAAGACGGTGGACGGCGACGAGCGAGGCGATGCCGCTCAGTACCGGCTCTCCACCGGGGTCCCACCGCTGACGGTCGAGGGTCTCGGCATGCAGCAGCGCGCGCGATGAGTTCTCGCCGATCAGCACGCGGCCGCTCGAGAACAGCTCGAACTCCGCCAGGCGCGGATCCTTCGCCTGGTCCGCGCCGCCAACGCCCGCAGCCAGCGCCTGGATGCGGGCCCAGACCTCCTCGTTTGAGTATCCCTCCAGCGCGGCGCCGACCGCTGCATTCGCTTCCCGAGCGATGTCGAGCCAGTCGGCGCTGCGCGCCTTCTGCAGGACCGACCAGTGCTGCTCGATCCGCCGGGACAGCTCGTCCTCCGAGGGCGGCAGCGATATTACCGTTGCGACCTGCGGGAAGTAGGTGTTGGTCGCGCTCCGAGTCAGCAGGTTAAGGCCCTTCGGGGCATCGCACGGCTGCGGGTCACGGTCGCCGATCCAGGGCCGCTCGCCGCGGCAAACTCCGAGCCGCTTGGGCGCCGACAGATCTTCCAGCGTGAGCGGCGGCACGCCGCAGTCGCAGACGATGCGGGTGTCGCGGGGGTCGCCGCTGGTGCTGGTGTCCACCAACCACATTTGCTCGCGGCAGGTCGCGCCGTCGGCGTGCAGGATGCGCCGCCACTCGATGTCCTGCAAATGCCCCTTCGTGCAGCCGCACACGAAGCGGACCGGGGACGCGCGCCGACGCTTGCCGTCGTCGGCGACGTGCTCCTTTCGTGCCGGTGGCTTCAGATCGGAGAAGCGGACGAGGCGCCGCCGCCCCGGGGCGTCGCCTTCGACGGCGTCACAGACGAACCACTCTGGGAAGACCGGCGCCTCGATGGCCGGCGGCCGCGTGACACGGCGGTCGTTCGGGTCCACGGGGGGAGTGCGGAGATCGGGCGGGCGGTCGCCGCCGAGGCGCGGGTCTCCGGCAAGGCGCTGATGGAGGAGGCGCGCGAGGCGCGGCTCCTCGATCGTGCGGAAGGCGCCGGGGGCGTGCGTGTCCCACCTTTCGAGCCCACCCACCACCACCGACCGCTCGGGGAGGTCGAGCATCGCCCCGGGGCCGAACACCCCAACCACCTGGCTCATGCGGATCGTCTCGTCGGCCACCGCCCCCTCCCTTCAGCGCAGCTCGACCCGATGGGCATCAACGATGCGCAGCGGCGTCGCGTGCTCCACGTCTCGCATCGACCGGCCAGCTGCGAACCTGCGGTGCGCCGGCGCGAGGCTGTCGAGGAGCGGGTCGAGCGGGTCGTGCAGCAGCGCCTTATCCCGAGGATGGCCGTAGTAGAGCTTCCCGCCGGTCGCCGTCGCCTCGTCGGCCGTCTCGGCCCAAGCGTACACAAGTTCGGCCACCGTCGCGCGCAGCGTGTCGTGGCCTCCGACCACCGCGTCGGGCGGCGCGCGTTCGAGCACCAGTTCGACGATCCGCTGCTGGAGGGCCGTGTTGACCCGTAGCCGCGGCGCAGCGTCCTCGGGCGTCAGGTCGGGCTCTAGGTGCCGGGCCGCGGCCACGACAACGGCTGCCAGCGCTCGGTCCAGTGCGCGCGCCGCCCACGGCGTCACGCTCGTCGCCTCCACCGACCTGTAGAAGCAGGCGTGAAACTGTCGGAACTGCTCGTGGTGCATCCGGTCGCGCGGCTTGTGCGCGTTGAGCAGTGCCAGCACGAGGCCGGGCTGCCCGTCGCGGCGGCCGACGCGGCTAGTGGCCTGGATGTACTCAGCGGCCGCCTTCGGCTGGCCCTGCACGAGCATCAGCCCGAGCCGTCCGATGTCGAGACCGACGGAAATCATGTTCGTCGCCATGGCAACGTCCACGCCGGCCACGTCACCGCAGCGCAGCGCAAGGCGCTCCTTGGCTTCGGCCACTTGATCGGTGCTCACACGCGAGGTGAGCTCGAGCGGCTCGCGCATGCGCCGGTCGGCGAACGGCGCATCGGGCGGGTCGAGCCTTCGCCGCTCCGCGCCGTAGGTCGCCAGACGGGCCCGCACCTCGTCCTCGACGATCCGGCGGGCGCCCCCCAGTTCGCGGAGCGCGTTGAAGTAGCAAAGGGCCGTCTCATAGGCGTCCGCGTCCGCCCCGCCCTGGGCCTCGGCCCGCGCCGCCGCGAGCAGGGTCGTCAGCACTCGCAGGAAGATCAGCTTCGGCCCGCGGCCGGGCGAGGCGAGGCCGACGTAAAGGCGCGCGGGCTTGTCCTCCGAGCGCGCCGTCATGGCGAAGAAGCTGTCGCGCCTGTCGGGACCGGGCGGCGGGAACACCGCGGTCCGCTGCCGGTCGAACAGCGCCTTCACCTGGGCCGCGGCACGCCGCACGGTCGCCGTGCTCGCCACCACCTTCGGGCGAATCCGCCGGCCCATGAACTCACGGCTGGCCAGCCGGTCGAGCGCCACCTCGTAGAGCGCGGCGACGGTGCCGAGCGGGCCGCTGATGAGGTGCAGTTCGTCCTGAACAATGAGGTCCGGCGGTGCCAGGCTATGGCCGTTCCAGAGTGGTCGGCCGCGGCCAGGCTCAGCGGCCCCGTAGAAGCCCCAATCGTCGTGGCGATCGACGTGCCCGAAGAAGGCGCCAGCCTCGCCAACCCAAGGCAGGCCGGCGAACTTATCTACCGTAGCGATTAGGAACGCGGGGAGCCGCCGGTAGATCGCCTCGTCCACCGTGAGGACCGGCAGGGGCCGATCACGGGTGAAGTCGCAGGCGGCATTGGCACAGCGGACGACCATGTTCTGCGGCGCGGCGTCTGTTGGCACGCAGCTGAAGCTCTCGCGGCCGAACGGCGTGCTACACCAGGGGCACGCCTTGATCGGTGCCGGCGCCTCGCGCCCGTTCCTGCGGTAGCGGCGGACGCGCGCGACCGCGGTGTCGTCCCGCTTATCGCCCGCCTTTCCCAGGCGGTTAGGCGACGCCGCCGAGCCGACCCACAGCCCGATCTCGATCGGCCAGTCGCCGAGAAGGCGTTTGCCGCCCTCCTGCCAAGCCGGCTCGCCTCGCATCAGCTCCAGCGCGCAGACGACACCAGCGGCGCGGGAAAGCTGGTCGAGAGTGAGGAGACGCAGCGTGTACCGCATCAGTACCGTCACGCCGGCGCCTAGTACGCCACCATTGGACAGCCGCCGATGGGCGATCATCCACGCCGCCAGCCCTAAGTACGCCTCTGTCTTTCCACCCCCCGTGGGAAAAAACAGGAGGTCCGCGATCTCGCGATCAGGATGTGACGGATCTGCCAGCCCGCGGAGGTTGAGCAGAATGAAGGCGAGCTGGAACGGCCTCCACCGAGGCGCCGGCTGCGCCGAAGGGTCGCCGCCGGGTCCGGCGTTGCGGCGCCGCGCCGCACGGGCCACCGCCTCGTTCATCGCCGCGAAGGCGAGCCGCGCCCGCCCGTCGGCGCGAAGGAGGGCGACGCCATCGGCGATCCGCGCTTCTGCCTCGCGCGCCGCATCCAAGATCCGCTCTGCCGTGGACCTGCGCGCCGGCCCCGCAATGCCCGGCACCAGCGACGCTTGGCCGGCGATCCACGCGGCGTAGGCGGTCGGAAGGCCTCCGAGCGCGCCAGCGAGACGCTCCGCGTCGCCTCGGGCGAGGGCGTCGAGCGCCTCCATGCCGAACTCGACGCCTACAATGCTTTCGTTTGGTTCGACGCGCTCCACCTCAGCCTGCGGCAGGTGATCGGTGAACACGACACGCACCGCTCCGTCCGGCCCCTTCCGCCACCCCGCCGACGTCCCCCGGCCCACCGCGTACTCCGCGACATCGCGGTAGTGCAGGTCGGCAAGCGCGGCGTCGGGATCGGCCGAGCCGTAGCCCGACAGATCGCACCGCGGGTGGAAGCCCGCCGCGCAGCGCAACTCCAGCCGGACTTGAAATGCAAAGGTCACGTCGGCGAAGCGGCGCCGCACCGAGGGACGCCGATTCACGACCATCACCGTCAGGGCGCGAACCCGGGCGACGCTGCCGTCGGGTTGCTCGATAGCATAGGGACGCGCGTGCGCCTCGATGGAAAGGCCGCCCGCCGGGTGCTGCGCGCCGCCGGTGCCCGGCAGCGGAACACGCGCTCCGCGTCCGGCCGGCACCGGAATTCGGACCACCGCCTCGCCGGGCACTCGCCGCCAGCGCACGTCGCGGTAGCGGGGATCGAACTGCGCTTGGCTGTCCGCGAGCACTTCCGGAGGGAGCGGCGGCTCTGTGGCGTAGTCGCCCCAGGTCAGGGCGGCCTCCACCTCATCCACCCCCTCGGGCACCAGCACCGTGATGCCGAGCGAGGCAGGCAGACGTCGGGGGCGCGCGGAGGGCTCGTCGGCTGGGGCGTCATCGGCCGCGCGCGCCGGGCCCGTCTCCGGGTCGGCGCCGGTGTCGTCCCCGAACAGCGGGTCGCCCTCCTCACCGAGGACGTCCGGCTCCTCCGCAGTCGCCGCTCCGTCGGGCGACGGAGCCAGAAAGCCGGTCAGGTACCAGCGTGAAGGGTTCTCCTTCAGTACCTCGCGCGCGAGGTCCGCGTCGTCGGGGCCTGGGCCGATCAGGTCACGCCGAAGAACGTCAACGAGGCGCGCGCGGACAGCCGTCGCGCTGCCGGGAGCCGAGGCAGGCACGAGCGCGTTCATGGGCGGCTCCCGCCTTCTTCGAGCGCGATCGCCGTGAGTCGCTCGTTGTGCCACGCCGTCGTGTAGGCCCGCCGCAGCGGCACCTTCGGCCGGTGCCCGACCTGGTCGAGCAGGCTCTCCAGTGCGACCAGCCTGTCGCGCAGCCCGAGCCGGACACCGAGCCGGAGGCTCGTCGTGTCGGGGCCGCAGAGGACCCAGGCGTCTGGCCGGGCCAGCGCATGGCTCCAGAGGTCGCGCTCCCCCGCGTCCAGACGCGCGACGAAGCCGTCGCGCGCCAGCGCCTCTGCCCGCTGCGCGGCCGTCACCGGATGCACCGCCTTCAGATCCGCCCGGAGCGCGGCCTCGTCGATCCGCTGCTCGGGCCGCCGGTTCTGCGCGCCGGTCTGCGTCTCCTCGACGCAGGCCTCCACGGTCTCGAGCCGATGGCCGCCGCGGAGCGCGCGCCAGCAGCCGGCGCGGTGCGCCTCCAGGATCGCGTTGGTGTCCACAAGAACGCCCCCCCCTGCCATCCGCCCAGCTCAGATCCCAGGGTCGAAGTCGACGCCGTGCGCGGCGAAGGCCTCGGCCAGGTCGTCCACTGGCAGGCCGAGCAGGCCCGCCGCCCGGCGCGCCGAGATCCGGCCGGCGTCCACCGCCGCGGCCACCAGCTCGGCGAAAGGCCGCGAGAAGAGCGGCGGCAGCTCGCGCGCCTGTCCCTTCCGGCCGTTGTTCCGCAGCATCGCCTCGTCCAGGCCCCGCGCCGCCGACTTCGGCAGCAGGCCGGCGCCGACGAGCCGCCATCGGAGCGCCGAGGACGTCACGCCCAGCTCCTCGGCCGCCGCGTTCAGCCGCTCCGCCAGCCCCCTGCCCTCCAGCCCGCCCCAGGGGCCAAGGCGGTTAAGCGCCCGGCGCGGCATCAGCAGGGCTGAGGCAAAGTTGTCGGCTAGCTGCTCGACGCGCCCGCGCGGCGCGGCGGCGGCGTCCTCAAGCCTGTCGGGCGGCATCGCCTCCCAGGTCAGGATGTGGAACAGCTCGTGCGCCAGGTCGTAGTGCCGGCGCCCCGGCACCTCGCGCCGATTGATCAGCACGGCGTCCATCTCCGGCAGGCGGCAGGCCGCGCCCGAGACGCCCGGCACGGTGTCCACCATCAGTACCAGTATGCCGAGGTCGCGCTCCATCGCCTCCACGAGCCGGCGCGACGGCACCTCGCCGAGCCGGAACTCCTCCGCGAATCGCTCGCCGGTGACGGCGGCCTCTTCGAAGCTGCTACCCTTCCCGAGGGTCAGGGCGCGCCGGAGCAGCGGCGGCTGGTGTCCCATCTCCGTCCCCAGCACCCGGAACAGGGCGACGAGACGGCCCGCGTCCCGCTCGTAGGTGTCGAGCTTCGCCGTCGGCACGCCGCTCTGCCGCCAGTTGAAGCGGCCCTCCGCGACCAGGAGGAAGGGGTCGGTGAAGAAGTCGAGCGGCGCGGCCAGCACTTGGGAAAAGCGCAGGAGCTCCTCGGCCGAGACCCGGCGCTCACCGGTCTCGATGGCCGACAGGGTCTGGCGGTCCTTGAAGCCGAGCAGGCGCGTCACCGCCTCCTGGCTGAACCCCAGCTCCTCACGCTTAGCCCTAATCCGTCCGCCGATCAGTCCGGCTTGCATGACATGCGCTCCGTCACGCAGCCGATATAGGATTGCGAAATTGGATTTGCAAGAATTCCTTGCAAAGGATCGAATGCGGCAATTCAGGGCTGAACTGGTGAGACCACACCTTTTGGCTAGGCAGGTCGTCAGCTTCTCGCCAAGCGCAACGCAAACTCCTCTGCCGCTTCGTGGAGCCTCGTCTTGCGTCCGAGAGTCGGGAGGATCTGTCGAACGGCAGATCGCCAAGCCGGGCGCTCTCCCACAACGGACAAACCCTCGAAGGTGCTGACCGGGCGCACCAAGCTGATCGCGGTGCCGGCAAGCCGCACGTTCGGCCGATCCTCCAGCACCTGCCAGAGCCCGTCGAAACGCAGGTAGTCCTTGGACGCATCCCACTCGAAGTCGAGGATGTACTGACGCGGAACGAGGCGGCACCCCTCGTAGCAATCGAGAGCCTGCATCTGCCGCAGCTTGCTCTCTGTCTTCAGCCCCCGCGTTGCTGTCGCGGAAAGGCCATCATGTGGGTGAATCCACACGGAGAGCGGCTTGTCGCGGAAGAAGCCCGGATCGAGACGCATGCGGTCCAGGAGTGACCCACCAGGTTCTTGTACTGGAGGGTTGGTTCCGCGCGCGCCGCGCCGCTTTCGCCAGCGCCGATCAGCCTCGCGCATCATCCGGTCGTTGATCCGCTTACCCCGCGCCCAGACGCTGGTATCGAACCATGTGCGCCAGTCGCGCTCGATGGTGCTCCGTAGCGGTTGGATGAGGAGATTGGCCTCGATAAGCCCGGTGACCTCCTTCTCCTCGCCTTCGTGACCGAAGCCGTTCGCCGACGCGTTCGATGAACCGATCACGCCGCCCGCCTCCGTCAGCCAGAGCTTCGCGTGAAGGCCATCCACGGCAAGCACACGCGTCTTTCCGAAGAGGTCGAGCAGATCCTGCACCTCCGTCGGGTTACAGGCCCCGCTGCGGAGGTCGAGCGCGATCCGCACATCCGCCCGCCGCGCCTTCGCATCAGCCAAGCCCAGGCGCTTCACGGCGCCCTTGCCCCAGTATGCGACGGCGATGCGCGCCCAACTGCTCGCTCGCAGAAGTTCGCTGACCGTGTCGAGGGTGGCTGTGCCGTCCAGGATCCGCATGGTCGCTGCTACGCCGCTTCCGTGTCGGCGTCGGCATCGCCGGGCCACCGGCGCTTCCACGGCCGAATGTTGGCGATGCGCCCAGCTTCGTAGGCGGCGTCCTCCGGCGAAAACTCCGGCATGCTTCCCTTCCGCGATTGTCGTGCTCGCGACAGGGTACCTCCGGATGTTGCCCGAGTGTATCGGAATCGTCAGCGCGAATTCGGGTCGCCGGTCCCGGGTGCGTCCTCATACGACCCGACCACCCAGATAAAGCTCTGGACGTCGATCCGGTCCCGCGGGCCGAGCTGTGCCAGCTCGGTCTCTGTCCGTCTGACGAGGTCGAGCAGGCTCTCGTAGATGCCAATGTCGAGTTCGGGCGCGTAGGCCTGCGCAAACGAGTGGCCGACGCGCTCCGCGAAGTCCTGGGTGACCGTCGGCTTGAGGAACATGTGCGCGTCGGGCCGCCACAGGAAAGGCAGGTAGGTCAACACCGTCCACTTCGCGCTCTCGAAGGGATGCGCGATCCGGCGTAGCTCCTGCAGCGCCGGATCACCGGCGCCCAGCGTGAAGGCGGCAGCAGCCCTGACGAAGGCATCCGCCGACGGGCCGCGCAGCAGCGGCGTCAGCTTCGTCTTCTCGAAGGGGGACAGCAGGTTGGTCCCGTGGAAGACGGTGAGCACGGCAGGCCCAAAGCCGGCGTCGGTCGCCGCCGCATCGAGCGGCGCCGTCGTGTCGAGCTTCCGCTTGGCATCGAGCTTGTAGTTGCGCTCGTCCTTCAGGTAGCCGGGATCCTCGAACCCGCGCGGGAAGTGATTCAGGAAGCGCGCGCGGGCGCCATCAAATCCGACATAGGCGCGGCCCGCCTTCATCGCTTCCAGCTTGAGGCGGTCCCAGAGCTCGTCGAGATCCGTGGCGTCGAAGGGCCCGAGCCTACCGCCGCCATACTTTAAGACGATGCCCCGATAGCCGCCCGCATTGAGACGGACGGCACGCAGCGTGTGCTTGCCGAACGATTCCTCGCGGACCGTCGTGAAGCTCATGCCGCGTCCTCCTGCTCGTCGTCGGCATCCTCGGTGCGGCCCGGCGAGAGACCGCGGGCGCGTCCTTCGGCGGCGCAGGCGCGCTTGAGGTCGAGGAGCCGGGCGAGCGCCTCGTCACGGAAGGGAGCGGGCGTAGTCTCTGCCGTGGGTGCCGAGGACTGTCGAAGCTCCCGCCGCTCGCCAACGAGTCTCGCGGGCAGAATCGACTTTCCAACCGCGCACGAGAGGCTCCCGCTGCCCACGAACGGGTCGAGCACCTCTATGGGATGCAGGGTGACCGTCCGGAGCCACCTCGGCGCCTGGCCGTTGCTGCCCACCGGTTCAAGGGCAATGCCGCGGATGGCTGACGCCACGGATGCGGGCGGTGCCGCTTTTCCCACGGCGATGTGGAGAACATCCGCGTGCGCCGGCGTTTCCTCGCCATAGATCTCTCGACGGCGACCTGGGCTCTTCGGCTTCCAAGCGGAACTCGAAACGCCATCGGAGAGGAAGAAATGGGCTGCCGCATAACCCGGCCACTTCGCATGCGGAAGAATGCTGGGCTTCTCGCCGCCAGTGACCTGCAGCCAGGTCGGTTGCTGCGCAAGACGGAGCAGGCCGTCCTGCCCACCATCCCATCTCTTGCTCGATAGCGGCATCCGTGTCGGAACCCACTCAAGCGGATGCAGGCCCGCTCTCGCGAGCGCTTCGATGAGGCACCGCGCCAGCTTCGCCGCGGCCTTGTCTTCGAAGCAGCGATAGCGGACGGCATCATGATCAAGCACGTGCCGCGACCGGTCCGCGACGCGGAGTTCGGCGAAGGCGTAGGACAGGTCGAAAGCCATCGCGGCCTCCGGCGTCTCGTGCGCTACCGCCGCGTAGGCAGCGGGCGAGCCGAACACGAACGCCTCCGGATACGGCTCGTCCTGATCGCACACCGCCACTTGTCGCGCGACGATCGCCGGCAAGCGACGCGGCAGCGCGAACAGCAGGCCGCTGTTCTCGATGAACAGATAGGTCGGGCTGAGCGCCTCGATCTGCGCGGCGACGTGGTCGAGCCATTGACGAGGGAGCGCACCAGAAGGTGTCGCCCGAAGGCCGGCTCCGCCAAAGGGGGGCGAGGTGAAGACGAAGTCAAAAGGCAAACGCGGTCTCCGTGCGAGGATGCGGCAGGGTGCGCGGTGGTCGAGCCGTACGGAAGCGATTCGACGAGGCACGCCGGAGAGGTGGCGCTGCGCCAGGGCTCGTTGCAAGGGCGACGAGGCCCGCATCACGCCGCTTCCGCGTCCTCCTCGTCCTGCTCCTCGGCTCGGCCCGGCGAGAGGCCGAGGGCGCGTTCTTCGGCGGCGCGGGCGCGGTTGAGGTCGAGGAGGCGGGCGAGGACCTCGTCGCGGAAGGGAGCGGGCCAGAAAAGGCGACCCTGGTACCGGTGGGTCGGCTCAGTCTCCTCGGTTAGGAATTCCGGCGCGGCGCGGGCGGCGAGGTCATCCCAGCCATAGGCTCGTAGCACGACGAGATCCAGGCAGTGGTGCAGGTCGCGCAGGCGCTGGATGTCGCCGGCGCGGTCAGACGAATTGTGGAAGCGATTGTAGGTCTTCGTCAGCCCTTCGTTCCGAGTGACCATGATGGTGGCGCGGTGATCGTGGTAGGCCACAGCGGCTTCATGTAGTGCGGCACCATCGAGCATCGGGACAGGGAAGGTCTCGAAGCAGTCCGACGGGCCATAGCGAAGTCGATCTTCAAGCGAGGAAGCGAAAAATGCCGCCCATAGCTCATGCGGGCGCGACTGCAGAATGCCCCGGAAGGCGGGTCTTTCGTCAGCGAAGATGGTGGTCGAGTCCGCCCAAATAATACCGGTTGGCACCGTCGTTACCATATGATGCGCGGAGACACGCGTCAGAATATGGCAGGCGGAAAGATCGCGCGTCGCCGCTCGTAGGTTGGGGCGCTTATCCGCGTAGTGCCACCACCGTAATCTGAGCGCATCGCGCCTTTGTCCGTCACGATCAGGCTTCACAAATCGCTCGACGACATCCAGCAGGTCCGGCCAGTCTGCTGCAACCGGTGCGGGGTAGTCGCGAGGGACAATGCCGCTCCGGCGGAAGCGAATGCGTTCTTCCTCGGACATTTCGGCCCAAAGGCACTTCACCTCGCGATCGCCGCGACGCACCACGATAGTTTCCCGCCGCAGCGGGAAATCATTGAAGTCGATGCTATATCGATGATGCGAGTGAGTCGGGCTGGTGTTCACCTCTTCGCCGCCGAGATATGGAAAAATGCGCTCCGAGTTACGTGGATCCTTGGTAACCAGCCGCTCCATATCAGCCAGGGACAAGGACTTTCCCTTCGATGCCGTCGCATTGTCGAACGTAAAGCCAATGCCGATTAGCTTGAAGCCTTCGAAGGATTTACCTGCGTTGGTAGCAAGACGCGCAGGGCTCGCATCCAAGTCGCCGTTTACAAGATAAGCGCTGATTCGACGTACCTGTTGCCCGTCCAAAACTGGACTGCGTGCCGCACCATTTACGATGTGCACGACTGACACGACTACCGCTGCTTCGCCTGGCCAGACCAGACGGCGGGATGCTCGTGAAATGCTGCCTCCCGCTGCGAGTATGGGGCATAGTCCAGTTTCTCGCGTATCGCCCTGACCAAGCGTATTGGTTGCGACTAGGCCAAGACAACTATCTGGTCTTAGTAACGCGAAGGCACGGCGGAAGAAGTGTGCGACGAGGTCTGCGTTGCCATGCGCCCCTTGATGGATTTCTTGCAGCCACGCGGCATAGGCATCGCTGTGCTCAATCGAGATTTTCTTCCCGCCAAGGAACGGCGGATTTCCAATGACGGCGTCGAAGCCACCCTCCCTCTCGTTAAATACCTCCGGAAATTCCATCTGCCAGTGGAACGGCCTGATCGGAGGCTTGCTATGCCCGAGCGTTGCGGCCAGCCGCCGCGCCTCCGCCCACATGGCGTCGCCGCCGCCCGGCATGGCCGCCAGCGCACGCCGTGCGCCCTCCCGCTCGCGTGGCGTATCGTGGCCGAAGAAGCAGGCCACCACCGCATCGCCCAGCGTGCGGACATCCTCCATGCGCGCTTCCAGCGCACGGTGCCGCGCCTCCTGGATCGCGCGGGCCACGTCGTCCGGCGCGTCGCGGATCTCCGCGCGCGCCCGTACCGCCTCCGCCAAGCGGCCGCGAACGAAGCCGCTCATCGCGCTGTCCTGCCGGTCGTCGCCCCAGGTCAGCGCGCCGATCTGATTGCGCGTCAGCCCGACCAGGCTGTCGCCGCTCTTCAGCGCGTGGTCCAGGAAGGTGAACTCGTGGTCCCGTGCCAGGGTCGCCAGCCACAGCGACAGTCGCGCGAGGTCGGTCGCCATGGGGTTGCGGTCCACGCCATAGAGGCACCGCTGCGCGACCAGGCGCCTTGCCAGCAGGTCCTCGTCCTCGTCCTCCGCGATCGGCGGCCGTGTGCCGGGATGCCGCGCCCAGGCCGCGACGAGCCGCGCGGCGATCTGGCGGCAGGCTTCCACCAGGAAGGCGCCGGAGCCCATGGCCGGGTCGCAGACCTTCAGCGCCAGCACCGCCTCCGGCTTCGCGTCCTGCCCGATGCGCGCGAAGGCGGGTTCTAACGCATGGCGAACGATCGGCTCGGTCAGGCTGCGCGGCGTGTAGTGGCTGCCGGTGCGCCGCCGTTCATCGGTGGGCTGCAGCAGCGGCGTGCCGGGCGGCACCGGCCCGTGCGGGCTGCCGCGCTCGTCCACGATCGGGCGCAGCGCCTCGGCCAGCGCGGCGGCGTCGGCCGCGGTGCCGAGCGCGGCGGTGACGCG
>NZ_JAPSMD010000025.1 GCF_027856955.1 Falsiroseomonas oryzae | reverse complement strand
CGCGCAATCCGCCGCCGACCTGTCGCGCGCCCTGGCCGAGGTGACGGCCACCGCCCCGCCCGCCGCGCCCACGCCCGCCCCGGCGCGTCCCGCGCCGGTCGCGGCCGAGACGAACCTGACCCTGGAGGCGGTCGAGGTCGAGGGCGGCCCCACCGTGCCGGTCGGCACCTGGACCCTGGTGGCGCTGACCGACCCGCCGCAGACCATGGTGCCGGCCAGCGGCGCGGCGCGGGTGAACGTCACCGTGCCCGCCGGCCGCTACGAGGTGCAGGTGCGCGTCGGCACCGCGCGCATCACGGAGCGCTTCGAGACGACCGGCGCGCGCATGACGCATCGCGTGGTGCTCAACCTCGGCACGCTGCGCCCGCTCGGCGCGCTCGGTCCCGGCGCGCCGCCGCGCGGCGGCAACTGGACGGTCCTGGCCGACGAGGTGCCCGGCTTCCGTGCCGGGGAGCCGGTACTGACCTCCGGCGCGGCGGAGCCCGCCATGCGCCTGGTCCAGGGCAGCTACCGGCTGCGCTTCCAGGCCGGGGAGGCGCGCGCCGAGACCGATGTCTTCGTCCCGGCCGGGCAGACCGTCGCCGTGCGCCTCGAGCTCGGCGCCGGCGAGGTGACGCTGAACGCGCGCCGCAACGGGGCCCCGGTGCCGGTGCAGCTGTGGGAGGTGCGCCGCCCCGGCGATCCGCGCGCCGCCGCCAGCTCCGGCGCGGCGCAACCGCGACTGGTGCTGAGCGCCGGGGAATGGCTGGTGCGGCTGCGCACCGGCGGCGCCTGGCACGAGCAGGCGATCACCCTGGCGGCCGGCCAGGCGATGGAGGTCACGCTGGCGGTGCCTTGACCATGGGGCCCGCCGCTCCTATCCGCCCGGGACTCCTGGGGAACGCCTGCACGATGACCGACGACGCGCTCGACCAGATGGCGACCCTCGCCGGCGCGCTGCCCTTCCTGAAGCGCTACGACGACCAGATCGTCGTGGTGAAATACGGCGGCCACGCCATGGGCGAGGAGGAGACCGCGCTGCGCTTCGGGCGCGACATCGCCCTGCTGGAGCAGGTCGGAGTCAATCCCGTCGTCGTCCACGGCGGCGGCCCGCAGATCAACGCGATGCTGAAGCGGCTGGACGTGAAGTCCACCTTCGTCCAGGGCCTGCGCGTGACGGATGCGGAGATGCTCGACGTGGTCGAGATGGTCCTCGCCGGCCCGGTCAACAAGCAGGTCGCGGAGGCGATCACCCGCGCCGGCGCGATGGCCGTCGGCATCTCCGGCAAGGATGGCGGCCTGGTGCGCGCGCGCAAGGTGACGCGGCGCGTGAAGGACGAGGCCGGAGTGCTGCGGGAGATCGACCTCGGCTTCGTGGGCGAGCCGGAGCGCATCGACCCGAAGATCCTGAAGCTGCTGATCGGCGCCGACATCGTGCCGGTGGTCGCGCCGGTCGGCGTCGGCGCGGACGGCCAGACCTTCAACATCAACGCCGACACCGTCGCCGGCGCCATCGCGGGCGCGCTGGAGGCGGAGCGGCTGCTGATGCTGACCGACGTGCGCGGTGTGCTCGGCCCGGACGGGAAGCTCATCCCGGAGATGACGGTGGCGCAGGTGAAGCAGGGCATCGCGGATGGCTGGATCTCCGGCGGGATGATCCCGAAGGTCGAGACCTGCATCTACGCCGTGGAGCAGGGCGTGAAGGGCGCGGTGATCCTGGACGGCCGCGTGCCGCATGCGGTGCTGGTGGAACTGTTCACCGATGGCGGCGCCGGCACGCTGATCCGGCCCTGACGCTGCCCGGGCGGCCTTGCCTTCGCGCCTGGGACGGGCTGCTATCGTGCCGTCGCAGCAGCAGGACCCGGTCATGAGAAGTAAACTCGCCGCCGTTGTTGCGGTCGCGCTCTTTGCCGTCGGCGGCATCGCCCAGGCCCAGAAGGGCGGGCCGGCGCAGGCCGCGCCGGAATCCCGCTTCCCGCCGAAGGAGACGGCGACCGACCAGCCGCCGCCCGACTGGCGGGCGGAGCCGCGCTACGGCACGCTGAACCTCCAGGTCGGCTTCGAGCCCGACCCGCGGGAGGTGGCGGTGGAGGCCGGCGGGTCGCGCGAGGCGACGTCTGTCGGGCCGAGCTGCGCCGGCTGGATCGACTTCTCGCGCCCGGACGTGGACCTGAACTATGCGCCCGGCCAGCAGCAGCAGTATCCTCTCTACATCTCGGCTGTGTCGAACGCCGACACGACCATCGTGATCAACGACCCGCAGGGCAACTGGCACTGCAACGACGACCTGGAGGGCCTCAATCCGGGCGTCGTGTTTCAGCGGCCGCTGCACGGCAACTACAACATCTGGGTCGGTACGCTGGACCGCGGCCCGCTGCAGCGCGCCACCGTGCGCATCTCGGAAGTCCCGCCGCGGCGCTGACCGGCCGGCCGGCTGGCCCGCCGGTGATCGGGCGGCGGGTCAGCCGAGCCTCTCCAGCAGCCGCTCCAGGTTGCGCCGCGCCTGGCGCTCGCGCTCCAGGTAGAAGCGGTCGGTCAGGAAGATCCGGTCCCGCCACAGCAGCAGCCGCAGCTCCGCCGCGCGGCCGGCGGCATAGGCGTCGTCGCCGAGATGCGCGTATTCCCGGCGGAACGCCTCCTCATACGCGTCGAACACCGCCCGCGGATCGCCGAGTACGGCGTGGTCCATGTCCAGCAGCAGCGCCGCGTCGCCGCGCAGCGAGGGGTCGCTCGTCTTCGGCAGCTCGCGTGCCGCCAGCGCGCCGATCAGCCCCTCCGCCCGGCGCAGCGTCGGCGCCGGGGTGTCCGCGGCCAGCTCCCGCATCAGCGCGACGCTGCGGGCCGGGCCGTCCGGCATGCGGCGGTCGAAGACGGCGCGGTGGAACAGCACGGCCAGGATGAAGGCGCCGCGGTCGGCGATGCCGTTCAGCACGTCCTCCGCCGCGGCCAGCATCTCCGCCACGCGCGCCCAGCGGTGATAGCTGCGGTGCGGCTCCGCGTAGCGCCGCTGCAGCTCGGCCAGGATGCGCGCGTCCACGACCGCCCTCCATGCGCCGCACGCCCCCCGCGCCCGGCCGCGTCCGCTACCTATCGGTCCCGGCGGTCGCTGTCAGCCTCCGCCTGCCGTGCCGTCGCTCGACAGCGGCAGGCGGCCCGGCCAATCCTGCGCGGATGAAGCGCGTCGCCCTCGACCCCGCCTGTCGCGCCGTGCAGCCAGGCGACTGCGCCGGCCTGTCCGTGCTGGGCGGGCTGGCGCCGGACCTGCTGGCGCGCGTGCTGGCGCGCAGCCAGCTGGCGCGCTTCGCGCCGGAGGCGGTGATCATCGCGCGCGGCGCCCCGAACGACACCCTCCATTTCCTGCTGGACGGGGCGGCGGAGGTGCATTTCGACCTGGCCGACCGCTCCGCGCCCATCGCCGTCGCGCCCGGCGCGATGTTCGGCGAGATGTCGGTGATCGACGGGCTGCCGGCCTCGGCCTGGGTGGTGGCGGTCGCGCCCTGCCGCGTGCTGCTGGTGCCGGCCGAGGTCTTCTGGGCGGAGGTCGTCGCCGTGCCCGGCGTGGCGCGCGACGTGATGCGTCGGCTCAGCCGCATGCTGCGCAACAACACCGAGGCCCTGACCGCCGCGATGCAGGCGCGGCTGCGGCACGAGGCGCTGGTGCGGGAGCTGGCGCTGGCGCGGGAGATCCAGCTCGGCGTGCTGCGGCGGGAGGATCCCTGGTTCCCGGGCCAGGACCGCTTCGCGATCGCGGCCCACATCCGGCCGGCGCGTCAGGTGGGCGGCGATCTCTACGACGCGATGCTGCTCGGCCCGGACCAGCTGCTGCTGGCGGTGGGCGATGCGGCGGGGAAGGGGATCGGCGCGGCGCTCTTCATGATGCGCGCGCTGACGCTGCTGCGCGACGCGGCGGCGACCTGGGTCTCGCTGGAGGCGGCGATGCGCGGTCTGAACGACCAGCTTGCCGCCGGCAACGACGCCGACATGTTCGTCACGATGTTCGCCGGCGTGCTCGACCTGCGCAGCGGCGCGATGGACTGGGTCAACTACGGCCATTGCCCGCCGGTGCTGCGCGGGCCGGACGGGGCGGCGGCGCCGTGTCCGGTGGGCGGATCGCCGGGGCTCGGGATGTTTCCCGGCGCAAAGGGCGCCTCCGGCCGCCTCGCGCTGCCGCCGGGCGGCACGCTGGTGCTGTATTCGGATGGCGTGACGGAGGCGATGGACCCGGAAAGGGTGGAGTTCGGCACGGAACGCCTGGTACACGCCACGGCCGCGGCGCCGACGGGCGACCCGGCGTCGCTGGTCCGCCATGTCGCGGAGGCGGTGGACCGCCACGCGGGCACGGCGGAACAGGCAGACGACATCACGCTGCTGGCGGTGCGGTGGGATGGCGACGCGGGGGGCCTTGCCCCCCGCACCCCCCACCAGGGGCATGATGCCCCTGGACCCGCGTCCGTTTGACGCCGGAGGCGGAGGGGGCGCTTTGGCCCCCTCCGCCTCCGGCGTCGAAAAACAGATGGTGGGGTTCGGGGAGCCTCAGGCTCCCCGGCGGGGGTCCGGGGGCAGCGCCCCCGCGGCTGGCCCTACGCCGCCTTTGCCTCCCGCCGCCGGCGGTGCAGCACGAACTCGGTATAGCCGTTCGGCTGCGCTGTGCCCTCGAACACCAGGTCGCAGGCCGCCTTGAAGGCCGGCCCGTCGAAGCCAGGCGCCATCGGCACATAGAGCGGGTCGCCGGCATTCTGCCGGTCCACCACCGCCGCCATGCGGCGCATGGTCTCCATCACCTGCTCGCGCGTCACGATGCCGTGGCGCAGCCAGTTGGCGATGTGCTGGGAGGAGATGCGCAGCGTCGCGCGGTCCTCCATCAGCCCCACGTCGTTGATGTCCGGCACCTTGGAGCAGCCGACGCCCTGGTCCACCCAGCGCACCACGTAGCCCAGGATGCCCTGCGCGTTGTTGTCGAGCTCGGCCTGCACGTCGGCCGGTGCCCAGTTGGTGTTCTCGGCCAGCGGCACGCTCAGGATGTCGTCAAGCTTCGCGCGCCGCCCGCCGCCCGCGATCTCCGCCTGGCGCGCTGCGACGTCCACCTCGTGGTAGTGCAGCGCATGCAGCGTCGCGGCGGTGGGGGAGGGGACCCAGGCGGTGTTCGCGCCGGCCTTCGGATGGCCGATCTTCTGCTGCAGCATCGCCGCCATCATGTCCGGCATCGCCCACATGCCCTTGCCGATCTGCGCCCGGCCGCGCAGCCCGCAGGCCAGGCCGACATCGACGTTCCAGTCCTCGTACGCCTTGATCCAGGGCAGGCCCTTCATGTCGTTCTTGCGGACGACGGCGCCGGCCTCCATCGAGGTGTGGATCTCGTCGCCGGTGCGGTCGAGGAAGCCGGTGTTGATGAACACCACGCGGTCCTTCGCGGCCTTGATGCAGGCCTTGAGGTTCACCGTGGTGCGCCGCTCCTCGTCCATGATGCCCATCTTGAGCGTCGCGCGCTTCAGGCCGAGGGCATCCTCCACCTTCGCGAACAGCGAGTCGGCAGCCGCCACCTCCTCCGGCCCGTGCATCTTGGGCTTCACGATGTAGACGCTGCCGGCGCGGCTGTTCATCCGCTTGCCGCGGATGTCGTGCAGCGCGATGGCGACCGTGCACATCGCATCCAGCACGGTCTCCGGGACCTCCTTGCCGTCCAGCGTGACGGCATCCGTCATCATGTGGTGGCCGACGTTGCGCACGAGCATCACCGACCGGCCGTGCAGCGTGACGGCGCTACCCGACGGCGTCTTGTAGGTGCGGTCGGCGTTGAGGCGCCGGGTGATGGTGCGCCCGCCCTTCTCCAGATCCGCGGTCAGGTCGCCCTTCATCAGGCCGAGCCAGTTGCGATAGACCACCACCTTGTCCCCGGCGTCCACCGCGGCGACGGAATCCTCGCAGTCCTGGATGGTGGTGAGCGCCGCCTCCAGCACCACGTCGGCGATGCCGGCCGGATCGTCCTTGCCGATCGCGCTGGTGCGGTCGATGCGGATCTCCAGGTGCAGGCCGTGGTTCACCAGCAGCACCACCTCCGGCGCCCAGGGGTCGCCCTGGTAGCCGACGCACTGGCCGGGCCGCGCCAGGCCAACCTTGCGGCCGTCCCGCAGCGTGACGGTCAGCGCGCCGCCCTCGATCGCGTAGTTCGTCGCCTCGGCATGGCCGACGCCGCCGGCCAGCGGTGCGGCCTTGTCCAGCACGCCGCGCGCGAAGGCGATCACCTTGGCGCCGCGCTTCGGGTTGTAGCCCTTGCCCTTCTCCGCCCCGTCATCCTCGGGGATCGCATCGGTGCCGTAGAGCGCGTCGTACAGGCTGCCCCAGCGTGCATTCGCCGCGTTCAGCGCGTAGCGCGCGTTGGAGACCGGCACCACCAGCTGCGGGCCGGCGGTCTGCGCGATCTCGGCGTCCACGTCCGTGGTGCCGACGCTGAAGTCGGCGGGCTCCGGCACCAGGTAGCCGATCTCCGTCAGGAAGGCCTTGTAGGCGACGAGGTCCAGCGGGCGCGCGGCGTTGTCGCGGTGCCAGGCGTCGATCTTCGCCTGCAGCGCGTCGCGTCGGGCCAGCAGCTCGGCGTTGCGCGGCGCCCAGTCGCGCAGGATCGCTTCCAGGGATGCCCAGAAGCGCGCGGGCTCCACCCCCGTGCCGGGCAGCGCCTCGTTCTCCATGAAGTCGCGCAGCGCGGGGGCAACGCCGAGGCCACCGATCCGGACGGAAACTGACACTTGCCTAACCTCCTCATGGCCGCCGGCTCGCGGGCGGTCGCACGCGGACGGGGCCGCGCGATTTGCGGGCATTCACGCCGCGAGGCAAGGGGGCGGGACCGTTACGGTCCCGCCATGCATTCAGCGATCCAGCACGGCGCGGTCGTTCTTCGCCGTCAGGGTGCGGAAATGCGGCTCCAGCTCGGCTTCCGACAGTCCGAAGGTCCGGATGAAGCCCATCACGAGTTGCTGCTCCTGCGGCTCCGCCTCGCCATCGGACATGGCGCTGTCGATCATGTTGAGCACGATGCAGAGCTTCTGGTCCGGCCGCAGGCGCTGCGCGGCCTGCTGCGCGAACTGCTCGGCCGGCGTCGCGCGGCAGAAGCGCAGCGCCGTGTTCAGCGCCTCTCGCGTGGCGTTGGGCCCCATGACGGAGAGCAGGTGGCCGACCTCCTCCTCGTCCATCTCGCCATCCGAGGCCATGCAATACAGCAGCGACGCCACCAGGCAGTTGCGGGGCGTGAGGTCGAAGGCGGGCGCCTGCGACTTGAACAGGTTGAACATCGTGGGTCTCCCGGGCTTGGCCCGCGACCGCGCCGCGCATCCCCGCCACGGGTCCTGCATCGGGGCGCCGTCGCCGGCAGAACACGGGCGGCCGAGTCGGACCGCCCGGCCGCCTTGAGCCAGAACAGGTGGCGCCGCGCAACTGCCGCCCTCCGCCGGGCGCAACGTTCCTGGTTCAATCCAGAGTAGAAATTTCGACACGCGGGCACGAAAAAGCGTTGCGTGAGGGCAACACCGTCCGGGGTGGTGTCGTGCCTGTGCAACACCGCCCTTCATGAACCGAATAATTGAAACTAGTCTGCTCGTATTCCCCGGACCGTGTTCCAGCCGTGAGCCCAATGACCGCGGGAGCCCCAGAGGCTCCGCCCCTCGACGACGCACCGGTGCGGCGCCTCGCGCCCGTCCAGCCGCGCACCATGGTCGAGCAGGCGGCCGAGGCCGTGGTGCTGGCCGCGGCGCGCGGTGCCTTCCTGCCCGGCGACCGCCTGGTGGAGGCAGAAATCGCCCGCGATCTCGGCATCAGCCGCGTCCCCGTGCGGGAGGCGCTTCGCCTGCTGGAGAGCCAGGGTATCGTGGTCAGCACGCCCTACAAGGGCATGCGGCTGATGCAGGTGACGAACCGCGGCGTCGCGGAGCTCACCCGCGTCCGGGCCGCGCTGGAAGCGCTTGCCGTGAAGGAGATCGCGGCCGCAGGCGGTGGCGAACAGCGCCTGGCGGCGGCGCGGCGGGCCGCGGCGGTCTACCAGCAGTCCCTGCTGGATGGCGACCAGGCCGCGACCGTCGCCGCGGATGTCGCGCTGCATGGCGAGATCTGCCGCGCCTCGGGCAATGCGGTGCTGCACGCGCTCTGGCTCGGCCTGGCGCGCCAGCTGGCCGTGATCTGGAGCCTTGGCCAGGGCGTGCGCCCGGGCCCGGCCATCGTGGCGGAGCATCACGAGTTGCTGGACTGCCTGGCCCGGGCCGATGCCGCCGGGGCGCTGGCCGCCCTGGAGCGCCACCTGGCCTGGCACGAGGCCTTCGACTTCGAGGGCGCCATCGCCGCGCGGCGCAGCCAGCGGCGCTGACCCCTCGGCATGGCGGAGACGGTCCGGCGGAGGCATGATCCCGCCGTTCCACACAGGATCCCCGCATGCCGCTCCGCTACGACCCGCCGCCGCACACCACCCAGCATTGGCAGGTGACCAAACCCGCCGCGCGCGGCCGGCGCGGCATGGTGGCATCCCAGTCCCGCGCCGCGGCGGAGGCCGGGATCGCCATCCTGGAGGCCGGCGGCAACGCCGCCGACGCCGCGGCGGCCATGGCCTTCGCGCTGGCCGCGGTGGAGCCCTGGAATTCCGGTCTCGGCGGCATCGGCTTCGCGCAGCTGGCCGGGCCGGGCCTGCCGGCGCAGACGCTGGATTTCGGCCCGGTCTCGCCCGGCGCCCTCGACCCCGCCGCCTTCCCGATGACCGGGCGGATGAAGCAGGACCTGTTCTCCTGGCCGGAGGTGGAGGGCGACCGCAACATCCACGGCCCGCTCTCCTTCGTGATCCCCTCCGCGGTGGCAGGCTATGCGGCGCTGCACCGGGCACATGGGCGCCTGCCGGCCGCGGACGTTCTGGCACCGGCCATCGCGCTGGCCAGGCGCGGCCTGGCGCAGGACTGGTTCACCACGCTGAAGGTCGCCAATGCCGCGGCGACGCTGCGGCTCTATCCCGAATCGGCGCGCATCTACCTGCCGAACGGCCTGCCGCCCGTCGCCCCCTACCAGGGCTCGCCCGGCTTCTTCCGCCTCGGCGCCCTGGCCGAGACGCTGGAGCAGCTCGCCCGCGCCGGCTTCCGCGACTTCTACGAAGGCGAGGTCGCCCGGGCCATCGCGGCCGATGCGAAGGAGATGGGCGGCGTGCTCTCCGCCGCCGACCTCGCGGGCTGCCAGGCGCGGTTCCTGCCGGCCATCCCCGTTCCCTGGCGTGGCCGCACGCTGCACCTCTCCAACGGGCTGACCGCGGCGCCGACCTTCCGCCGCGTCATGGCGCTGATGGAGGGCGCCGACTGGTCCGGCCGCGCGCCCTCCACCGCCTGGCACCTGGCCTTCGCGCGCGCCATGCAGCAGGCCTATGCCGAGCGCCTGGAGGGCCTCGGCGAGGCCGAGCCGAAAGGCACGGACAGCTGCACCACCCACCTGACCGTCTGCGACGCCGACGGCATGATGGTCGCGATGACGACCACGCTGCTGTCCAGCATGGGCAGCCGCGTCGTGCTGCCGCGCTCGGGCGTGCTGATGAACAACGGCGTCATGTGGTTCGACCCGCGCCCCGGCACGCCCAACGCCATCGCGCCGAACCGGCGCCCGCTCTGCAACATGTCCCCGGTGATCGCGACCGACGCGGCCGGCGTGCCCGCCATCGCGCTCGGCGCCTCGGGCGGGCGGCGCATCCTGGCGGCGGTGTTCCAGATCCTCGCCCTCGTCGCCGGCTTCGGCATGGATCCCGAGGAGGCGGCGCATCAACCGCGCCTCGACGTCTCCGGCCCGGAAGGCGCGACCGCCGACCGCCGCCTGCCGGCGGAGACGCTCGCCGCTCTGGCCGCCCTCGGCCCGCTCGAGGTGGTGGAGCATGCGGTGCTGCCGGTGAACTTCGCCTGCCCGAACCTGATCGCCATCGGCCCCGACGGCCAGCGCACCGGCATCAGCGACGCCATGTCGCCCTGGTCGGCGGCGCTGGCGCAGGGTTGAGGGCGGCGAGGGGAGGCAGGGCATGGCGGCGCCGCTCCTGCTCGCCGAGGAGATCATCCTCCTCTCGCTGGACGACGCCACCGGCCGGCCGGTCGGGCGGCAGGGCATGGCGCCGGACCTGGCGCTGGCCGGAGCGCTGCTGATGGACCTGGCGCTGGCCGGCCGCATCGACACCGACCGCGACCGGCTCTGGGTGGCCGACGACACGCCGACCTGGGACGTCGTGCTGGATGGCGCGCTGGCCGACCTGGCGGATCCCGCCGCGCCGCGCGACGCGCGCGGCGCCATCATGCTGCTGGCGCGCGACGCCGGCGAGGTGCGGGACCGCCTGATGGAGCGCCTGGTCGACTCGGGCCGGCTGCGCCGCGTGCAGGACCACGTGCTCTGGTTCTTCACCGACCGCCGCCATCCGAAGCCGGAAGGGCGGGACGATGCCGCCCGCGCGCGCGACCGGCTGCGCATCCTGCTGCTGGCGGAGGAGATCCCGGAGCCGCGCGACGCACTGCTGCTGGGGCTGGCGCGCGCCGCTGGGCTGCTGCCGCTGATCTTCAGCGCGGAGGAACTGGCCCGCGTGCAGGGCTGGCTCGGCCTCGTCACCCGCATCGAGAGCCTGAACCGGTCGCTGGCGGTGGCAGTGGCCGATGTGCGGGCCGGCCGCGGCGCGGGCTGACCGCGCGCAAGCTTCCGCCGCGAAAGGCGCTCGCGCGGCACGGCTCTTGCTCACTCACCCGTGACAGGTCGCGTGGCTGGCGCATGGGCCGGGATCTCTGCCCGGAACCTATGCAGGTTGCCTCCTGTCTGACCACGGGAGCAGATCCATGATGAACCGCCGCCATCTCTTCGGCCTTGCCGCCGGCGCCCTCTCCGCGCCGTCCCTCGCGCTGGCCCAGGGGGCCTGGCCGAACCGCTCGATCCGCCTGGTCGCCCAGTTTCCCCCGGGCGGCCTGGTCGACACGGTCGCGCGCCTGATGGCGCCGCAATTCGCCGCCGCGCTTGGCCAGTCCGTGGTGGTGGAGAACCGCCCCGGCGCCGGCGGCATCATTGGCACAGACGCCGTCGCGAAGGCGCCGGCCGACGGCTACACGCTGCTGGTCAGCCACGCCTCGGTGCACGTCTTCTCCACCGCCACGCGCCCGACGCTGCCCTTCGACCCGATCAACGACTTCACGCACATGGTGCAGCTGGTCGAGGCGCCGAACATCATCCTGGTGCGCGGCAACTCGCCCTTCCAGACGCTGGACCAGCTGCTGACCGCGGCGCGCACGCGGCCCGTCCGCTACGGCTCCTCCGGCATCGGCTCCGCGCCGCACCTGCTCGGCGCGATGCTGTCGTCGGAGGCGCGGGCGCCGAACCTCGACCACATCCCCTATGCCGGCAGCGCGCCGGCCATGCAGGACCTGCTGGCGAACAACATCGAGAGCATGGTGGACCCCATCACCACCAACGTGCAGCAGATGCGCGACGGGTCGCTGCGCGCGCTCGCGGTCTCCTCGCCGCAGCGCCTCGCCGCCTTCCCGAACGTGCCGACCTTCGCCGAGCTCGGCTATCCGAAGCTGACCTCGGCGCAGTGGCTCGGCCTCTCGGCGCCGAAGGGGCTGCCGCAGCCGATCGTGGAGCGTCTCACCGCGCTGACGCCGACCATCCTGGCGCGGCCGGAGCTGATGACTCGCTTCACCGACATCCAGACCATGCCGCGCAACCCGCCGCCGACCGGCGCGGCCTTCGTCGAGATCATCCGCAAGGAGATCGCCGATTGGACCGCGGTGGCGCGCCAGTTCAACATCGTGGTGAGCTGACGACCGGGCCGGGGCGGCCGCTGCGCCGCCCCGTCCTTCCCGCACGGGCAAGGCCCGTGCGCCTCGCTTTCGCCGATCCGCATGTGGCAGCCTTCCCGCCGGCCCGATCCGGGCCGAAGGGGAAGGAGACGCACATGCACATCGACCGCCGCACCTGGCTGCGGGGGGCGGCGGGCGCTGCCCTGCTCGCCACGCCTGCCCTCGCCCAGCGGGGCGAGCCCATCGGGCGCTATCCGGACCCGTCCGTCCAGCTCCTCGACCCGTCCTTCGGCCGCTATCGCATCGCGCTCGCCGCCGTGGAGCGCCTGGCCACGGGCTTCCGCTGGACCGAGGGACCCGTCTGGTTCGGCGACCACCGCACGCTGGTCTTCTCCGACATCCCGAACAACCGCCTGATGCGCTGGAGCGAGGCGACCGGCCGCATGGACGTCTTCCGCGAGCCGTCGAACAACTCCAACGGCAACACGCGCGACCGCGAGGGCCGGCTGATCACCTGCGAGCACCTGACGCGCCGCGTGACGCGCACCGAGCTCGACGGCGCCATCACCGTCATCGCCGACCGCTTCGACGGCAAGCCGCTGAACAGCCCGAACGACGTGGTGGTGAAGCGCGACGGTTCCATCTGGTTCACCGACCCGCCCTTCGGCGTGCTGGGCTTCTACGAGGGCGAGACGGCGACCCCCGAACTGCCGACCAACCTCTATCGCGTCGATGGCCAGACCGGCCGAATCACGGTCGCGACCGGCGACATCAACCGCCCGAACGGTCTGGCCTTCTCGCCGGATGAGCGCATCCTCTACGTGGTCGAGGCCGGCGCGACGCCCGCGCGCGTGATCCGCGCCTTCGACGTGGCGGAGGATGGCCGCCTGTCCAACAACCGCGTCTTCTACCAGTGCCGCGAGGGCGAGACGCCCGACGGCTTCCGCGTGGACGTGGACGGCAATCTCTGGGTCGGCTGGGGCATGGGCACGCCGGAACTCGACGGCGTGCGCGTGATCAACCGGTCCGGCGCGGCGATCGGCCACATCCACCTGCCGGAGCGCTGCGCCAACCTCGCCTTCGGCGGCCGCCACCGCAACCGGCTGTTCATGCCGGCCAGCCGCTCGCTCTACGCCCTTTACGTGAACACGCAGGGCGTCGCCTACGGCTGACGCGGAACCGGCCTGCGCGGCGGCCCCGTCAGGCCGCCGCCTGTCCCGTCGAGCAAGCGTGATCCTGCCTGGCGCAAGCACCTGCGCAGACTGCCGCGCCGGGCCAGGGGATGATTCGATTTGAGCCGTTCCGCGCCGGCCTGCATTGGGCGCGTCCTCCATCTGGCCTTGGCTGGGCTGAGACGAGGAGGGTGTTCATCATGCCTGCGCATTCCTGGCGCCCGCACGCCGGCGCGCTGCTTGCTGTCCTGGCCGGGCCGGCCCTGGCGCAGCCGCCGCCGACGGGCACCTCGCAGCAGCAGCTGGTCGTGGAGGGCAACATCGCCGATCCGCAGACGCGGGAGCGCTTCGGCCTGCTGACGCTGACGAATCCCGAGGGCACCTGCAGCGCCTCGATGCTGAACGACTACTGGGCGATCACGGCGGCGCATTGCGTCTTCTCCTCCGCCGGCACCTGCCCGCAATTCGCCGCCAACCAGATCCAGCTCACGGCCAACTGGCCGCGCGCGGACTGGCCGGGCAACACGAAGACGGTTGACGCCCGGCAGGTCATCGCCCTGGGCACGCCGCAGGCCGCGCGCTGCGCGATGGGAAACGCGCGCGGCTTCGACGCCGCCGGAAGGCCGACCGACATCGCACTCCTGCAGGTCGGGCTGCACGATTTCGGCAGGCCCGACATCCGCGAACGCCGGCTGAACGAGCGCGCGCCGATTTCCAACAGCGCTGTGCTGGCCTTCGGGCGCGGGCGCAACCAGCTCGCCTCGCCCGTCGGCCCGACACCCTCCTCCGGCGACGGTCAGTACCGGTCGGTCGAGTTCGCCATCACCGGCATCCAGGCCACCGAGTATTCCTTCTTCGGCGGCGATGGCGCCACCATCGCGGCCGGTGACAGCGGCGGGCCGACGCTGGTCGAGGACTGGGACAACCCGCTGTCTCCGCGACGCCGCCTCGAATGGCGGCTGACCGGCGTGCATTCCTGGTGCGAGACGGAATGCATGCCCGGTCAGACCTGCGGCGCGCCGGATCCCTGGGCCTGGGTCTGGCGCGTGAACCGCTGCTGGGACTCCAGCATCTTCCACGTGCGAGATGCAATCCTCGCGGCGATCCAGCAGATCCCACCGGACGACGCCTTCATCGGCACCTTCCCGCGCGTGCCGGCTAGCGTGCTCGCGGCGCGCCGCGCGCTCTACGCGCAGAACATCGACGAGCCGCTCGTCGCCCCCGCGGGTGCCGCGATCGACGTGCAGCTGACCTTCGAGCGCTGCCACGAGCTCCGTGTCGCCCGGCTTGCCGGCTGCCCGGTGGAGCCCGCCTTCGAGCAATGGTCCTACGACGCGAACACCCATCAGCTCCTGCATGTCGACAGCGGCAGGTGCCTGAACATCTCGGGGGCCAGCACCGCGCCGAATGCCCTGGTCATCCTCTTTCCCTGCGTCAACGCGGCGAATGAGAAGTGGACGGTCTCCGGCAGCTCGACCTGGACGATCCGCAGCGACCACAGCGGCCTCTGCCTGCATGCCGTGCCGGGCCGGCGGGGCGGCGGCGGGCCGCTGCAGGTCTCGCTCGGCACGCCCGCGACGCTGACGCAGATGCCCTGCGACGGCAGCCCGGCCCAGCAGTTCAGCAACGTGGACGCCGACTGGCATCGCCGGAACGGGCCACGCTGAGGCCCACCCCGCGCGTCAGGCCGCGCTGCGCCGCAGCCTGGTCGTGATGGAGCGCATCGGCGCCGGCAGGCGACCCCGCCTGCCGGCGATCCACGCTAGGGCGCGGCCTGCGCCTTGCACCACCGCGCCACCTCCGCATGGGTGGCGAACCACACGCCCTGGCGCGCCTTCATGTGCCGCACCAGCCGGTCGAGCAGCGCGATGCGGCTGCGGTGGCCGATGACGTGCGGATGCATAGTCAGCAGGAACAGGCCGCCCTCCACGTAGGCGCCCTCGAACTCCGCGGTGAAGATCTCCTCCACGGCCGATGGCGGCGTGTAGGGGCGCAGCGCGGAGAAGCGCACCATGTTGAAATACACCGCGTCGTCGCGGATCCATTCCGGCGGCAATTCCACGATGCCCGTCGGCTCGCCGTCGTCCAGCAGCTCATAGGGGTCGTCATCCGCCATCAGGCTGCTGTCGTAGAGCAGCCCCATCTCCCGGATGATGGAGAGCGTGTCCACGCTGAAATCCCAGCTGGCCGTCCTGATGCCGACCGGGCGCTGGCCGCTCAGCTTCTCCAGCGTGTCCGCGGCGCGCAACGTCAGCTCCCGCTCCACGCCGGGCGGCAGCTTGGTGTTCGCCTCGTGGATCCAGGAATGGATGCCGATCTCGTGGCCGTCCTGCGCCACCGCCCGGATCTCCTCGGTATGCAGCAGGGCGGAGACGGCGGGGTAGAAGAAGCTGGCCTTGATGCCGTGCCGCGCGAGCAGCGCGCGGATGCGCGGCACGCCCTGGCGGTTGCCGTACTGGCCCTGGCTGATGCGCATCGGGCTCTGGTCCGCGTCGCGCAGCGGGATGGTCTCGTGGTCCGCGTCGAAGGAGAGGCTGACGGCGCAGCGCGCCCCGCCCGGCCAGGATCGCGGCGCCAGCGACCGGCCGGCCCGCGCGCGGCCGACGATGCGGCGCCATTCCGGCTCCGACCACTCCCAGGGGTTCTCGCTGAGCTCTGGCATGGCGGGGCGGCTCCGGTGATGGCGGCGTGGTGCATTCTTGCCTCGCGCCGTCCCGGCGTCGATCCTGCGCCGTACGGCCGCTCGGCCGCGGAGGGGAACTGGATGCCCGGATTCTACATCGCCAAGCGCGGCCAGCCGCCCGGTCGCGCCGGGCTGCAGCTGCCCTTCACGCCGACGCAGGGCCCGATCCTGCTGGGCGCCGACACCGCCAATTTCCTCGACGTGCCGATGGGCCCACCCTGGTCCGGCAACTTCGCGGCGCTGGAGGGAATCCGGACCAGCGCGATGACGAACTGCATGGTGGTCTGCGTCGTGCAGGCGGTCGGCAATGGCTGGGGCCTGGGCTACTTCAACCACATTCCGGGCGGCTACTGGCGGCGCGATCAGGACTGGACCTGGATGGGCTTCCGCAACGCCGTCGCGGCGCAGGACTGCTACGGGGTGGTCTTCTCCGGCTTCCAGTCGGGCATCGGCGGTCTGGTCGATGCCGTTGCGACCTTCGTCCCGCTGGCGAACATGTCGGTCTATGTCACCTCGATCCACGAGACGGACCTCGCCGTCGCGCGTGCCGGCGGCTATTTCGGCGAGACCAGATCGACGGGCGATGTCAGCGATAGGTCCTACTATGGGTTCGGGCGCTGCGGCCCCGTCCGCCGTAACCTTTGAGCGGCCGCCGATCCCGTCCCCTCCCGCTCCCCCTCCGCCCCGCGAGCGTGCCATGACCCAGACCGACCCCGCCCTGATGACCGCCGAGCAGCTGCTCGCGCTCTACGCCCGCCGCGCCCTCTCCCCGGTGGAGGCGTTGAAGGCCGTGCTGGAGCGCGTGGCGCGCTACAACCCCTGGGTCAACGCCTTCGCCGCGATGAACCCGCAGGCGCTGCGCGCCGCTGGCGAGAGCGAGGCGCGCTGGATGGCCGGGCGGCCCCTTGGCCTGTTGGACGGCGTGCCGAGCACGGTGAAGGACCTGCTGCATCTCTCGGGCTTCCCCACGCGCCGCGGCAGCCGCACGACCGATGCCGCGCCGGTCGCCGAGGACGCGCCGGCCGTGCTCGGGCTGAAGGCGGAAGGGGCGGTGATCCTGGGCAAGACCACCACCACGGAGTTCGGCTGGAAGTCGCCGGGCGACTGCCCGCTGCACGGCATCACGCGCAACCCCTGGAACCCGCAGCGCACGCCCGGCGGATCGTCCAGCGGGGCAGGGGCCGCCGGCGCCGCCTGCTTCGGCCCGCTGCACATCGGCACCGATGCCGGCGGTTCCATCCGCATCCCCGCCGCCTATTGCGGCCTGGTCGGGGTGAAGCCGAGCTACGGCCGCATCCCGCAATGGCCGCACGGCGCCTTCTCCGCCGTCGCGGTCGCCGGCCCGATGACCCGGACGGTGCGCGACGCCGCGCTGATGTTCTCCGCCATGGCGCGGCACGATCTGCGCGACCCCGTCTCGCTGCCGGAGGGTGGGCGGGACTGGCGGGAGGGGATCGACGACGGGGTGAAGGGCCTGCGCGTCGCCATCGTCCGCAGCTTCGGCTTCGAGCCGCCGCTGGACCCCGAGGGCGAGGCCGCGCTGCGCCTGGCCGCGACCCTGCTGATGGAGGCCGGCGCGGTGGTGGAGGAGGCGGACCCGCAGATGCCGGATGCGCGGGCGATCTTCACCCGCGTCTGGGGCGTGGCCATGGCCCGGCTCTGGTCCTCGACGCCGGAGGAGAAGCGCGGCCTGCTGGATGCCGGCATCGGCGAGGTCGCGCAGCGGATGGGCGAGATGAGCGCCGCCGACTTCCTGGCCGCCGACATGCTGCGGCTGGAGGCCGCCCACGCCATGGCGCGCTTCCACCAGCGCTACGACCTGATCCTGACCGCCTGCACCCCGACCGCCGCCTTCGACGCCGATGCGCCAACCGTGACGCCGGTGGAATCGCTCTGGCGCGACTGGGCGCCCTGGACCTTCGCCTTCAACCTGACCCGCCAGCCCGCCATCAGCGTGCCCGTCGGGCTGGACGATGCCGGCATGCCGCGCGCCGTGCAGGTGGCGGCCGCGCTCTACCGCGACGACCTGGCCTTCCGCGCCGCCCGGGCGATCGAGCAGGCCGCGACCCTCCCCCTGGCGGAGCCGGCCGAAACCGGGCAGATGCGCCCCGCCAAGGGATAGACGACGAGGACGACAGGCGATGCGTTTGGTCACCTTCACGCGGCCGGGCCGGGTGCAGTTCGAATTGGGCGCGCTCGCCGCCGACGGCGCCGTGCTGGACCTGGCCGCGGCGGAGCCCGCGCTGCGCGGCGAGACCATGCTCGACCTCTGCGGCGCCGAGCCCGCCATGCTGGTCAAGCTGCGCGCGGCGCTGGCGAAGGCGCCGAAGGTGGAGGGCGCGAAGCTCTGCGCGCCCATCCCGCGCACGCCGAAGAACGTGTTCTGCGTCGGCAAGAATTACCACGAGCATGCGAAGGAATTCGCGGGCTCGGGCTTCGACGGCGGCGCGAAGGACGTGGTGCCGCCCTTCCCGGTGGTGTTCAGCAAGCCGCATACCGCGATCATCGCGACCGGCGAGCCCATCAACGGCGCGCTCGATCCCACCGGCGGCCTGGACTACGAGGGCGAACTCGGCGTGGTGATCGGCAAGGGCGGGCGCGGGATCGCCAAGGCGGACGCGCTGCGTCACGTCTTCGGCTACACCATCGTGAACGACGTCACCGCGCGCCACCTCCAGAAGCGCCACAGCCAGTGGATCCTCGGCAAGGGCCTCGACACCTTCTGCCCGATGGGCCCGGCCATCCTGACCGCGGACGAGGTGCCCGACCCGACGAAGCTGGTGCTGACCACCTGGGTGAACGGCGAGCAGCGCCAGCAGGCGCCCGTCGCCGACCTGATCTTCGACATCCCGACGCTGATCGAGGCGATCAGCGCCGCCATCACGCTCGAGCCCGGCGACGTCATCGCCACCGGCACCCCGGCCGGCGTCGGCATCGGCTTCAACCCGCCGAAGTTCCTGAAGAAGGGCGACGTGATCCGCATCGAGATCACCGGCATCGGCGTTCTGGAGAACGCGGTCGGCTGAGCTCGACCTGCCCCGCGATGCTTTTCCCTCCCCCGCTTGGCTGCGGGGGAGGGCACGAGAACCAGAGAGAACGCCATGAGCCTCCATCGCCGCACCCTGCTGACCGCTGCCGCGACCATTCCCTTCGCGACGCACGCGCAAGCGCAGTCCGACTACCCCTCCCGCCCCGTCACCATGGTCGTCGCCTTCCCGCCGGGCGGCCAGGCCGATCTGGCCGCGCGCCCCACCGCGGCCGCGATGGAGCGCATCCTGCGCCAGCCCGTCATCGTGCAGAACCGCGGCGGCGCCGCGGGCGCCATCGGCAACGCCTTCGTCGCGCGCAGCGCGCCGGATGGCTACACGCTGCTGATGGCGCTGTCGTCGCTGGCGGTGATCCCGGAAGCGGAGAAGCTGTTCAACCGCACGCCGCCCTACACGGTGGACCAGTTCACCCCGATCGCGCTGGTCAATGCCGACCCGACCATGCTGGCCGTCCCCGCCTCCGCGCCCTGGCGCACGATGGAGGAGTTCATCGCCGCGGCGAAGGCGCGTCCGGGCGACATCCCCTATGGCTCCTCGGGCACCTACGGCACGCTGCATGTCGCGATGGAGATGCTGGCCGCCAGCGCCGGCATCCGCCTGCTGCACGTGCCCTTCGCCGGCGCCGGCCCGGCCATCACCGCGCTGCTCTCGGGCCAGATCCAGGCGCTCGCCTCCGCGCCCGGCACCCTGACGCAGCATGTCCGCGACGGCCGCCTGCGCGTGCTGGGCTGCTGGGGCAAGGACCGCGTCGCCGCCTTCCCGGACGTGCCGACCTTCATGGAGAAGGGCTTCGCCGACGTCGAGTTCTACATCTGGGCCGGGTTGTTCGCCCCCGCCGGCACGCCGGCACCGATCATCCAGCGCCTGCGCGATGCCGTGCGCCAGGCCGTGCAGGACCCGCAGCTGGTCCAGGCCTTCACCGCCGCCGGCGCGCCGGTGGCCTATCTCGACCAGCCGGAGTTCCAGCGCTTCTTCGAGGAGGACAGCGCCCGCCTGCTGCGCGCGGTGCAGCGCATCGGCAAGGTGGAATAGCCTTCGCCCTTTCCGCCGCGCGGCGCCGATGGCAGCCTGCGCGGCGGAAAGGACCCGGCATGCCCACGAACGAGACTGACATCACCGCCTGGCTCGCCAGCCAGCACGACGCCATGGTCGCCGCACTCCGCGAGATGGTGGACACCGATGGCGGCAGCTACGACAAGGCCGGCGTGGATGCCGTCGGTGCGCAGATCGCGCGTTTCCTGGACGGCCACGGCATCCCCGTGCAGACCCTGCCGCAGTCCCGCTTCGGCGACTGCCTGCGCGCGACGGTGGAAGCCGAGGGCGGTGCCGGCGCGGGCAATCAGCGCCGCAACATTCTGCTGATGGGCCACCGCGACACCGTCTTCCCGAAGGGCGAGCCGACGCGCCGGCCCTTCACCATCGAGGGCAACCGCGCCTACGGCCCCGGGGTCGCCGACATGAAGGCGGGGCTGGTGATGAACATGTTCGTGCTCGCCGCCTTCAGGCGCTTCGGCGGCGCGCCCGGCCCGCTGGTCGGGCTGTTCACCGGCGACGAGGAGATCGGCTCCCCCGAAGGCCGCCCGGTGATCGAGGCCGAGGCCCGCGGGGCGCGCGTGGTGTTCAACTCCGAGCCCGGCCGCCCCGACAGGGGCGTGGTGACGGGCCGCAAGGGCGGCGTCTTCTCGGTCTTCGACATCGAAGGCAAGGCCGCGCATTCAGGCGGCAATTTCGAGCAGGGCATCAGCGCCATCGGCGAGCTTGCCGCCAAGATCACCGCGATCCACGCGCTGACCGACCTTTCGCGCGGCATCACGCTGAATGTCGGCCTCGTGACCGGCGGGCAGAGCGTCAACACCGTGGCACCCTGGGCGCAGGGCCAGATCGACCTGCGCTATGTCGAGCCCGCCGACCGCGACGAGGTGATGGCGAAGATCGAGGCGATCATCGCGAGATCCTTCGTGCCCGGCACGAAGGCGAAGCTCACGATCAAGGGCGAGTTCCTGCCGCTGACGCAGGACGACGCGTCGAAGCGCGTCTACGAACTCTATCGCGGCGCGGCGCAGGAAGCGGGCTTCGACGCCAAGCCCAACTTCTCCGGCGGCTGCGCCGATTCCGGTTTCACCGCCGCGATGGGCGCGCCGACGCTCTGCGCTGTCGGGCCCGTGGGCGGCAAGGCGCACAGCCCCGAGGAGTATCTGGAACTCGACAGCCTGGTGCCGCGGGCGCAGGCGCTCGCCCGCGCCATCCTCCGCCTCGACGCCGCGGGGATCTGAGCCATGCCGGAGCGCCGCCCCCGTCCCACCGCGCCGCCGACCGACGCGCCGCTGCTGCGCACCATCGCCATGCCCGCCGACGCCAACCCCAACGGCGACATCTTCGGCGGCTGGCTGATGGGGCTGATGGACCTCGCCGCCGGCAACGCCGCGGGCCGCCGCGCGCGCGGCCGCGTCGCGACCGTCGCGGTCGATGCGATGGTCTTCCACTCCCCGGTGCTGGTGGGCGACGAGGTCTCGATCTACGGCCGCATCGTCTCGGTCGGCCGTAGTTCCATGAAGATCGAGATCGAGGCCTGGCGGCGGGAGCGCGCGGACGAATCCGCCAATGTCGTGACGGAGGCGGTGTTCACCTTCGTCGCCATAGACGCCGCGCGTCGTCCGCGACCCGTGCCGCCGGAGCCGACGACGCCATGAGCGACCAGGCCTGGACCATCCTGCGCCCGCACGTCATCCGCTGGTCGGAGTGCGACCTCTACGGCCATGTCAACCACGCGGCCTACCTGACGCTGTTCGAGGATCTGCGCGTCGATCACTGGCAGGCGCTGACCGGCCACGCCATCACGCCGGACCGCCCCGGCCCGGTGGTGGCGCAGATCGAGGCGCGCTACCTGCGCGCGGTGGGCTTCGGCGACGCCGTGCAGCTCGCCTGCCGCGCCAGCGCCTTCCGCCGCACCTCCTTCGTGCACGACTACGCGCTGCTGAAGGAGGGCGAGGCCTGCTGCACCGGCCGCGCCGTCTGCGTCGTCACGCGCCAGGACACCG
Source organism: Falsiroseomonas oryzae (assembly GCF_027856955.1). GTDB lineage: Bacteria > Pseudomonadota > Alphaproteobacteria > Acetobacterales > Acetobacteraceae > Falsiroseomonas > Falsiroseomonas oryzae. Next base: position 5,151 of record NZ_JAPSMD010000025.1, on the reverse strand, counting down.
GGGAGAAGGTGCCGCTCTGGCCGGAGCTGCGCGCGAAGCTGTTGGCCGAGGGCGCGGCGGAGGGATAGCCGGGCTACCCCTCGCGCCAGGGCCGGCGCTGCCACAGCGCGCGCAGCGCCGCGTAGTCCTCCTGCATCATCGCCTTGTAGGCGTCGCCCACCAGCGGGCGCAGCGGCATGTTCGACCGCTCGGCATCGGCGATCATCGCCGGGTCGGCCAGCGCCGCGCGGAACGCCTCGCGCAGCTGCGCCACGATCTCCGCCGGCATGCCGGGCGGCCCGGCGATGCCGCGCGCGCTGCCGCCCAGCACGTCGAAGCCCTGCTCGCGGAAGGTCGGCACCTCGCCGGTCGGCGCCCAACGCTGCGGGCCGCCCTGCGCCAGGCAGCGGATCCGCCCCTCGCGCATCAGCGGCAGGCCCTCGCTCATGTTGAGGCTGCCCACCGGCAGGCTGCCGCCCAGCACGTCGCGCACCACCGGCGCGGTGCCGTTGTAGGGCACGTGCAGCAGCCGCACGCCGGCCGCGTTCTCGAAGCCCAGCTGCAGCAGATGGTCGTCGGACCCGATGCCGGCGGTGCCGACGCCGATCGTCTCCGGCCCCCGCCGCGCCGCCGCCTGCAGGTCGGCCAGGTTGCGCCATGGGCTGTCGGCGCGCACCCAGAAGCCGCCGGGGTCGTCCACCACGTTCGCGATGTAGGTGAAGTCCTCCGGCCGGTAGCGCGGCCGCCGCTCGATCGCGACGGCATGCATCGCCGTGTTGGTCACCGCGCCGATCGTGTAGCCGTCGGGGGCCGCGTTGAAGATCGCCTCGAAGCCGAGCTGCCCGGCGGCGCCGGCGCGGTTGACGATGGCGAAGCGCGCGCCGGGCAGGCGCGGCTGCACGAAGTTCATGATGGGCCGCACCATGTTGTCCACGCCGCCGCCGGGCGGGAAGGGCACGATGACCTCGATGGGCCGGTCCGCAGGCCAAGCGGCCCGCGCCAGGCGCGGCGCGGCCAGCAGCCCCGCGGCGGCGCCCAGCAGGATGCGGCGCGTGGTCATGGTCGTTGTCCTCCCGAATGCGGCGGCCAGCTTGGCGCGCCCCGCCGTCCGCAGGCAACTCCCTGATTCGGCAATGGGATTCGTTCCGCCGTGCGGAACGCGGCGGGCCCGCACCTTCCCACCGGGCGCCGGCGGCGCCTACCTTCCGGGCATGATCCCGAACCGCCCCTATCGCCTGCTCCTCAACCGCCGCCACGGCACGCCCGGCGTCGTGGTGCTGCCCGAGGGGGGGTTCCGGCGCGCCCGGGCGGAGATCGAATCCTGGCCGGGCTATGAACCCACGCCGCTGCTGCCGCTGCCGGAGGTCGCACAGGCCGCGCGCGTCGCCGCCGTGCACTACAAGGACGAGGGGCCGCGCTTCGGCCTCGGCTCCTTCAAGGCGCTCGGTGGCGCCTATGCGGTGGCGAAGCTGCTGGTCACGGAACTGTCGCGCCGCGGCGTCGCCAACCACGCGACCACGAAGGAACTGGAGGAGGGCGCGCATCGCGATGCCGCGCAGGGCATCACGGTCACCTGCGCCACGGACGGCAACCATGGCCGCTCCGTCGCCTGGGGCGCGCAGCGCTTCGGCTGCCGCTGCGTGATCTTCGTGCATGAAGGCGTCAGCCAGGGACGGCGCGACGCCATCGCGAAATACGGCGCGGAGCTCCGCGTCGTGCCCGGCACCTACGACCACGCCGTGCGCGCCTGCGCCCATGAGGCGGAGCGCGAGGCCTGGTTCGTCGTCTCCGACACCTCCTGGGAGGGCTACACGGAGGTGCCGCGCGACGTGATGCAGGGCTACCGGCTGATGGCGGAGGAAGCGTCGAACCAGCTCGATGCGCCGCCGACCCATGCCTTCGTGCCGGGCGGCGTCGGCGGCGTCGCGGCCGCCGTCTCCGTGCAGCTCCGCGCGCGCCACGGCGGCGCGGTGAAGGTGGTGGCGGTGGAGCCCGACAAGGCCGCCTGCCTGCTCGCCTCCGCCGAGGCCGGCGAGCCGGTCGCGGTGGAGGGCGATCTCGACACCTTGATGGCGGGGCTCGCCTGCGGCGAGCCGAGCCTGCTGGCCTGGCAGGAGCTGGAGCGCGGCGCCTTCGCCTTCATGTCGGTCTCCGACGACAGCGCGGTGGATTGCATGCGCCTGCTCGCCCGGCGCAAGCCGCCGGTCGTCGCGGGCGAGAGCGCGGTCGCGGGCCTCGCCGCGCTGCTGCTCGCGGCGCGCGATCCGTTCTCGCGCGCCATGCTCGGGCTGGATGCGGACAGTCGCGTGCTGCTGTTCGGCACGGAAGGCGCGACCGATCCGGAGACCTACGCGCGGCTGACGCGCGAGATCTGAGGGCAGGGCGCAGGCGCTGTTCAACCGCGGGTCGCGTGACGCGCCGCGTGCCATGTTCGTGAAACCTGCGAAACCGCAATTCCCTGCCGTCTCGCGATGCGGCAGGCGCAGTGTCCCGCCGCTTCGGACGACCCGGAGCGCAGGAGAGACACGACATGATCCGCTTCGCAGCCAAGCGCCGGGCCGCCGGCGCGGCATTCCTCCTCATGGCAGCGCTGGCGCCGGCCGGGGCGGGCGCGCAGCCCGCGACATCCCAGGGCATCGCGCCCGACGCGGGCCGCTGGCGCACCTGGGTGCTCGCCTCCGGCAGCCAGTTCCGGCTGCCGGCGCCGCCTGACGCCGACGCCACCCGCGCAGAGATCGAGCAACTCCGCGCGATGGCCGGGACTGTGGATGCCGAGACGCGCGAGCGCATCCTCTGGTGGGATTCGGTCGCGCCGTCCTACCGCTGGAACGCCATCGCGCTCGAGGCGTCGCTGCGCGCCGGCCTGAACGCCAATGTCGCCTCGCGTCATCTCGCGGCGCTGCACACCGCGCTGGCGGATGCGATGGTCGCCGCATGGGACAGCAAGCACGCGCATGGCCGCGCGCGCCCCGCCGTCCTCGACCCGACGCTGGCCACCGTGGTGCCGACGCCGCAGAGCCCGTCCTGGCCGGACGAGCATGCGGCGGCCGGTGCGGTTGCCGCGGCCATGCTCGGCGCGTCCTTCCCGCAGCGCGCGGCGGAATTCGAGCGGCTTGCGGAGGAAGCGTCGCGGATGCGCCTGCTGGCGGGCGTCGCCTTCCCGAGCGACGTGGCGGCCGGCACCGCGCTCGGCCGCCAGGTCGCCGCCGCGGCGCTGGAGCGCGCCCGCAACGACCGCTCGGCACTGCCCTGGACCGGCAGCGTCCCGACGGGCCCTGGCCTGTGGAACGGCACCAACCCGATCATGCCGCAGGCGGCGACGTGGCGGCCCTGGCTGCTCGCCTCGCCCGACGAGTTCCGACCGCCGCCGCCGGCCGCCCATGACAGCCCCGAGCGCCAGGCGGAGCTGGCGCAGCTCCGCGCCTTCCCGCGCACGCCGAAGACGAATGCGGATGCGCTGTTCTGGGAGGTCGCGGTCGGCGGGCTGCGCAACTACGAATACTGGAGCAACCACACGAGCCGCCTGCTGCTGGAGAACGGCCTCGCCGCCGATCCGCCGCGCGCGGCGCGCACCTACGCCCTGCTGCACGCCGCGCATTACGACGCCGGCGTGGCCTGCTGGGACGCCAAATACGCCTATTGGGCGATCCGGCCCTTCCAGCTCGACCCGGAGTTGCGGCCGATCTTCGCCACGCCGAACCACCCGAGCTACCCGGCCGCGCATGCCTGCTACTCGATGACAGCCGCGCTGGTGCTCTCGCACCTCTTCCCGCGCGACGCGGCGTCGCTGCTGGCGCTGGGGCGGGAGTCCGGGGAATCCCGCATCTGGGCCGGCATCCACTACCCCAGCGACGTCGCGGCCGGGCAGCGCCTGGCGCAGCAGGTGGCCGGCCGCGCCATCGAACGTGCCCAGGCCGACGTCGCCACCCGCTGAGCCTGACGGGCGGGCCCGGGACGTCCCGGGCCCGTTCCGATGGATAGTTGACAGGACCTCCGCCCCTGCTCATGCGTTCGGCGTCCAAGGCACGCCAGGGCACATCCGCCCGCAGGGAGACGCAGAACATGACGCAGACGGCCCTTCGCCGCCGCCACATCCTCACGCTCGGCGGCGGCGCGCTTGCGCTGCCCGCGCTCGGCCTGCGGCCCGCCGCGGCGCAGGGGAGCTGGCCCAGCCAGCCCGTGCGGATGATCGTGCCCTTCGCCGCCGGCGGCCCAACCGACGTGCCGGCCCGCCTGATCGCCGACGAGAAGTCCAAGGCCCTGCCGCACCGCGTGGTGGTGGAGAACCGCACCGGCTCCGGCGTGGTCATCGGCACCGACATGGTCGCCAAGGGCCCGCAGGACGGGTCGGTGGTGCTCTACACCACCGTCGCGCATGCCGTGCTGCGCCCGATGTTCCCGCGCCTGCCCTTCGACCCGATCGCCGACTTCACCCCGGTGGCGCTCGTCGGGCAGGTGCCGGTCATCCTGCTGGTCAATCCGAACTTCCCCGCGCGCAACATCCAGGAATTCATCCAGGTCCTGCGCGACAATCCCGGGCGCTACGACTACGCCTCCTCCGGCAATGGCGGCGCGGTGCACCTGGCGACGGAGCTGTTCCTGCACCAGGCCGGCGGGCTGCGCGTCAACCACATCCCGTTCCGCGGGTCCTCCGCCGCGCTGCCGGAGGTGCTGGCGGGCCGCATCCCGATGATCTTCGACATCGCCGCCTCCGCGCTGCCCTATACGCGCTCCGGCGAGCTGCGCGCGCTCGGCATCAGCACCAAGCAGCGCAGCCCGCTGGCCCCCAACATCCCGACCATCGCCGAGCAGGGCGTGCCGAACTACGAGGCCTATACCTGGCACATGGTGATGGTGCGCTCCGGCACGCCGCAGCCCGTGGTGGAGGCGGTGAACCGCGCCGTGAACGCCGCCATCGAGATCCCTGCCGTGCAGGAACGGCTGCAGGGCCTGGCGATGCAGGTGGTGCGCGGCAGCACGCCGGCCTCCGCCGCGGCCTATCTCCGCAGCGAGATCGACACCTGGGAGCCGATCGTCCGCGCCGCCGGGATCCGCGCCGACTGACCTGCCGGCCGCGCTGACCGCGACCGGCGCGGCCCGTGCCGGACGGCACCATCCCCGCCCGCGCGCTGCTGCTCGGCGAGCGGCTCGACGCGCGCGGGCTGGACCGCG
>NZ_JAPSMD010000024.1 GCF_027856955.1 Falsiroseomonas oryzae | reverse complement strand
CACGGGCCGGGCCGCCGGCGGCGAGGGCTCCCGCCGGGCGGACAGGCGGCGGCGCGCGCCGAAGCGGGCGGCGGGGCGCGATCGGGGTGCGGGACGGATCTCGGACACGGGCGGACCCGGCATAGACGATCGGGCCGGGTGGTGCGAGCGGCGGCGGGTTCAGCCGATCCCGGGCAGCCTCGCCAGGCGGCCCTCGTCCCAGCTCATGCCATGGCCGGGCCGGTCGGGGATGATGGCCTGGCCGTCCCGGATCTCGAGCGGCTGCTCCAGGATCGCATCGGCCCAGTCCACGTATTCCAGCCAATGCGCCGTCGGCGTCGCGGCCAGCAGATGGGCGCTGACCTCGGGGAACAGGTGCGACGACATCTCCACCCCCTGCGCCGCGGCGATGCCGGCCGCCTCGATCCAGCCGGTCACGCCGCCGATGCGCGCCAGGTCGGGCATGACGTAGTCGCAGGCCTCCGCCGCAAGCGCCGCCTGCAGCGCCGCCGGGCCGTCGAAGTTCTCCCCGGCCTGCAGCGGCAGCGCCAGCGCGCGTGCGATGGCGGCCTGGCCGCGCAGGTCGCCGTGGCGCACCGGCTCCTCCAGCCAGTAGGCACCCTCCTGCTCCAGGGCCCGGCCGCGACGGATCGCCTCCGCGACGCTCAGCGCCTGGTTGTAGTCCACCATCATGGCGACATCGTCGGGCAGCCGGCGCCGCACGGCGCGCGCGACCCGCAGATCCTGTTGCAGCGTCGGATGACCCAGCCGCAGCTTCACCGCCCCGAAGCCGCGCGCCAGCAGCTTCACCGCCTCCTCCGCCGCGGCCTCGGCCGGCATCAGGCCCAGGCCGCTGCTGTTGTAGGCCCGCACCGGCCCGGGCCGCGCGCCCAGCAGCGTGGCCAGCGGCACGCCGCGCGCGATGGCCAGCGCGTCCCACAGCGCCACGTCCAGCGCCGCCAGCGCCATGCGCACCGGTCCCGCCACGCCGAGCAGCGCCAGCCGACGGCCGAGGACAAGCGCGATCGTGCGCGGCGCCGCGTCCTGCCCCGCCACCAGCGCGACCACCTCCTCGAGCAGCACGGCCATGGCGCGGGCCCCGCCCGGAGTATAGCCGAACAGGTAGGACCGGCCGACCACGCCCTCCTCGATGGCGAGATCGACCAGCAGCAGCGGCGCCTCCCTCACCGTCGCCGCGCTGGTGCCGAGCGGGAAGGTCAGCGGCACCTTCACCCCGCGCGTGCGGACGGAGCGGATCGTGAGGCCGGTGCGGCCCATGCCAGCGGCGTCGCTCATCGGCGCGTCTCCTCTCCCCGGCGGGCATCCTGGCATCGCGCCCCGGGCCTCGCCATGCGGCGCCGGCCCGGGTTGAGCCGGCCGGCCCGCTTCGGCAAGCTCGCGGCACCGCCAGGACAAGGACACGAGCATGCTGCGCCGCCGAGACGCCATCGCCCTGGGGCTGGCCGCGCTGCCCGGCCTCGCCGCCGCGCAGTCCTACCCGGCGCGGCCGATCCGCCTGGTCATCCCCTTCGCCGCCGGCGGCCCCACCGACATCGTCGCCCGCCTGTTCGCCGAACGGCTCTCCGCCCGGCTCGGCCAGCCCGTCGCGGTGGACCCCCGGCCCGGCGCCGGCGGCGCCCTGGCGGCGGAGATCGTCGCCCGCGCCGCGCCCGATGGCCACACGCTGCTGATCGGCACCGCCACCACCCATGCGGTGAACCCGGCGCTGCAGGGCGACCGCCTGCCCTTCCACCCGCTGCGCGACTTCGCGCCGATCGCGCAGGTGGCCCGCGTGCCGATCGTGCTGGCCGTCCGGCCGGAGCTGGAGGCGCGCGACCTGGCCGCCTTCGTCGCCATGCTGCGCGCGCGCAGCGGGCAGCTGAACTACGGATCCTCCGGCACCGGCTCGATGGGCCATCTCGCCTCGGTGCTGCTGCTGCAGCAGGTCGGCGCGGAGGCGACGCACATCCCCTATCGCGGCTCCGCGCCGATGGCGACGGACCTCATCTCCGGCCGGCTCGACTTCGCCTCCGACGCGCTGGCCTCGCTGGTACCCTTCGTGCGGGAGGGGCGCGTGCGCGCGCTGGCCATCGCCACGCCGGAACGCGCCTCCGCCCTGCCCGAGGTCCCGACCTTCGCCGAGGCCGGCATGCCGGGCTACGAGGCCTATACCTGGAACGTCGTCTTCGCCCCCACCGGCACGCCGGCGCCCATCGTCGCCGCGCTGAACGCCGCGCTGAACGCGGTGGTCGCGGAGCCCGATGTCGCCCGTCGGCTGGAGGAGATGGGCCAGCCCGGCGTGCGCGGCACGACGCCGGAGGCCACCGCCGCCTTCGTCGCGGCGGAGCTGGCGAAATGGGCGCCGGTGGTCCGCGCCTCCGGCGCGACACCGAGCTGAGGCGCGCTGCGATGGAGAACCCGCGCGACCTCTACCCCGCTCCCTCGCCACTGGCCGTGGCGAAGCAGCTGGACCGGCTGGACCCGCACGCCATCGGCTTCATCGCCCGCTCGCCTTTCCTGGTGATCGCGACCGCCGATGCCGGCGGCAACTGCGATGCCTCGCCGCGCGGCGACGCGCCGGGCTTCGTGCAGGTGGCGGATGCGCACACGCTGCTGATCCCCGACCGGCCCGGCAACAACCGCGTGGACAGCCTGCAGAACCTGGCGGCGAATCCGCGCCTCGGCCTGCTGTTCTTCGTCCCCGGGGTGCTGGAGACGCTGCGCGTGAACGGCCGCGCGGAACTGACCACCGACGCCGCGCGCCTCGCCGCGCTCGCCGTCGACAGCCGCGCGCCGCGCAGCGCACTGGTGGTGACGGTGGAGGAGGCGTTCTTCCACTGTGGCAAGGCGCTGAAGCGCAGCGCGCTATGGGACCCCGCGCGCCACGCGCAACCCGGCGAGATCCCGAGCCTCGGCCGCATCCTCGCCGACCAGACCGGCCGCATCGGCGTGGCGGAGGCCGAGGCCCGCGTTGCGACGGGCTACCGCGACCACCTCTACTGACCCGCCGGCGTCGCGCCGAGCCGCGTCAGGCAATCCGGGCAGAGGCAACGCCCGCCGGCCTCCGGCACGGGCGCCATCGGCGGCAGGTCCATGCACCAGCACCGGCCTGCCGGCTCGCAGCGCATGGCGCGGCCACAGGCGGGACAGGTGCTGCGCTCGCGCTCCTCGGTCGCCGCATCGGCAGCGGCGACGCGCCTGACGACGTCGTTCACCGCAGGCTGGCCAGGGTGCCGGCGGCTGCGGCGGCGACCATCGCCTCCGCAGCCTCCGCCAGCAGCAGGCGCTCCGCCACCAAGCGAGTGATGACGTCGCGCACGGCGGGGACATCGGCCGCCAGATCAGGCCAGCGAGCCTCCGGCGAGGGGCGCGGGTCGTTTGCCGCCGGGCGCACCGCCCGTGTCGCGGCGTGGGGTACGGCGCCGCCCTGGCTGGTGCAGAGCGCGCCCTCGCCGAAGCCGGGCGGCCGCGCGATATCGACGCGGTCGCCTTCGAGCAGGCCGAAGGACAGCCCCGCCGAGCGCTGCCGCGGACCCTGCTGCCGCGCCTTCACGGTCAGCACCACACTCGCTGTAGCGGCCACGGGACAGGTGAGCCGGCCGATGACGGGGTCGGTTGTGCTGTCGAGGACGAACTCCTCCCGAGTCGGCCGGTGGGACCCGTCACGCGCGGCAGGTCGATGCGCTTGCCATGGCCCGGCATCCAGTCGCCCTGCCAGCCGACCCGGGCCGGCGTCGTGTCCTGCCGGAAGGTCCGGCCGTTGTCGGCGTCCTCCGCCTGTTCCAGCCGCGTGGTGGTGCCGTTCAGCAACTGCGTGACGATCCGCCGCCGTTCTCCAAGCGGACGATCTCGGCCTCGGCAGGCCGCGCGAGTGCAAGATCTCCGCCAGGACGGATGAGCGACGCATGGATGCATCCGCCCGTTTGCGAGCAGGCTGAAGCACAGCCACCGCCACGCAATGTGGATCCGCGCCAATGCCAGTGCCGGCCCGCCCGCACCCTCACCGCACGTAAGACGCGCCGTTGACGTCGATGGTGGCGCCGGTCAGGTGGCGAACCTTGCCGGTGGCCAGGAACGCGACCAGCGCGCCCAATTCCGCCGGCGGCACCCATTCTCCCATCGTCAGCCCGGCGGTGACCTTCTCCTCCCCGCCCGAGATCGCCGCCGCATCCAAGCTCATTTGCGTGCGCACCACCCCCGGCGCGACGACGTAGGAGAGCACGCCGGCCTTCGCATAGTGCCGCGCCACCGTCTGCGCCGCCGCCTTCACCGCCGCCTTGCTCGCGGCATAGGCGATAGTCGCCTGGCTGCCTGATCCGCGCTGCGCCGCCCATGACGACATCGTCACCAGCACCCCGCCGCCCTGCTCCACGAAGTGGTTCACCGCGTGCTTCATCAGCCGCGTCGGGGCCGCGACATTGACCTGCCACTGCGTCTCCCAGGCGTGCTCCCAGGCGTCCATCCCATCCTCGATGCCGCCGGAACTGACGAAGATGGCCGCGTTCAGCACCACCACCTCGATCCGTGGCGCGATCGCCAGCGCCTGCCGCCACAGCCCGTCCATACTGCGCGGCTCGGCCTGGTCGGCCAGCAGGATGTGGCGACGGTCCGCCGGCAGGCCGGCAAGCGCAGCCTCGGCGCCGGCCCGGTCGCTGCGGCAATGCGCGATCACGGTCGCGCCCGCCGCACCCACCGCGCGGGCGATCTCAGCCCCAATCCCCTTCGACGCCCCCGTCACCAGCACGGTCTTCCCGGCAAGATCCACGCTGTTCCCCTCCCCGATGCGCGGCCGCCTCGCCGCGCAAACCATCAGACCGGCACGCCCTGCCGCAGGCAAGGGGCTGCAGGCAGCGACTCCACTGCAACACGCTGCGGCGCTGCCGCGCTCCGGCGCGCGGGTCGGGTGCCGGGATCCAGCCGATCCGTCCGCGGCGCAGATCCTCGAAGGCCGCGCCATTGGTCTGCATGTTCGAAGTGACGCCCGCGGCGGACAGCGTGAGCGTCGCCCGGCGTCGGTCGGCTCACCCAGGCGCAGGGTGCTCCGTCGTGGTGGCGGTGGCCTGGATGCCCGGGAACAGCGTCCGGGCCTGGAGCCGGGTGTTGGCCAAGCATGGCGATGGCGTGCGGGAGATCGCGCGCGAGGCTGGCGTTCTGCGGAACACGGCGAAACCAAATTGGCTTTGGGCACGATCAGGCGGTGTCTGCGGCCAGCAGGCTCGCGACAGCAATCGTCACCGGATCGCCGGGACCAGGCTTCCTGTGCCCCCGGCAGCCCAGGGTAGATCCGGATCATCGAGACGCAGAGGGCGGGGGCACCCGGCTCTCCGCCGCACGCTGTTCCCAGGCATCGGGGCCCTCGCCAAGACGGCAGCAGCAGCCTGGGCTTGACCCGTAGCCTCGCGGACGCGCGCGACATTGTGTCGCACAGGACACAGCATTCGAACAATGTAAATTAAGGTGCAATGCAACATCACATTGTGGTTGCAAGTGTCCGTGGCCGTCCTCTAGGAAAGGTTGTGGCGGCGCGTTGGGGGTGTGGGCCGTCGAACTGCCAGTCCGGAAGGGGATGAAATGCAGCCGGATCATGTGCTGCCGCTTTCGCCGAGCGTGCCGGTCATTCTTGGCCTGTCGGCTCTGCTCTGGTGGTGCATCGTCGCCATGGCGACGTCGCTGATGGCGCATTTCGGATAAGGGGGCGACGCTCCGCCCGGGCGATGCTTCGCCCGGACAAGGCACCACGCGGATCTGCCGATGGCCGGGGCCATCGCGTGCCAATCGCGTCCAGAGGCAGCATCAGTTTGGCTTTATCCCGTGCCCCTTTGCCTGGACGGCCGGCCTCGGGGCCGCCAGTCTGCGTCATCCGCTCCGCCCTGCCCGAGCATAACCGATCCGCTCGGACCGGCCGCTTGCGTCGCCCCTCAGCACTCCGTGACATGGACAGGCCGGCCGCCCGTGACGTTTGCTCGCACGCGCTGCGCATGTCGATGCCGGCGTAGGGGATGGTGGCGATCGGCTTGTCGGGGCTGACGTCGTGCCGGCCATCGCCGCGGAGCGCGGCCTAGGCCGCGTCCTCCACCTGCCCCGGCGTGGCGCCCCGCGTGGCGCCGTGATGAGTGTGTCGGGCGCCGCACGCCTTGCAACGCGCCGCATCCAGCTCGTGCTGATCATCGCATGGCAAGCTTGGCAAGGAACTCGCCATGCCGCTGCACGGGGCGCGCAGCTGCGGCGAGAACCGCGACATTCATCCTGACAGCACCGGCGAAACCGGGCAAAGCGCGGCGCCTCGGAAGAGCTGACGGCCGTCAGGCCGGCTGGTGCGTGAAGCCAGCCTCTTCCATGATGCGCCGGGCAGAGGCTTGCAGCCGCTCCCGCAAGGCGGTCAGGCGCGCTTCCGGCACCAGCAGCCGGCCGTCGCGCTTGCGCAGCACGCCATCGACCAGCACGGTGTCCACGTTGCCGGCATGGGCGTACTCCACGATCGCCAGCACCGGGTCATGCACCGGCCAGAGGTTCAGGTCGTCCTCGCGCAGCAGCACGATGTCGGCACGCTTGCCCGGCGCCAGGCTGCCGATGCGCGATCCGAGTCCGATGGCCTCCGCACCGCCGATCGTGGCCCAGGCCAGCGCCTGGCGGGAGCCGATCGGCGCAATCCCGGGCCGCGCACCGCCGGCCGCCGCATCGGCGCGGCGCTGGCCGTGCTGCGCCGCGAGCAGCGCGCATTGCATCTCCCGGAACATCTCGCCGGAGACGCGCGGTTCCACGTCCACGCCGATGGAGGGCACGAAGCCCATCTCGCAGACGCGGCGCACGATCGGCTCCTCGGCATAGCCGCGCAGCTCGGTCTGGCAGGTGGCGGTGGTCGAGACGCCGGCATCGAGCAGCGCGCGCAGCTCCGCATCGTCCAGGTAGTTGCCATGGACGATGTTGTGGTCCGCGCCGACCAGCCCCTCGGTGATCAGGGTGCGATAGCCGTCCACCGCCACCGCCTCCTCCGGCCGCTTGGTGGCGTGGGAGGAGCTGCGCAGGCCGAGCTCCCGCGCCAGGAGCAGGTTGGCGCGCGTCGCGTCCAGGGACGCCCAGTGGGGGCCGGCGACGCCGAGCATCATCGTCACGCGCGCGTCGTCCGAGTGGAGGCGATCGCGGCGGATCGCCGCGACGCGCTCCCGCGGGTTGATGCGACGCTCGAAAGGCTCGGCGGCCTCGCGCTCGGGCGGCAGCTTGCCGGCGCCGAGGGCGAAGACGGCGCGGATGCCGCTCTCCTCCAGCGCGTCGATAGAGCGTTCCGCCTGCGCCTGCGAGGTGATGTTGTGGCAGTAGTCGAGCAGGGTGGTGACGCCGGCATCCAGCTGCGCCAGCGCACCCACCAGGTTGCCGATGTAATTGTCCTCCGGCCCGTAGCGGGTGGCCATGTCGGCATGGATGTGGCGGAAGTAGCCTCCATGACCCCATTCGCAGGCGATGCCGCGCAGCCCGGCCTGCCAGGTGTGCAGATGGGCGTTCACCAGCCCCGGCATGGCGATCATCCGCGGGCCGCCCAGCACCTCCTCAGCCGTGGCGCCGAGGTCGTGGCCGATGGCGACGATGCGATCGCCGTCCACCAGGATCTCCGCGTCGCGCAGGTCGCCGACGGCGGGATCCATGGAGACCAGCCAGCCGCAGCGGATCAGCCGGCGCATGGGGCTACAGCGCCTTCGGGGTGTGGCCACCCTCGCGCAGGATGCGCGCGGCGCTCTCGACGAGCTGGCTCTTGCGCTGGCGCAGCACGGCCTCGTCGAAGAGCAGCCTGCCGTGGCGCTTGCGGAAGACGCCGCCGACCATGACGCTGTCCACGTTGCCGGCGCCGGCCTGCTCCACCGCGCTGTGCACGGGGTCGTGCACCGGGAAGAGGTTGAGGTCCTGCGCCCGCAGCATGATCAGGTCGGCCAGCTTGCCCGGCGTCAGGCTGCCGATGCGATCCTCCAGCCCGATGGCGCGGGCATTGCCGATCGTCGCCCAGGTCAGCGCCTCGCGCGAGCGGATCGGCATGGCCTTCAGCGGCGGCTTCCCGGCCGCGGCGGTGTCGCGATGCGCGGCGTGGCGCGTAAACAGCAGCGCGGCCTGCATCTCGCGGAACATCTCGCCACTGTTGATCGGCTCCACGTCAATGCCGATGGAGGGCATGTGGCCGCGCCGATGGACGCGCACCACCAGCGGCTCCGCGGCGTGGCCGTGCAGCTCCGTCATGACGGTGGAGGTGATAGAGGCACCGGTGTCCAGGATGCGGTCCAGTTCCTCTTCGCCGAAGTAGTTGCCGTGGACGATGTTGTGGTCGGGGCCGAGCAGGCCCTTCTCTGCCAGCGCCTCGTAGCCGCCCGGCGCCACGCAGGCCGCGCGCGGCTTGGTGGCGTGGGAGGTGGAGAGCAGGCCGAGTTCCCGCGCCAGGCGGAGATCGGCCTCCGCCACCTCCAGCGTGCCCCAGTGCGGCCCGAGGACCGCGAGCGCCAGCGTCACGCGGCGGTCGTCGGAGGCGAAGCGGGACTTCCGCAGCGCCTCGACCCGGTCGCGCGGATGCGGGACGTGGGTGTAGGGCGTCTCGCCGGGGCGGGTCGGCGGCTTCGCGGTGCCATGCGCGAAGACGGCGCGGATGCCGCTTTCCTCCAGCGCGTCCACCGAACGCTCCGCCATCTCGAGCGAGGTGATGTTGTGGCACCAGTCCAGCACGGTGGTGACGCCGCCATCCAGATGCGCCAGGGCGGAGACGAGGTTGCCGAGGTAGTTGTCCTCGGCGCCGTAGCGCGTGGCCAGGTTGGCGTGCATCGTGCCGTGGTAGTCGGGGCCGAGCCATTCGGAGCCGATGGCGCGCAGCCCGCACTGCCAGAGATGCACATGGGCGTCGATCAGCCCGGGCATGACAATCATGGAGGTGGCGTCCACCACCTCCTCGGCGGTGGCGCCGAGGTTCCGGCCAACTGTGGCGATGCGGCCGTCCTGCACCAGGATCTCCGCGTCGCGCAGTTCGCCGAGGGCCGGATCGAGGGTGATGATCCAGCCGCAGCGGATCAGGATGCGCGTCACGGGCGGTGTCCTCTTCCGGTCAGGTCGCGCGCCAGCGGCCGACGAAGCGGTCGGCGATGGACTGCACCTTGGTCAGCACGATGCCGATCAGCGAGAGCAGCAGCAGGATGGCGAAGACGTCGCCGGTCTCCAGGATCTGGCCGGCCAGATGCAGCTTGGCGCCCAGGCCGTAGCGGGCCGTCTGCATCTCCGCCGCGACGATCAGGATGATGCTGATGCCGAGCGCCAGGCGCAGCCCGGCGAAGATCGCCGGCACGGCGGCGGGAATGACGACATGCCGCAGGATCTGCGCCCGGCTCGCGCCGAGGTCGCGCGCCGCCAGGATCAGGCCGGGGTCGCACTGCTTCACGCCGGTGATGGTGTTTACCAGCACCGGGAACAGGCAGCCGAGCGCGGCCAGCACGATCAGGAACAGGTCGCCGGTGCCGAGCCAGATCACCAGCAGTGGCACCAGCGAGATCTTCGGCACGGGATAGATCGCGGCCACGAAGATGTCGGTGGTCGCGAAGATCCGCCGCGAGGTGCCCATCAGCACGCCGAGGAAGATGCCGATCATCGAGCCGAGCAGGAATCCGCCGAAGATGCGCCACAGCGTCAGGGCGGTGTCGTAGGCAAGCCCCTTGGTGGCGAACAGCGTGACCAGCGACACCACGATGGCCGAGGGTCGCGGAAGGAACAGCTCCGGAATGCCGGAGATCGCAACGCCAGCCTCCCAGGCCAGCAGGAAGATCAGCATCGCGGCCGGCCCGTAGAACCAGGTCTCGTCGCGCCGGCGCGGCCGGCGGCGCGGAACGGGCGGGGCGACGGCCTCGCGGCTGGCGATCTCGCTCATATGCGCTCCAGCATCGCCTTGCGCACCTCGTCGCGCAGCAGTCCGTAGATTTCCTCGAACAGCTGGCCGAAGCGCGGCGTTTTCTGCGCGTCCAGCCCCCGCGGACGGGGCAGCCCGACCTCGAGCGTGGCGGCAACGCGGCCGGGGCGGGCGGTCATCACCATCACCAGGTCGCCGAGGAAGATCGCCTCCTCAATGGAATGCGTCACCAGCACCACGGTGCGGCCGCTGCGCTCCACCAGGGCGGAGAGCTGTTCCTGCAGATACAGGCGTGTCTGCGCATCGAGCGCGCCGAAGGGCTCGTCGAGGAACAGGATCTCCGGCTGCATCACCAGGCCGCGCGCGAGCCCGACGCGCTGTCGCATGCCGCCGGAGAGCTGGCCGGGGAAATGCTTCTCGAAGCCGCCGAGCTCCACGGCGCGGATCGCGTCCTGCGCGCGCGCCTCGCGTTCGGCGCGACCCATGCCGCCGAGCTCCAGGCCGAAGGCCACGTTGTCCAGCACGCTGCGCCAGGGCAGCAGGTTGAAGGACTGCCAGACGGTCGCCATCCGCGGCGGCGGGCCGGGCTGGCGCTCCGCACCGTAGAGGAAGCGCACCTCGCCCTCGCTGGCGGCGAGCAGGCCGCGCAGGATCAGAAGCAGCGTGGACTTCCCGCAGCCGGACGGCCCGACGATGGAGGTGACGCGGCCGGCCGGGAACTCGAAGCTGACGTCGCTGAGTGCCAAAGTCGTCGCACCGCTGCGGCTCTCAAAGGTGTGGGAGAGACGCGTGACCGCGATCGCGGCGAAGGGCGCGGGCACGTCAGGCGAAGGGATTGCTGTTCTCCAGCCGTTGCCACGCCTCGCGGATCGCGCGGGTATCGAAGATCTGGTCGTCCGGCACGGAGCGCGCCAGCAGGTCGGTCCGCTCGCGCCAGAAGCGCTGCTGCTCGACGATGGAGGGCAGGTTGGGCATGCCGTCGATCTGCATGTCGGTCCAGCGCGGCCGCGTGCTGTCGATCACCTCCGGCGTCAGTCGCGTGCCATCGGCCAGGATGCGCAGGATCTCCGGGTTCCCGTCGCGCGCCGCGGCCATGAACTCCTTGTTGCCCTGCATGATCGCCATGCAGAAGCGTACGACCGCGGAGTGGCGTTCGCGCAGGAAGCGCTCGCTGGCCAGGGAGCAGGCGAGCACCATGCCGGGCGCCAACTCGTCGCTCCAGGTCGCGACGCGCCCGATGCCCTGGTTCTGCGCCGCATAGGCGCCGGGCAGCGGCAGGTTCATGAGCCCGATGCGGTTCTGCCGCATCAGCGGCAGGCTGGTGTTCGGGGCCATGCCCCAGCGCCAGTCCACGTCATCGGGCTTCAGCCCGGCCGCCTCCAGCCCCAGCGTGTGGATGTATTGCGCGACGCTGCCGCGCGAGGAGATGCCGATGGCCTGACCGCGTGCCAGTCGGTAGCCTTCCTTGCTGCGGAAGCCGCGCTCCCACAGCTCGTTGCTGACCAGGATGGCGTTGGAGCCCATGCCCGGCGATTCGCGCCCGCGCTCCATGAACAGCTTGATGCCGAGCCCGCGCGCCATGAGGTTGAACAGCCCCGCGCTGATCGTGGCGCCAGTGACATCGAGTTCGCCGGCCGCCAGCGCGGGCAGCGACAGGCTGCCATCGACGTGGGAGGTCGGCACGATCTCGATGTTGAGGCGGCGGAAATAGCCCTTCGCCTCGGCGATCAGGTAGGGACCCGCGGAGATATAGGGCGCGTAGCCCATGCGGATGCGCACGGGCTCCATGAAGTCGGACTGGGCCTGCACACGGGGGGCGGCCAATGCGGCCGCGAAGGCCGCCGCGCCATGGATCACGGCACGGCGCGTGGTCTTGCCCGTCATCGCCGATTCCTTCTCCCGACCTTTCTGGACGCGAACGCTATCAGCGGCCTCTCGCCAGGGTCAACGCCGGTCGGCGCGTCGCCTTCATTCCCCGCGGCTCCATCAGCACGCTGCTTGGCGCACCTGCGGAGCCTTGCCGCGGCGCTGCATTGCCGCGAAGCTTGACGGAGTCGTGAGACGGGCAGCAGCGCGGCGCCCGCAACCGTGGGGGCAGGGCGATGCGGACAGGCCCGGTCGGGCATCGGAGCGGCGCGCGGCGGCATCGTCCGGCGGGAGACGGAGCATGAGCGTGACCCCGTTGCGAGGAACTGCGGCGCCGGCAGAGGCGGCGGCGAGGCGTGACGCGCCAGCCCGGCTGGAAATCCGAGACCTGTCGGTGGTCTATGCCTCGCGCCAGGGCAACGTGAAGGCGCTCGATCGCCTCAGCCTGTCGGTCGGCGATGGCGAGTTCGTCGCGGTGCTCGGCCCGTCGGGCTGCGGCAAGTCCACGCTGCTCAAGATCGTCTCCGGCCTGCTCAGACCGTCCGGCGGCCAGGTGGTGCTGGGCGGGCGGCCCGTGGTGGGGCCGCGGCCGGATGTCGGCATCGTCTTCCAGCAGCCGACGCTGCTGCCGTGGAAGACCGTGCTGGACAACGTGCTGGTGCCGATCCGCGCGCTGCGCCGGCCGGTGGCGGAGTACCAGGACAAGGCCATGGACCTGCTGCGCCTGACCGGGCTGGAGCGCTTCGCCGGCCATTATCCGAACGAGCTGTCCGGCGGCATGCAGCAGCGCGTGGCGGTGGCGCGCGGCCTGATCCACGACCCTGCCCTGCTGCTGATGGACGAGCCCTTCGCCGCGCTGGACGCGATGACGCGGGAACGCATGACCGCGGAGCTGCAGGCGATCTGGATGAAGACTGGCAAGTCCGTGGTCTTCATTACCCATTCGATCCCGGAGGCGGTCTTCCTGGCGGACCGGGTCGTCGTGCTGTCGGAGCGGCCCGGGCGCCTGCTGGAGACCATCGAGATCGACCTGCCGCGGCCGCGCCGCGCGCAGACCCTGGGGGAGCCGCGCTTCGCGGCGCTCTGCAACCGGCTGCGCGCCTTCTTCAGCGTGGACGGCCATGCGCAGTGATCGCTTTGCAACGGACGGCAGGAGGCCCGCATGGCGGAGACGCTGAAGACCTACGGCTTGCCGGTGGTCACCTTCGTGGTGGTGATCGCGCTGTGGGAAGCCAGCCTCGACTGGTTCGGCATCCCCGCCTACCTGCTGCCGCGGCCGGGGGCGGTGCTTTCGGCGATGCAGCAGGCCTATTTCGGCGGCACGATCTGGATCCATGTCTGGGCGACGCTGCAGGCGATGCTCGGCGGCTTCGTGCTGGGATGCAGCTTCGCGCTGCTGGCGGGCGGCCTGGTGGCGGAGTTCCGCACGGTGGAGCGGCTGGTCTATCCCTATGTGATCGCGCTGCAGTCCATGCCGAAGGTGGCGCTGGCGCCGCTGCTGATCGTCTGGCTCGGCTTCGGCATCGCGTCCAAGGTGGTGCTGGTCGCGCTGATCTGCTTCTTCCCGATGTTCGTGAACGTGGTGGTCGGGCTGCGCTCGGCCAATCCGGACCTGGTGGACCTGTATCGCGCCTGCTCGGCGTCGCGCTGGCACCTGTTTGTCAACGTGAAGCTGCCCTCGGCCGCCAGCGCCATCTTCGCCGGCCTGCAGGTGGCGCTGGTGCTGGCGCTGCTGGGCGCGGTGGTGGGGGAGTTCGTCGCCTCCCAGCGGGGGCTGGGGAATCTGATCCAGGCGTCGTCCCTGAACTTCGATGTCGCGACGATGTTCGCCAGCATCTTCACCCTGGCGATCATCGGCGTGACGGCGAGCAGCCTGGTGCGCTTCGCGCATCGCCGCATTGTCTTCTGGGACGGGAGCGGCCGGCGAACCGCCACCACGACGACGACCGCCGAGACCGCCTGACGCGAAGCGGTCAGGCGGCGTAGCGCTCGGCCAGCAGGGCGAAGATGGCGCGCGCGCCGGTCGCCTCGCCGCCGGAAGGACGCCCGGGCCGGGCCCGGTCGTTCCAGGCGCTGATGTCCAGGTGCACCCAGGCCCGCGCCTGCCGGACGAAGGCCTGCAGGAAGACCGCCGCGGTGATCGCCCCGGCATAGGCGCCATCGGCCATGTTCAGCAGGTCGGCGACTTGGCTCTGAACCCGGCTGCGATAGGGCTGCCACAGCGGCAGCGTCCACAGCGGGTCCTCTTCTTCGATCGAGATCGCCTGCAGGCGCGCCGCGAGGTCCGCATCGTCCGAGAACAGCGCGCCGATCTCGCCCCCGAGGGCGACGCGCGCGGAGCCGGTCAGGGTGCCGAAGTCGATGACGAGGTCAGGCGCCTCCGCATCGGCCTCGGCCAGCGCGTCGGCCAGCACCAGGCGCCCTTCGCAGTCGGTGTTGGCGATCTCGACCTTCAGGCCGCTGCGGGTGTCCAGGATGTCGCCGGGGCGGAAGGCGTCCTCCGCCACCACGTTGTCCACCGCCGGCACCAGCAGGCGCAGGCGCACCGGCAGACCTGCGTCCATCACCATGCTGGCGACGGCGAAGGCCACGGCGGCGCCGCCCATGTCGCGCTTCATCTGGCGCATGTCGGCCATGGACTTGATGTTGAGCCCGCCGGTGTCGAAGCAGACGCCCTTGCCGACCAGCGTCACCTTCGGCGCGTCGGGCCTGCCCCAGCACAGGTCCAGCAGGCGCGGAGCCCGGTGGCTGGAGCGACCGACGGCATGGATGGCGGGATAGCCATCGGCCAGCAGCGCAGGGCCGACGGTGCTGCGGAACCTCGCGCCATGCCGCTTTGCGATAGCCTCGACCGCGGCGGACAGTTCCTCCGGGCCCAGGCGGTTCGCCGGCTGGTTCACCAGGTCGCGGGCCGCCGTTACCGCACCGGCGCAGCGCGCGACGGCGGCGGCATCGGCGGACTCGGGCAGGACCAGGCAGGCCACGGGCAAGGCAGCGTCCCGGCTGACGCGGAAGCGGTAGCTGCCGAGCGCCCAGGCGATGGCGGCCTGCGTGGCCTCCGCCCCGGGCAGCGCGCCGGCGATGGCGTAGGTCGATGCGGGCAGCGCCGCGGCGACCTGTGCCCAGTCCCAGCGCCCCTGCGGCGCGCCGATGCCGGCCGCCACGCCAGCCCGACCGTCCGGGCCGGCGGGCAGCATCGCGACCTGGCCAGCCTTGGCCTGGAACTGCGCCACGGCGAGCGCGGCGCGCGCCGGCTCGGGCAATGCGTTGCGGAAGCTCTCGAGCGAGTCCGGCGTGACCGGCCAGATCGGCACGGGCGCCGATGAGGCCGTCTGCACCAGGCCAGGCAGCCCATCGCTCATCGGCGTTCCCCGTTGCGGAAGGCCGGGATCACCTGCTCCGCGATGCGGGCGAGGTTGCCCTCGAAATCCACCCGGCTCGCCAGCGCGACCGGCATGCGGCAGCCGATCATGTCCACGCCGGCTTCGCCCAGCGCCGCGATCCGCGCAACGAGGTCGCTAGCGGTGCCGACCAGCGCCATGGCGTCGATGAGGCTGTCCGGCACGATGTCCTGCCCGATGCCGCCCGCGGGACTTGCCAGCGCCGCCTTCAGCGCGGCCACCGCGTGGTCATCGACGCCGAGCAGCCCGCGCGTCCATCCAGCCATGTTGGACGCAGCACGGCCGATGACCGGCAGGCGCAACATCTCGCGCAGCGCCGCCGGTTCGTCCGTGACGATGGTCGAGACCCAGGCGACCACCTTCACCGCGCCGGGCGGGCGGCCGGCACGCTCCGCGGCCTCGCGCACCAGGCGCACGATCTCCCGCATCGCCTTCGGGCAGGCGACGTCGCCCACGATCACGCCGTCGGCCAGTTCGCCGGACAGAGCGAAGGCCTGCGGGCCGGCCGTGGCGATGTAGATCGGCACCGGCGCGGTGGGCGTGAACTCCAGCCCGACATCGCGGAGCTGGAACACCGGGCTTTCGATGCTGACGCGTTCGCCCGCCAACAGGCGCCGGCAGGTGGTGACGGCATCGCGCAGCGCGGCGATCAGCGGGCCTTCCGGCGCCCCCATGCGGCGCCGCTGCCGCTCCAGCTCGCCCGCCCCGTAGCCCAGGATGAACTGGCCGTTGCGCAGATCCGCCAGCGTGCCCGCGGCGCGCGCGACCTGCACCGGATGGCGGGAAAAGGGGTTGGTGACGGCGAGCCCGAGCGGGATGCTGGTGCCAGTCGCCGCAGCAGCCAGTGCGACAAAGGGATCGCGCATGAAGCCCTGGTCGGGGCACCAGACATGGTCGAAGCCCCAGGCCTCCGCGCGCTGCACGACGCGCGCATAGTCGCGGAGGCCCATGGTGGGCACGAGCGAGAAGGAGAACTGCATCCGCGTGGCCGGTCCTTCAGGCGGGTGCGACGGCGCGCGGCAAGGTTCCGTAGAACTTTTTCATCGCCTCGTAGTCGGCTTCGTAGAAGAACTCGCATTCGCCCAGGCCGAAGCGCGTCGCGACCTCCAGGCAGAA
Organism: Falsiroseomonas oryzae; assembly: GCF_027856955.1. GTDB lineage: Bacteria > Pseudomonadota > Alphaproteobacteria > Acetobacterales > Acetobacteraceae > Falsiroseomonas > Falsiroseomonas oryzae. The sequence goes on along the minus strand of NZ_JAPSMD010000024.1, from coordinate 10,774 downwards.
GCGGCCGGCCTGGTCCATCTCCGAGGCGTGCTGCACGTTGGTCCAGGCGGGCCAGGTCTGCGCTTCCGTCACCATCGGCACGCCCAGCACCGGGGCGTCGGTGTAGAGCGCCGGCAGCATCATGCCGCAGACATGGTGGATGCCGGTCTCGTAGGGCGTGAGGTCCTGCTGCGAGACCGGGAAGATCACCGGCAGCCGGCCCGTCACCATCTCCTGGATGTGGATCAGGTTGGCATGCAGGCGCAGCAGCATGCCTTCCTTCGCCACATGGGTGATGGCGAAGCCCTTGTGGCTGACCAGCTTGTTGCTCTTGCAGGTCTCCACCACGACCAGCCCGTCCATGCGCGGGTCCACCAGCCGCGGATGCTTGAGACGCGACGGGATCGGCGACATGACGAAGGGGTAGGGGTCGTGCGGCTCCGCGCGGCCGTCGTGGCAGAGCTGGGTCGAGATCAGCACGTCCGAGGCAAGGACCTGCCCCTTCGCCGCCATGCGCGCCAGCCGCAGCGCGACCGCCAGCGCCACCAGGCAGCCATCGGCATCCGAGACGAGCGCCTGGTTGTCGCCGGGCACGCGCAGCGCGCCGAGCGAGCCGATGACGCCCAGCGTGCGCGTGTTGCCGCCGGCCGACCTGCCGCGGCGGCCGGGGAACAGTATCTTCAGGAAGTCCATGCGCCGCCCGTCCACCTCCACCACTTCCGTCGTGTGGCTGTGCGCGCCGGGCGGCAGCATGCGCAGGAAGTCCTCCACCGATGCCCGCGGCGCGGTCATGAAGTCGAGGACGTCCAGGATCTCCTTCAGCATCGTTGTCTCCGGCGCTCAGCGATAGGCGCGCGCCTGACGCACGACCGCGTCGGCGTCGAAGGCGTTGAACTGCGGCACCAGTTCGTTCGTATAGAGCTGGTTCAGCGGGATGTTGGCGTCCTGCGGGATCTGCCCGCCGAGCTTCAGCGCATTAATCAGCGCCACCCAGTCGCGCTCGGGGTAGTGGCCCCAGAGACGCGGCTCGCCCTCGCGGAAATAGACGATGTTCCGCAGCCGGGAGGTCATGATCGCCATCTCGGCCCGGTGCACCTCGGGGTTGTCGGCGTTCTGCGGGCGCCGCATCGGGTTGCGGCGCCAGAAGGCCTGCAGGCAGCCTTCCGGGTTGGCCTCGCAGGCGACCGAGCCCTTGGTGACGGCGCGGCTGAAGCGGACGATCAGGTCCGGGTTCTCCCGCAGCATGCGCTGGGTGAACAGGAAGCCGTGGCTCGACATGCCGTCGAACTCCGCCGGGATGGGCAGGCGGCGGATCCTCACGCCCTGCTGCTCCATCTGCTCATGCATGGAGTCCCACAGGTTCAGCACGTCGATCTGGCGCGTGCGCAGCGCCTCGAAGGCCTGCACGCCGAAGCCGACGGCGGAGACGCGCACCTCGTTCCACGGGACGCCCTGCGCCTGCACCATGGCGCGCGTCATGTAGATGTTGCCGGCACTGAGCGATGTGATGCCAAGGGTGCGGCGCCGCATGTCGGCCAGGCTGCGGATCTCGCTGCTGTCCAGCACCGCGAACTCCCAGACGGAGTTGCGCAGGTAGTTGTAGGCGAAGATCAGCGGGAAGTTCTGTCCCCCTGGCGCGCGGGAGATCACCTGGGGCTCGACACTGGCGCCGGTGGACTGGATCTGGTTGGAGAGCAGCTGCGGGATGGTCACGCCGGAGCCTGCGAGCGGTACCAGTTCCAGGTTGATCCGCGCCTCGTCGAAATAGCCGAGCTCCTGCGCGAAGGAAAAGTTGGCGATGGCAGAGGAGATGGTGGAGGGCACGCCGTAGACGAAGCGGTCGCGCGGCTGCGCCTGCGCGACGCCGCCGATGCCGAGCGTGGACAGCGCCAGCGATGCCGCGCCCAGCACCCGAAGCATGAACGTCCTCATTCTTGCGCTCCCCTCTCGTCTTCGCCCTGCGGGCGTGCCTGCAGCCTCTCCCGCGCGCGCCGCAGCGCGCGTTCCGTCACGGCAACCACCATGTCGAGCTTCGCGGCATTGTCGCGCAAGGGCAAGGCGCCGCGCACCACCTTCTCCGCCGCCGCGCGCAGCGCCTCGTCGGACAGGCCGTCGCGCAGCAGCGTGGCCTCCGACGCCTTCGGGCGCATCGGCAGGGGCGCGACGCCGCCGAGGGAGATCCGCGCTTCCGCCAGCCGACCCCCGACCTGGCGCAGCCGCACGGCAGCGGAGGCTTCGGGGAAGTCGCCGCGCCACTGGGCATACTTCTCATAGGCCTGCGCTGGGCCGGCGCGGGGAACCTCGACGGCCAGCATGACCTCACCGGGCGCCAGCACCGTCTCGCCGGACCAGCGGTAGAAGCGTTCCATCGGGATGCGGCGCTCCCGCCTTCCGTCGGTCGCGATCACCGTCGCGTCCAGCGCGACCAGGATCGGCGCGGCATCGGCGATGCAGGGCGCGGCGCAGCGGCCCGCGCCCATCACGCTGTGATGGCGGTTGTCGCCGGTGATGGCGTAGCAGGGGCAGGCGGCGCCGCCGAACTTGTAGCAGGGCAGCGCGGCGCGGAAGAACCAGCAGCGCTTCTCCTGGCAGAGGTCGCCCGCCAAGGTCGCGACGTTGCGGATCTGCTGCGTCGCGACCAGCTCCATCCCCTCGGCCAGCGCGGGCAGGGCGGCGTGCAGCGCAGGGTCTTCCGTGATCTCGGCCAGCGTCGTGCCGGCACCGATGCGCACGACATCGTCGCCGACGGCGATGCCCTTCAGCTCCGCCAGGCCCGCTATGTCCACCACCAGGTCGGGCCCGTAGATGCCCTGGCGGATGCCGACCAGCAGGTCCGTCCCGCCGGCGATCAGCTTGGCGCGGCGGCCCGGCCTGTTCAGGGCCTCGATCGCCGCGGCCAGGTTGGCCGGGCGCTCGTGGTCGAAGTCGGTCACGCGCGGGCGCTCGCGCTGCAGCGACGCGCCGAGCTTCTTCAGGGCCGGGAAGACGATCGCGGGATAGAGGCGCCGCACCGCCGCAACCTCGAGGTTGTAGGGCCGCCGCCAGGGTTGCAGGTCCAGCCTGCGCGCCTCCTTCCGTCGCAGCGCATCGCGCAGGCGGTGCGGCGTGATCGGGATGCGACGGAAGCGTATGCCGGTGGCGTGCGCGACGGCATTCGCGATGGCGGCGACCGTCGGGTTGATCGAATGCTCGCCGCCGGCCTTGGCGCCGTAGGGGCCGGTGGCGTCGGGCTGCTCGATGAAGGCGCAGTCGATCTCGGTCGCCTCAAAGATGCGCGGCACGCGATAGGTGATCAGCGAGGTGTTCACCGGCATGCCGTCCTGCAGCACCAGCTCCTCGCTCAGCGCCATGCCGATGCCCTGGACGATGCCGCCATGCATCTGGCCTTCCAGCGCGGCCGGGTTGATGACCCGCCCCATGTCCTGCACGACGACCACCTTCAGCACGCGGACATGGCCGGTGGCAGGGTCCACCTCCACCTCGGCTGCCTGGGCACCGAAGCCGTAGGTGGCCGCATAGTGCCCGTAGCCGGTCTTCGGATCGGCGCGCGGCAGGTCGATGACGTGGTGGCCCTCGACACGGATCGGGCCCAGCAGTGCGGCGACGCCTGGCCAATCCAGCCGTCGCGCGTTGTCGCCGGGCAACCCGACCGCGTCGCCGGCGAACTCCAACGCCTCTGCCGGAACGGCCCATAGCGCAGCGAGGCGCGCGGCGACCTCGGCCTTCATCCGCCGCCCCGCGTCGATGGCGGCGCCGCCGGTGACGAAGGTGACGCGGGAGGCGGCGCTGCCCAGGTCGTCTGGCGCCTCGGCCGTGTCCATGTGCAGCACGTCGATGCGCTCTACGGCGGCGTCCAGCTCCTCCGCCGCGAACTGTGCCAGCACCGTGTTCTGCCAGGTGCCGCAATCGGCGGCCTGGGTGCCCAGCAGGAAGGTGCCGTCGGCACGCAGGGTCAGCGCCACATTGGCGAAGTTGCCTTCCGGATACAGGACGCCGACGGACGGGTTGATCATCGCGGCGATGCCGACGCCGCGCCACGGCTTCGGGTTGGCGCGCTTCTCCTCCCAGCCGATGCGGCGCCCGGCTTCCTCGAGGCATTCGACCAGCGGGCAGGTCGAGATGCGGAAGCCCTGCGGCGTGACGTCGCCCGGCCGGTTGGCGATCTCCTGGCGGTAGCGCAGCGGGTCCTTGCCCAGCCGTTCTGCCAGCTCGTCCACCTGCGTCTCGATCGCCCAGATGATCTGCGGCGCGCCCATGCCGCGATAGGATCCGCCCGGCACCTTGTTGGTGTAGACCAGCCGGCCGTCGAAGCCTGCGGCCCTGACGCGGTAAAGGTTCGCGGTGCGCTGCCGCACGGCGGAGATGTAGGCCGGGCCCATGTGGGTGAAGGCGCCGTTGTCCACCAGGTAGTCGGTGTGGCGCGCCAGCAGCGTGCCGTCCGCCGCCGCGGCGCTGCGCAGGTGCATGACCTTGCCGTGGTCGGTCTTGCCGCCGAGGAACTCCTCGCGCCGCGTCAGCACGATCTTCACCGGCCGGCCTGCCTTGCGTGCGAGCAGCGCGCAGATGCCGATCGGCTCCGGCGATTGCGACTTGCCGCCGAAGCCGCCACCGATGTGGACGGAGCGGAGGCGCACCCGCTCGCGCGGCACGCCGAGAAGATGGGCCACTTCCTTGCGGGCGAAAAAGGGCGCCTGCGTGCCGGCCCAGATGTCCATCGTGCCCGCCGCATCGTCCCAGGACGCGACGACGCCGTTGGTCTCGAGGCAGACCGGCGCGACCAGGCCATGCTCGAAGCGGCCCTCCACCACATGCGCGGCGGCCGCGAAGCCCTCCGCCACGCCGCCCCAGTCGGCGGTGGTGTGCTGCGCGACGTTCCAGGGCAGTTTCGGGCCGTGCAGCACCTGCGGCGCGCCCGGCGCGACTGCGACGGCCGGGTCGAAGACCGCTGGCAGCGGTTCGTATTCCACCCGGATCGCGGCCGCGGCGGCGCGTGCCAGCGCCGGCGTCTCGGCCGCCACGGCGGCGACCTCCTCTCCCACGAAGCGCACGCGGCTGCGGGCGAGCGGGTAGCGGTCGGCGAAGGCGGGGCCGTAGTTGAGATACCGGTCCGCCGTGTCCTCGCCAGTCAGCGTCGCGACGACGCCCGCCATCGCCAGCGCCGGGGAGACGTCGATCGCGCGGATCACGGCGTGCGGATGCGGGCTGCGCAGGATGGCGCCCCACAGCATCCCCGGCAGTACGAGGTCGTGCGTGTAGATCGCGCGGCCGGTGACCCGCTCCGGCGCCTCGCGCAGCCTCACGCTCTGCCCGACGGCGCGGCCGATCACCGTCATCGGGCGAGCCTGAGCGCGGCGGCCTTCGCCGCCTCGATCAGCCGGACATAGCCGCTGCAGCGGCACACATTGCCCTGCAGGGCGACGCGGATCTCGTGCTCGCTCGGCAGCCGCACGCGGTCGAACAGCGCGGTGAGCGACATGACAACGCCGGGCGTGCAGAAGCCGCACTGGAAGGCGCCGTGCTCCACCAACGCCTGCTGCAGCGGCGACAGGCCCTCGGCCGGCGTCACGCCCTCGATGGTGCGCACCGCAGCGCCGTCCATGCGCGGTGTCGGGACCAGGCAGGCGCAGACGGCGCGCCCGTCGAGCACGACGGTGCAGGCGCCGCACTCCCCGGCGTTGCAGCCGATCTTGGTGCCGGTCAGGCCGAGACGGTCGCGCAGGACCTCCGCCAGGGTCTCGGCGCCGCGCACCTCCAGCCGGTGCGGCGTGCCGTTGACCTGAAGCGAGATGTGCACGCCGGCGACGCCTGCGCTAGTCGATGCGGAGGCCGAGCCGACGGATGAGACCGCTCCAGACCTCCGATTCCTGCCGCAGCAGCGCCGCGAAGCGATCCGTGCCGCCGCCCAGCCCGGAGAGCCCGTCGCGCCCCAGGCGTTCCGCGACCTCCGGCATCGCCAGCACCTGCTGCAGCGCCGCGTTGAGCTGCTGCACGACCTCGGGCGGCGTCGCGGCGGGCACCATGTAGCCGTTCCAGGCCGTCTGGGTCAGGCCGGGCAGGCCAAGCTCCGCGAAGGTCGGCACGTTCGGCGCCATGGGGGAGCGTTGCGCGCTGGTGATCGCCAGCGCGCGCACCCCGCCCGAGACATAGGCATCCGCGGCGACCCAGGTCGGCGTGTCGAAATAGGCGTCCACACGACCGGCGAGCAGGTCCAGCATGGCCGGCGCGGCGCCGCGATACGGCACGTCCACCAGGTCGATGCCCGCCGTCGCCTCGAGCAGTTCGCCGTTCAGATGCGTCAGCGATCCGCGCCCGAGCGTGGCGTAGCTCAGCTGCCCGGGCCGTTCCTTCGCGCGCGCGACGAAGGCCGCCCAGTCTGCGAGGCCCGTCTGCGCGCTGACCGTCCAGAGCGACGGGAACTCCCCGATGACGATGACTGGCGCCAGCTGTGCCATGCGGAAGGTGGGTTGCGCGACCAGCATCTCGTGGAACAGCACCGTCTTGGCGACGAACAGGACGGTCGTGCCATCCGGCGTCGATCGCACCACATGGTCCGTGCCGATCACCGCCGATCCGCCGGGGCGGTTGTCCACCACGATGTCGCGCCCGAGCACGGTGCGCAGGTGCTGCGCGATGAGCCGCGTGTGGTTGTCCGCCTGGCCGCCGGGCGCATAGGGCACGACGAAGCGCAGCGGGCGCCCGGCCTGCCCCCGGGCCAGGCCCGGGGCGGCGAGCGCTGCGGCACTCAGCAGAAGTGCCCCACGACGGCCCCACGCGGTCATCCGCCTCTCCCTGCCTCCGGCAGTGCAAGCTTCGTTGCGGTGGGCAGGTGGCGTCAAGGGACGCCCGGCAGGATCCTAGACGTGCTGGCCGCCGTTGATGTGGATCTCGGCGCCATTGGTATAGGCGGCGGCCTCGCTGCACAGGAAGTAGATCGTGTCCGCCACCTCGGACGGCCGGCCGAGCCGCCGCAGCGGGATGTCGCGCTCCACGATCTCCGCCGTGCCGGGGGACAGGATCGAGGTGTCGATCTCGCCCGGCGCGATTGCGTTCACCCGCACGCCGTGCGGGCCGAGCTCATGCGCCATCTCCCGCGTCAGCGCGGCGAGTGCGGCCTTGGAGCAGGCATAGGCGGGGCCGGCGAAGGGATGGACCCGCGTGCCGGCGATGGAGGTCACGTTCACCACGCTGCCGCGCGCCGCAACGAGCTCGGCGAACAGCGCGCGCGTCAGCAGGGCGGTGGAGACGAGATTGACGGAGAGCACCTGCAGCCAGGTGGCGGCGTCGGTGTCGAGCATGCCAAGCCGCTTCCCGCCCGGCCCCTTCGGCGAGATGCCGGCATTGTTCACCAGGGCATGCAGGCAGCCATCCGGCAGCCGGCGACGCAACTCGTCCGCGAGTTCCGCGACGCCGCCGAGATCGGTCAGGTCCGCCTGGATGTGGCTTTCCCGCCCGGCGGGCCAGGGGCACTGCTCGGCGAAGGGTTGGCGCGACACCGTGTAGACGTTCCAGCCCTGCGACTGGAACAGCTTCACCGTGGCATGTCCGATGCCGCGGCTGGCACCGGTGAGGAGCATGCATTTCGGGGCGGACAAGGCAGCTTCTCCCCCGGCTTCGCCGCGGGCGACACGCCGGCAGCGCCTGGTGCGGCATGTGTCATCGCGGCGCCGCCCGACGTCAAGGGCGACACGCGGAGAAGGTGCTCGCTACGCGTCGGCCGCCGGGCGGAGCGGGATGACGCGCTGGAAGCGGCAGGCGACAGGATCGCCGATGGCGAAGGCGCGCGAGGCGGCGGGCGTCACGACGAACAGCGTGCCGGCCGCGGTATCCACCTCGTATTCGCGTGTCTGGCCAAGGAAGGCGGCGCGTCGCACGCGGCCCGGCAGGCCCTCGCCCTCGGGCGCCAGGGTCACCAGTTCGGGTCGCACCGCCAGCTGCGCCGGACCCGGCGGGTGGTCGCGCATCGCCGTCGCGAGTTCCACGCCGCCGAGCGCGACGCGTCCGGCGCCGAGCACCGCGCCCTCCAGCACGTTGGCCTCGCCCATGAAGTCGGCCACGAAGGCGTCGGCCGGGTCGTCGTAGAGCTCGGTCGGCGTGCCCATCTGCGCGATCCGCCCGGCCCGCATGACGCAGACCAGGTCCGAGACGGCGAGCGCTTCCTGCTGGTCGTGGGTGACATAGACCACCGAGAGACCGAGGCGCTTCTGCAGGTCGCGGATGTCCTCCCGCACGCGGCGACGCAGCCGGGCATCGAGATTGGAGAGAGGTTCGTCGAACAGCAGGACCCTGGGGCGCAGCACCAGCGCGCGGGCCACGGCCACGCGCTGCTGCTGGCCGCCCGAAAGCTCGGCCGGCAGGCGCCTGCCCAGGCCCTCCAGCCCGAGGGTCTTGAGCATGGCGAGCGCATCGGCCTCGGCGCTCTGCTTGCGCGCGCCGCTCACGAGAAGCCCGTAGGCGACGTTCTCCAGCACGTCGAGATGCGGGAACAGCGCGTAGGACTGGAACACCATGGCGATGCGCCGTTCCGCCGCCGCCAGGCCGGTGACGTCGCGGCCCTCGATGGTGATGCGGCCGCCGGTCGGCAGCTCGAGCCCGGCGACGAGGCGCAGCGTGGTGGTCTTGCCGCAGCCGGACGGGCCGAGCAGCGTCACCAGCGCACCGGGCGGGAAGGCGAAGGAGACCTCGTCCACCGCGCGGACCGGCCCGAAGGCCTTGCTGACACGGTCGAACACGACGGCGGCGTCGGTCATCGTCAGGCTCCGGCGCGGATGGGGGCGGTGGGACGGCGGCCGATACGCGCGCGGCCGACCAGCGCCTCGATGCCGAGCACGACGACCAGCATGATCACGATCAGCACGGTGGAATAGGCGATGGCCAGGGCCATCTCCCCGGCTTCCACCCGGCCGACGATGTAGACCGTGGCCAGGTTGTGCCGCGCGGAGACCAGGAAGATCACCGCCGACACCGCGGTCATCGCCTGAACGAAGCTGTAGGCCAGCGCGGTGACGATGGCGGGTCGCAGCAGGGGCAGCACCACGCGGCGCAGCGTGGCCAGCGCGCTGCCGCCCATGGTCGCGCTCGCCTCGTCCAGCGAACGATCGATCTGCGCCAGCGCCGCCAGCCCGCCGCGCACGCCGACCGGGAGGTTCCGGAAGACGAAGCAGGCGATGAGGATCAGCGCCGTGCCCGTCAGTTCCACCGGCGGCACGTTGAAGGCCATGACATAGGCCACGCCGACCACGGTGCCGGGGATGGCGAAGGACAGCATGGTCATGAACTCCAGCGTTCCGCGCCCGCGGAAGCCCTGCCGCGCGATCAGCCAGGCGATCAGGATGCCGAGCCCCGCCGTGAGCGGCGCCGAGATGGCGGCGACCTCGATGGTGGTGAACAGGCTGTCCCAGGCGGAGCCGCGGAAGGAGGCGCCGTCCTGCCACTCCACCTCGAAGGCGGTCAGGATGTGGCGCCAGGTGAAGGTCAGGTCGCCACGGCCGACGTCATGCACGAAGCCGCCGACGAGGATGATGCCGTAGACGGCGGCGGTGAAGATCATCCACGGCCAGACCAGCGCGCCTGCGCCGAGCTTCAGGCCGCGCGGCAGCGGCGCCGGCAGGCCAGAATCGCCCTTGCCGGTCACGGTTGTGTAGCGCCGCCGGCCGAGCCACCAGGCCTGCAGCGCGAAGGCGCCCAAGGTCAGCGCCAGCAGCAGCAACGCCAGCGCCGCGGCGCGGCCGGGGTCGTGCCGGGCGCCGGCGATGGCGAAGAAGATCCGGGTGGACAGCACGTCGAAATCGCCGCCCAGCACCAACGGGTTGCCGAAATCGGCCAGCGATTCGACGAAGCCGAGCAGGAAGGCCGCAGCGAGCGCCGGCTTCAGCAGCGGCCAGGTCACCGTGCGGAACACCGCGAAGCGGCGGGCGCCCATGGTGGCCGCCGCCTCCTCGAGGCTGGGCGCGATGGCGCGCAAGGCGCCGTCCAGCAACAGGAAGGCGATCGGCGCCTGCGCCAGCACCTGTGCCAGCAGCACGCCCGGCAGGCCGTAGATCCAGCGGCTGCGCGGGATGTCGAACCAGTCCCACAGCGCGGTGGTGACGATGCCCGTGCGACCGAACAGCACGATCAGCGCCATCGCGACCACGAAGGGCGGCGTGATCAGCGGCAGGATCGTCATGGCGCGGAACAGCGGCGCCGCGCGCACGCCGCCGCGCACCGCCAGCAGCGCGAAGGCCAGGCCCAGCACGGTGGAGATCAGGCCGGTGAGCGTGGCCAGCAGCAGCGTGTTCCAGACCACGCCGCAGCCTTCGTGCGAGGCGAGGCAGGCCAGGCTCCAGGCCTCGGGCGCGGCCAGCCGCGCGACGAGCGCGGCCGGCGCCAGTTGTCCGTCCTCGTAGAGCGCGGCAGCCAGGATGGTCAGCAGCGGCAGGAAGATGAACAACAACAGCAGCAGAGCCGTGCCGGTGACGAGGAAGGCGACGAAGCCATCCGCCCCGAAGGACCCGCGCGCGGCGAGCCCGGCCCCCAGCAATCCGGTCGCGCCGGCCAGCACGAGCAGTGCGCCCCAGCCCAGCGCCGGCTGCGGTGTCGGTGCACCGAGCAGCGGCGCCAGCCAAGCCCATTCCAGCCCGCGCAGGCCGATGGCGTGGCCGGCTGCGAAGACCAGGACCAGGATGCCCGCGCCCGCCACCGCCAGCGCGCCGCCCGGGGCACGGCCGTGCAGCAGCGGAAGCGCTGCCGCGAGCAGGAGGAGCGCGACCGGCCAGAGCCACGGTCGCGCGCCAGTGGCCAGCAGCGCCGCCAGCGG
>NZ_JAPSMD010000023.1 GCF_027856955.1 Falsiroseomonas oryzae | reverse complement strand
AGCCAGGCGCCCAGCGCGCCCGCGCCGCAGCCAATCTCGACGACGCAGCGCAGGCCGAGGGGGATGCGGGCGCAGAGCTGCGGGTCGGCAGGCAGGGCAGGCGGCGGGGCGGAGTCCATCGGCGCGACGATCTGGCGCGGCAGCGGGCCTTTTTGCAAGAGTGCTCAACCCTTCTGAGACGGCGGCAGCGCGTCGCTCCAGCTTGTGGTTGCGCACGGCGGCGTGATAGCGAACCAATCAGCCATGCCGCCGCCCGCTCGCCGTGCCGCCGCCCGCCCCGCCGCGCCCGTGGACCTGCAGCGCATGGAGGCCGCGCTGCGTGAGCGGCTGGCCGCCGATCCCGGCAGCGGGCTGCACTGGCAGCAGCTGGCCGGGCTGCTGGCCCAGGCCGGCCGCCATGCGGAGGCGGCGGAGGCCTTCGCCAAGGCGGTGGCAAGTGGCGCCTCGGCCCAGGCCCTGGCGCTGCCCTGGGCGCTCTCGCTCTCCAGCCTCGGCCGCCATGCCGAGGCGGTGGAGGTGCTGGCGCCCGCGCAGGCCCGCAAGCCCAAGGACTTCGCGTTGGCCAATGCGCTCGGCGTGATGCTGAAGCGCGCCGGGCGGCTGGCGGAGGCGGTGCCGGTGCTGGAAGCGGCGAAGCGGCTGGACCCGCGCAGCGTCTCGCCCTGGCAGAACCTCGGCAACGTCCACGACCTGCGTGGCGACTTCGCGGCCGCGGCGGCGGCCTTCGCCGGCGGGCTGAAGCTCGACCCGCGCAATGCCGAGCTGTGGCGGCTGCACGGCCGTGTGCTGCGCGCCCTGAACGACCAGGACGGGGCGATGGCCAGCCTGGAGAAGGCCTTCGGCCTCGATCCGCGCAACCGGGAGGTGGCGGCGACCTTGATCGGCGCGCTGCTCGATGCCGGCGCGACGGAGCGTGCGCTGGCCGCCGTGGGCAAGCTGCGCGCCGCGCTGCCCGGCGACCCGATGCCGGAGGTGATGGAGGGGCGAATCCTGCTGCGCCTCGGCCGCATCGAGGAGGCGCGCGCCGCGCTGGAGGTGGTGGTCGCGCGCATCCCCGGCGAGCGCGCGGCGAACCTGCTGCTGGCGCGGCTGCATGGCGACGGCGACCGCCGCGCCGCCAACATCGCTCTGGAACGCGCCTTCGCCGCACATCCCGACGACGCCGAGGTGATGGACGCGCTGGTGGAGAGCCTGTCGCGCAGCCGCTACGACGACGAGGCCGCGCATCTCGAACGCGCCTATGTCGTCGCGAAGCGGCTGATGGAGCGCCACCCCGACCGCGTCGCGCGCTTCGCGCGCTCGCTCCGCACCGTGTTCCAGCGCGTGATGGACCAGGACCGGCTGGCGGCGACCGGCACGCTGGCGCAGCTCGCACCCATGTGGATCGCGGAGAACCGCGTCTCCGCGCTGCATTACGAGCTGGGCCAGGTGGAGACGATCGAGGACCGGGTGCGCATCGTCGAATGGCACCGCGCCTGGGGCAGGCGGGAGCAGTCGGCGATCCGCCCGGTGGCGCTGCCCCCGCGGCCGGCCATCCATGGCGCGCGCAAGCTGCGCATCGGCTTCATGTCGTCCGACCTGCGCAACCACCCCGTCACCTACTTCGCCCTGCCGCTGCTGGAGCAGTACGACAAGGACCGGGTGCAGGTGTTCTGCTACTCCTTCTACGAAGGCCAGCGCGATGCCGTGCAGGGCCACATCGAGGCGAAGGTGGACGCCTTCCGCTGGTGGCCGCGCCGGCCGAGCCCGGAAGTTGCCGATGGCATCGCGCAGGACGAGCTCGACATGCTGTTCGAGCTGGGCGGCAGCACGGCGATGAACAAGCTGGACGTCATGGCGTACCGGCCCGCACGGATCGGCGCGAGCTGGCTGGGCTACCCGCATTCCGCGGGGCTCGAGGCGATCGACTACATCCTGACCGATCCGTTCATCCGTCCCGCCGATCCGCGCCTCCTGATCGAGAAGGCCTTCGAGCTGCCGGAAAGCTGGGTGGCGCTGGGGCGGCTCGGCTTCAACGACAGCGTGCCGATCGAGGACGGGCTGCCGGAGGAACGGCTCGGTCGGCTGACCTTCGGCACGATGAACAACCCCTACAAGTACACGCCGCGGTGCCTGGATGCCTGGGCCGCCGTGTTGCGCGGCGTGCCGGGCAGCCGCTTCCTCTTCGTCCGGCCGGAAGGCAACGCGGCCTCCTTCGTCGCCAATGCGCGGGCGGAGTTCGCGCGGCGCGACGTGGCGCCGGACCGGATCGACTTCGTCGGCATCCGCGGCAAGCACCTGCCGCACTACAACAGCATCGACATCGCGCTCGACAGCTTCCCGCATGTCGGCGGCACGACCACCTGCGAGACGCTGTGGATGGGCGTGCCGACGGTGACGCTGGTCGGCCCCGGCTTCCCGGAGCGGCTGTCCTATTCGAACCTCAGCAATGCGGGCCTGGGCGAGCTGTGCGGCTTCACGGCGGAGGAGTACGTGGCGAAGGCGGTGGAGCTGGCCGGCGACCGCGCGAAGCGCCGGCAGTGGCGCACCGGGCTGCGCGGCATGATCCGCGCGCGGCCGCTGGGCGACACGCAGCGCTTCGTCGATGCGTTCTACGCCAGGGCGGCGGAGGTGTGCGCCCAATGAAGGCGGTGATCCTCGCCGGCGGCCGCGGCACGCGGCTGGCCGAGGAGACCGCGGTGCGGCCGAAGCCGATGGTGGAGATCGGTGGACGGCCAATCCTGTGGCACATCATGAAGACCTACGCCGCGCACGGCGTCACCGACTTCGTGATCTGCCTGGGCTACAAGGGCTGGCAGATCCGCGAATTCTTCCTGAACTACCGGATGCTCTCCTCCGACATCGCGGTGGACCTCGCGAGCGGCGAGGTGGAGCTGCTGCGCCCGGCCGCAGAGCCGTGGCGCATCACGCTGGTGGACACCGGCGAGGACACCATGACCGGCGGTCGGCTGAAGCGAGTCGCGCCCTACCTCGCCGGCGAGGACGCCTTCTGCATGACCTATGGCGACGGCGTCGGCGACGTGGACATCACCGCGCTGATCGCCTTCCACCGCGCGCATGGCCGGCAGGCGACCGTCACCGCCGTGATCCCGCCCGGCCGCTTCGGCGCCCTCAGCCGGGAGGGCACGCGCGTCGCGGCCTTCACCGAGAAGCCGCCGGGCGACGGCGGCACGATCAACGGGGGCTTCTTCGTGCTGTCGCCGCGCGTGCTGGACCGCATCGCGGGCGACGACACGGTGTGGGAGAACGAGCCGCTCGCGGCCCTGGCGCGCGACGGGGAGCTGCACGCCTTCGACCATCGCGGCTTCTGGCAGCCGATGGACACGTTGCGCGACCGCGACCTGCTGGAACGGCTCTGGGCCAGCGGCGAGGCGCCGTGGAGGGTATGGTGACGCAGCCCGATCCAGGCTTCTGGCGCGGCCGCCGCGTGCTGCTGACCGGCCACACCGGCTTCAAGGGCAGCTGGCTGGCGCGGATGCTCGCCGCGCTGGGCGCGGAGGTGACCGGCATCGCGCTGGATCCCGAGCCCGGCCCCGCGGCCTTCGCCGCCATGCGCGTGGCGGAGGTGCTGGCCGCCGACCACCGTGCCGACATCCGCGACGCCGACGCGCTGGCGCGGCTGCAGCGCGAGGCGCGGCCGGAGGTGGTGCTGCATCTGGCGGCGCAGGCCTTGGTCGGGCGCGGCCATGCCGATCCCGCGGGCACCTTCGCGACGAACGTCACCGGCACCATCAACCTGTTGCAGGCGCTGCGCGGCCTGCCCGGCGTCGCCGCGGCGCTGATGGTCACCTCCGACAAGGTCTATCGCAACGACGGCAGCGGCCGCCGTTTCGCCGAGGACGACGCGCTCGGCGGGGAGGATCCCTACAGCGCCTCCAAGGCGGCCTGCGAGATCGCGGTCGCGTCCTGGCGCGCCTCCTTCGCCGACCTGCCGCCGCTGGCGACGGCGCGCGCAGGCAACGTCATCGGCGGCGGCGACTTCTCCGAGGCGCGCATCATCCCGGACCTGGTCCGGGCGCAGTCGGCGGGCGTATCGCTGGTGGTGCGCCGCCCGGACGCCACGCGGCCCTTCCAGCATGTGCTGGACGTGTTGCGCGGCTACCTGCTGCAGGCCGAGAGCCTGGCGCGGCGCACATCGCCGCCCGCCCTGAACTTCGGCCCGCGCGACGGCGAGATCCGCGTGCGCGACCTGCTGGCGGCCTGGGGCGGCGTGGCGTGGCGCCCGGCCGAAGGCCCGGTGATGGAGGAGGCGCCGCGCCTCGCGCTGGACTCCACCCTGGCCGGCCGCGCACTGGGCTGGCACCCCGTGCTGGACACGCCGCGCGCCATCGCCGCGACCGCAGCCTGGTATGCCGCCTGGCGGTCCGGCGCCGACATGGCGCGCGCGACCGATGCGGCGATCGCGGAGGCCCTCGCCGCCAAGGCGCTGGCCGCATGAGCGCGACGCCCGTCACCGCCTGCCGTGCCTGCGGCGGGACGCTCGGCGCGGTGTTCTGCGACCTCGGTGTGCAGCCGGTGGCGAATTCCTACGTGGCGCCGGCACGCGCGGCGGAGCGCGAGCCCGCCTTCCCGCTGCGCGCCGTGGTCTGCGACGCCTGCCGGCTGGTGCAGCTGGACACGGTGGTGGATGCGGAAGGGATCTTCTCCGACTACGCCTATTTCTCCTCCGCCTCCTCCTCCTGGCTGGACCATGCGGCGCGCTTCTCGCGGGAGATGACGCGGCGGCTGGATCTCGGATCGCGCAGCTTCGTGGTGGAGGTCGCGAGCAACGATGGCTACCTGCTGAGGAACTTCGTCGCCGCCGGCATCCCCTGCCTGGGCGTCGAGCCCGCCGCCAATGTCGCGGAGGTCGCGCGTGCCGCCGGCGTGCCGACCGAGGCGCGCTTCTTCGGCGAGGCCTATGCACGCGACCTGGTGGCGCGACGCGGCCATGCCGACCTGATCGCCGCGAACAACGTGCTGGCGCATGTGCCCGGGGTGAACGAGTTTGTCGCCGGCCTCGCCGTGCTGGCCGGGCCGCGCGGCACCGTCTCGATCGAGGCGCCGCATCTGCTGCGCATGGTCGACGGCGTGCAGTTCGACACGATCTACCACGAGCACTACGCCTACTGGTCGCTGCTGGCGATGGAGCGCCTGCTGGCGCGGCACGGGCTGCACGTCTTCGAGGTGGAGCGGCTGGCCACCCATGGCGGGTCGCTGCGCGTGCTGGCCGGCACGGCGCGCCGCGAGCCCGGGCGGGGCCTGCTCGAAGTGCGGGCGGAGGAAGCTGCGCGCGGCCTGGACGCGGCGGGCTTCTATGCCGGCTTCCAGGCGCGGGTGCAGGCGGTGCTGGGCGATTTCCGCGCCTGGCTGTGGCAGGCCCGCGCGGCGGGGCGGCGCATCGGTGCCTATGGCGCGGCGGCGAAGGGCAACACCTTCCTCAACGCCGTCGGCGCGACGGCTGGCGACATCGTCGCGGTGGCGGACCGCAGCCCGGCGAAGCAGGGACGGCTGCTGCCCGGCAGCCGCATCCCGGTGGTGACGCCGGAGGCGCTGCTGGCGCTGCCGCTGGACGACATCCTGGTGCTGCCCTGGAACATCGGCGCGGAGATCGCGGCGCAGCTGCGCCGGGACGGCTTCCGCGGCCGCATCCTGACGGCGGTGCCGGCGATGCGGGAGCTGGCCGGGTGATCTTCCGCGCGTTGGCCATCGACGGCCCGCTCGAGGTGCTGCCCGAGCGCGCGCGTGACGACCGCGGCGCCTTCTTCCGCGGCTTCTGCACGGCGGAATTCGCTGCAGCCGGGCTCGATTTCCGCCCGGTCCAGGTCAGCTATTCCGAGAACCCGCGCCGCCACACGCTGCGCGGCATGCACTGGCAGGACGCGCCGGCGGCGGAGGCGAAGCTGATCCGCTGCGTGCGCGGCGCGGCGCATGACGTGGCGATCGACATCCGCCGTGGCTCGCCGGGATTCCGCCGTCACGCAGCCGTGACGCTCTCCGCCGAGGCGGGGAATGCGATCTTCATACCGGCCGGCTTCGCGCATGGCTTCCTCTCGCTGAGCGAGGATGCGGTGCTGGAATACATGATGGACACGCCGTACGAGCCGACCCTGGCGCGCGGCCTGCGCTGGAACGACCCGGCCTTCGCCGTCCCCTGGCCGGCGGAGCCGGCGGTGATCTCGGCGCGCGACGCCAGCTGGCCGGATTTCGATGGCTGAGCGCCTGCTGCTGACCGGCGCCACCGGCTTCGTCGGCCGGGCGCTGGTCGGGCCGCTGCAGGCGCTGGGCTTCGAGCTGCACGCCGTGACGCATGGCGATCCCCCCGCCATCGCCGGCCCGCGGTGGCACCGCGCCGACCTGCTGGACGAGGGCGCCGCACGCGCCCTGGTGCGCGACCTGCGGCCCGCGCTGCTGGTCCACGCCGCCTGGTACGTGGTGCATGGCCGGTTCTGGACGGCGCCGGAGAACGAGGCCTGGCTGGAGGCCTCCGACGGACTGGCCGCGGCCTTCGCCGAAGCCGGCGGCCGGCGCTTCCTCGGCATCGGGACCTGCGCCGAATACGCCGATGCGGATGGCGGCGACGACGCGCCCTGGCCGGAAACGCGCCGGATCGCGCCCGCCACGCCCTATGGCCGCGCCAAGGCGGGGCTCGCGCGGCGTCTGGCCGCGCTGGCGGAGCGCCGCGCCGGCTTCTCCGTCGCCTGGGCGCGGCTGTTCCATCTGTTCGGGGAGGGCGAGCATCCCGACCGGCTGGTCCCCTCCGTCGCGCTGGCGCTGGCGGAGGGGCGGGAGGCACGCTGCGCCTCCGGCCGGCCGGTGCGCGACTTCGCCTCCACGCGCTTCGTCGGCGAGGCCCTGGCCGGGCTGGCGGCGAGCGGGGTGACGGGCGCGGTCAACGTCGCTTCGGGCGAAGGACGGTCGATCGCGGTGATCGTTCGCCTGCTGGGCGAGGCCGCGGGCCGGCCCCACCTGGTGCGGCTCGGAGCGCTTCCGGATCGGCCCGGCGAGGTGCCGCGCATGGTCGCCGACGTGACCCGGCTGCGCCGCGACGTCGGCTTCGCCGCGCCGCCGCGGGTGGAGGAGGACCTGTGCGACCTCGTCCGCGCGCTCCCCACGTCGTGACAGACCGTCGATCGGGGAACCCGGGGCATGGTGGGCGCGGTAGGGATTGAACCTACGACCCCCGCCGTGTGAAGGCGATGCTCTCCCGCTGAGCTACGCGCCCATGCCCGGGACGCGCTGGATAGGAGGGGGCGGCCCGGGGTGTCAAGCCGGCCTTGCCCCGCGGTCGCGACCGCCGATATGGGCAGGGTCATGCGCAGCATCCTCGCCGCCCTGCTCCTGCTGCTGCCCGGCGCCGCCGCGGCGGAGGCGTTGCGGGCCACCTACGAGGTCTACGCGCTCGGCTCCACCGTGCTGGAGCTCGAGGCGCGGTTCGAGCTGACGCGCGACGCCTACCGCGTGGAGACCACGCTGCGCACGCGCGGCATCGCGGCGCTGGTCGCCTCCGGGGAGCAGCTCTCCCGGGTGCGGGGCGGCTGGGCCGGCGAGCGTCCGCAGCCGGCCGACTTCGTGACGGAGGGGGTCTGGCGCGGCCGGATGCGGCGCATCGCGCTGGACTGGGATGGCGCCGAGCCCCGCGTGCTGGACCTTGTTCCCAGCGAGGCGGAGGAGCGCGACCCGGTGCCGGAGGCGATGCGCCGCGGTACGGTGGACGTGCTCTCCGCCCTGGCGCAGCTGGCCCGCCAGGTCGCGCGGGAGGGGCATTGCGAGCTGACCGCGCCGGTCTTCGACGGCCGGCGCCGCAGCGACTTCGCCACCCGCACCGAGGGGCGGGAGATCCTCCGCCCCTGGCGCGGCGCCTGGCAGGGGGAGGCGCTGCGCTGCGGCTTCGAGGGGCGCCTGGTTGCCGGCTTCCGCCGCGACCAGGACCGTGCCGAGGCGGCGGCCCCGCAGCGCGGCACCGCCTGGATCGCCCCGCCCTATGCCGGCGCGCCGGCCATCCCGGTGCGGCTGGACATCCCCACCCGCTGGTTCGGCACGGCGACCGCGGTGCTGCTACGCGCGGAAGCCGTCGAGCGCCGCGCCGAGTTCCGCCGGTAGCGCCTCCGGCCGGGCGGCGACGGGCGCGCCATCCGCCATCGCCAGCGGGCCGTAGCCCCAGCCGACGAAGACGCAGGGGATGCCGGCGCCGCGCGCGGCGCGGATGTCGTTGTGGTGGTCGCCGATCATGACGGAGGCGGCGGGCGTGCCGCCGGCCGCCGCCACCGTCTCCAGCAGGTGGGCGGGATGGGGCTTGCGGACGGCGAAGCTGTCGCCGCCGGCCAACGCCGCCAGCCGGTCCAGCAGGCCGAGCGAGGCAAGCAGGTCGCGCGCCGGCGCGGCGGGCTTGTTGGTGCAGACGGCGATGCGCCAGCCCTCCGACTCCAGCCGCGCCAGGGCCTCCGGAATGCCGGGGAACAGGCGCGTCTCGACCGTGGCGTTGGCGCCGTAGTCGGCCAGGAAGGCGTCATGCGCCGCAGGGTCGAAGGGCTGGCCGCGGGCGGCGAGGGCGCGTTCCACCAGCATCCGCGCGCCGTCGCCGATCATCCCCAGCACCTCGGCGCGGGTGTAGCCGGGCAGGCTGCGGGCGGCGGCCATGCGGTCCAGCGCGGCGTGGATGTCGGGCGCGCTGTCCACCAGCGTCCCGTCCAGGTCGAAGACGGCCAATCGGGTCATGCGTGCCGCGATAGGCCCGGGCCGTGGCGGCAGCAAGGCAGGCCGCGCTTGCGGGGCGCGGGGCACGGGGTTACGCGGGGCGCATGACCGCCGCCGCCATCCTCCTTGCCGCCGGGCTCGGCACCCGCATGCGCTCCGCGCTGCCCAAGGCGATGCACCCCATCGCCGGCCGCCCCATGCTGAACCACCTGCTGGCCGCCGCGACGGAGGTGTTCGACCGCGCCGTGGTGGTCGTCGGGCCTGACATGCCGGCGCTGGAGACGGCGGCGGCGCCGCATCCGACGGTGGTGCAGCGCGACCGCCTGGGCACGGCGCATGCCGCGCTGCAGGCCGCGCCGCTGCTGGACGGCTTCGCCGGCGACGCCGCGGTGCTCTACGCCGACAACCCGCTGATCACCGCGGCGACGATGCGCCGCCTGCGCGCCGCGCGGGCCGAGGCCGGGCTGGTGCTGCTGGCGATGCGCCCGGCCGATCCGGCGAAGTACGGCCGCGTGCTGACCAATGCGGCCGGCGCGGTGACCCGCGTGGTGGAATGGGCCGATGCGACGGAGGCGCAGCGTGGCGTCACGCTGTGCAACGCCGGCGTGGTCTGCGCGCCCGCCGCCGACCTGGTCCGCTGGCTGCGCCAGGTGCGCAACGACAACGCCAAGGGCGAATACTACCTGACCGACATCGTCGCGCTGGCCGTGGCGGAGGGCGTGCGCGTCGTGGCGGTCGAGGCGCCGGAGGCGGAGCTGCGCGGTATCAACAGCCGCGTCGAGCTGGCCGAGGCCGAGGCCGAGATGCAGCGCCGCCTGCGCCGCGCGGCGATGGAGAACGGCGCCACGCTGATCCAGCCCGAGAGCGTGGTGTTCAGCCACGACACGCGGCTGGGCCAGGACGTGACGGTCGGGCCGAACGTGGTGTTCGGCCCCGGCGTCTCGGTGGGGGACGGCGTCGAGATCCGCGCCTTCAGCCATCTGGAGGGCTGCGAGGTGAAGCGCGGCGCCATCATCGGCCCCTTCGCGCGGCTGCGCCCGGGCACGGTGATCGAGGCCGATGCGCATGTCGGCAACTTCGTGGAGCTGAAGGCGGCGCTCCTGGGGCGGGGCGCCAAGGCCAACCACCTGAGCTACCTGGGCGATGTCGAGATCGGTGCGGGCGCGAACATCGGCGCCGGCACCATCACCTGCAACTACGACGGGGTGAACAAGCACCGCACGGTGATCGGGGAGGGGGCCTTCATCGGGTCCGACACCGCGCTGGTGGCGCCGGTGCGGGTGGGCGCGCGGGCCCTGGTGGGGGCGGGCAGCGTGGTCACGGAGGACGTGCCGGACGACGCGCTGGCCGTGGCGCGGGGGCGCCAGGTCAACAAGGAAGGCCGCGGATTCAAGGGGAAGAAGGGCGGGCGCTGACACCTGCCCCTCGCGGTCCTATCTTCCGCCGCACCGAAGGGAAGGAAAGCCGACATGCTCGACACCACGGCCAAGCTGCCGCTGAAGGACCCCGACCTGTTCCGCCAGGCCAACCTGGTCGGCGGCCAGTGGATCCAGGCCGCCAGCGGCAAGACCATCACGGTGCGCAACCCCGCCACGGGCGAGGTGGTCGGCCAGGTGCCCTCCCTCTCCGCCGCGGAGACCCGCCAGGCGATCGAGGCCGCGCATGCCGCCCAGGCCGCCTGGCGCGCCCTGCTGGCGAAGGAGCGGGCGGCGCTGATCCGCAAGCTGAACGACCTGATGCTGGCGAATGCCGATGATCTCGCCATCATCATGACCGCCGAGCAGGGCAAGCCGCTGGCGGAAGCCAAGGGCGAGATCGCCTATGCCGCCAGCTTCCTGGAATGGTTCGCCGAGGAGGCGAAGCGCGTCTACGGCGACACCATCCCGCAGAACGTGAAGGGCCGGCGCATCCTGGTGACGAAGGAGCCGGTCGGCGTCTTCACGGCCATCACGCCCTGGAACTTCCCTGCCGCGATGATCACCCGCAAGCTCGGCCCGGGCTGGGCGGCGGGCTGCACCGGCGTGGTGCGCCCGGCGTCGCAGACGCCCTTCTCGGCGCTCGCGATCGGCGTGCTGGCGGAGCGCGCGGGCTTCCCCGCGGGCGTCTGCAACATCGTCACCGGCGCGTCCGGCGACATGGGCGACGAGCTGACGCAGAACCCTCTGGTGCGCAAGGTGACCTTCACGGGCAGCACGGAAGTGGGCCGTGTGCTGATGCAGAAGGCCGCGGGCACGATCAAGCGGACCAGCATGGAGCTCGGCGGCAACGCGCCCTTCATCGTCTTCGACGACGCCGACCTCGATGCGGCCGTGCAGGGTGCGATGGCGAGCAAGTACCGTAACGCCGGCCAGACCTGCGTCTGCGCCAACCGCATCCTGGTCCAGGACGGCATCTACGACGCCTTCGCCGCGAAGCTGAAGCAGGCGGTGGAGGCGATGAAGGTGGGCAACGGGACCGAGCCCGGCGTCGTCATCGGCCCGCTGATCAACGCTGACGGCGTGAAGAAGGCCGAGGAGCATGTCGCCGACGCGCTGGCCAAGGGCGCGAAGGTGCTGACGGGCGGCAAGCGCCACGAGAAGGGCGGCAATTTCTACGTGCCGACCATCCTGGTGGATGTCCCGCGCGAGGCGGTGATCTTCAACGAGGAGACCTTCGCCCCGGTCGCCCCGCTGTTCCGCTTCAGGACGGAGGAGGAGGCGGTGAAGCTGGCGAACGACACGCCCTTCGGCCTCGCCGCCTATTTCTACACGAAGGATCTGGGCCGGGCGATCCGCGTCAGCGAGGCACTGGAATACGGCATGGTCGGCGTGAACGAGGGGCTGATCTCGACGGAGGTCGCGCCCTTCGGCGGCATGAAGCAGTCCGGCGTCGGGCGTGAGGGGGCGAAGTACGGCATCGAGGAATACCTCGAGGTGAAGTACGTCGCCCTCGGCGGCATCGGGACCTAGTCCCCTGACCCTTCCGCGCATGCGGGGGAGGGAACAGGCGAGGCGGACGATCCCTCTCCCGCGTAGCGGGGGAGGGTGCCCGTCCGCAGGACGGGCGGGTGGGGGCGCGACAGCCCTGCCACGAACGGGAAACGAGTGACCATGCCCCACGACTTCGACCTCTTCGTCATCGGCGGCGGCAGCGCGGGCGTGCGCTGCGCGCGCATCGCCGCCGGGCACGGCGCCCGCGTCGGCGTGGCGGAGGAACGCTTCTGGGGCGGCACCTGCGTGAATGTCGGCTGCGTGCCGAAGAAGATCATGGTCAACGCCGCCGAATACGGGATGTGGGCCGAGGACGCTGCCGCCTTCGGCTGGGACATAACGACCAACGGCCATGACTGGGCGAAGCTGGCTGCGGCGCGGGATGCGGAGGTCGCGCGCCTCTCGGCCATCTACGACAAGCTGCTGAAGGGCGCCGGCGCCACCACCTTCGACGCGCGCGCCGTGCTGGTCGATCCGCACACCATCGAGGTCGGCGGCAGGCGCGTGACGGCGGAGCGCATCGTCATCGCGACCGGCGGCATGCCGCAGCGGCTCGACATCCCGGGCGCGGAGCTCGGCCTGGTCTCCGACGACCTGTTCACGCTGGGCGCGCTGCCGAAGCGGGTCGCCGTGCTCGGCTCCGGCTACATCGCGGTGGAATTCGCCTGCCTGCTGCGCGGCCTCGGCGCGGAGGTGGACCTGGTCTATCGCGCCTCCCTGCCGCTGCGCGGCTTCGACGACGACATCCGCACCGCGCTCGCCGATGCGCTGACGGCGCAGGGCATCCGGCTGAATCCGGACGTCGCGCCGACGCGCATCACCCGCGTGGGGGAGGAACTGCTGCTCGGCCTCTCCACCAACTTCGTGCGGGAGGTGGATGCGGTGTTCTTCTGCACGGGCCGCGTGCCCTACACCCACGGCCTGGGGCTGGAGGCGGCGGGCGTCGCGACGGACGCCAACGGCGCCATCGTGGTGGATGACGACCACGCCACCAGCCAGAAGCACATCCATGCCATCGGCGACGTCATCCACCGCGTGAACCTGACGCCCATGGCGACCGCGGTCGGCCACGCGCTGGCCGACACGCTGTTCGGCAACCGGCCGCGGAAGGCGAGCTACGAGAACGTGCCCTCCGCGGTCTTCACCTCGCCCCCGGTTGCAACCGTCGGGCTGACCGAGGCCGAGGCGGCCGCCCGCGGCCCGGTGGACATCTACCTGACCCGCTTCACCCCGATGCGCCACACCATCAGCAAGCGCGACGGGCGGAAGACCGTGATGAAGCTGGTGGTGGACCAGGCCAGCCAGCGCGTCCTGGGCGCCCACATGCTGGGGGAGGACGCGGCCGAGATCATGCAGGGCATCGGCATCGCCGTGGTGATGGGCGCCACCAAGCAGGATTTCGACCGCACCATCGGCATCCACCCCACCGCGGCGGAGGAGTTCGTGACCCTGCGGACCCGCGCGCGGGAAGCCGGGGTGAAGGCGGCGGCGGAATAGCTGCCCGCCCCGCCCGGCCCCCCGGGGCCGGGCTGGGCGCCGCTGCGCGCAGGGGAGGTCTGCCCCAGCCGCACAACCCGGCGTTTGCCCTGGCCACGCAGCCCGCTATGGTGCCCCACATTCGAGTGGAGCGCCGAAGACAATGCTTGCGCGTGCGTGGAGCCCGGACTCCTGGCGGGCCATGCCGATCCGTCAGGTCCCCGACTATCCCGACCAGGCCGCCCTGGCGGCGATGGAAGCCAAGCTGCGGCGATTTCCCCCCCTCGTATTTGCAGGTGAGGCTGAGCGGCTGAAGGCCCAGCTGGCGCGTGCAGGCGATGGGTCCGCCTTCGTCCTCCAGGGAGGCGACTGCGCAGAAAGCTTCGCCGAGTTCAACACCAACACCATCCGCGACACCTTCCGGGTGCTGCTGCAGATGGCCGTGGTGCTGACCTTCGGCGGCGGGCTGCCGGTGGTGAAGCTCGGCCGCATGGCCGGCCAGTTCGCCAAGCCGCGCAGCTCCGATACGGAGACGGTGGACGGCACGACCCTGCCCTCCTACCGCGGCGACATCATCAACGGCCCGGACTTCACCGCGACCGCGCGCGTGCCCGACCCGACGCGGATGGAGTTCGCCTACCTGCAATCGGCGTCCACGCTGAACCTGCTGCGCGCATTCGCGACCGGCGGCTATGCCGACCTGCACCAGGTGCACCGCTGGAACCTGGACTTCGCCCGGCGCAGCCCGCTCGCCGGCCGGTACGAGGACCTGGCGCACCGCATCGACGAGACGCTGTCCTTCATGTCGGCCTGCGGCATGTCCGACCTGCCGCAGGTGCGCGAGACCGACTTCTACACGAGCCACGAATCCCTGCTGCTGCCCTTCGAGGAGGCGCTGACGCGCGAGAGCAGCGTGCATCCGGGCCGGCACTGGGCGTGCAGCGCGCACTTCCTCTGGATCGGCGACCGCACCCGCCAGCCGGATGGCGCGCATGTGGAATTCATGCGCGGCGTGCAGAACCCGATCGGCATGAAGGTCGGCCCCAGCATGGAAGCCGACGAGCTGGTGCGCCTGACCGAGATCCTGAACCCCGGCAACGAGAAGGGGCGCCTCACCCTCATCTCCCGCATGGGTGCGGACAAGGTGGAGGCGAAGCTGCCGCCGCTGCTGCGCGCCGTGAAGGAGGCCGGGCGGAACGTGGTGTGGATCTGCGATCCCATGCACGGCAACGGCGTCAAGGCCGGCGCGTACAAGACCCGCAGCTTCGACGCCATCCTCGAGGAGGTGAAGCGCTTCTTCGACTGCCACGCAGCGGAAGGCACCATCCCCGCCGGCGTGCATGTCGAGATGACCGGGCAGAACGTGACGGAATGCCTGGGCGGCGCGCATCGCCTGGTGGAGGCCGACCTGGCACGGAACTACGCCACCTTCTGCGACCCGCGGCTCAACGCCGAGCAGTCGCTGGAGCTGGCCTTCCTGCTGGCCGAGGAGCTGAAGGCGCGCCGCGGCGGCGTGCAGGTGCCCGCCCAGGCCGCGCAATGACGGATGGCGGCGCGGCGGCGCGACGGGCGGAGGCGGCGGACGACGCCGCCATCGCCGCGCGCACCGACAGCTACTTCAACCGCACCAAGGCGATCGTCCAGCGCTTCGGCGATTGCCGCGTCACCTACGCCGTCTTCCTCCGCCGGCCGGTGATCTCCGCGCCGCGGCTGGCGGTGGACTGGCTGGAGACGGTCGCGAAGGCGCGCGGCACCGCCTTCGACATCGAGCTGATGCACGAGGAAGGCGCTTGGGTCGGCGCCGGCGATCCGCTGTTCTACCTCTCCGGCTCCTTCGCGCAGCTCGTGGATCTCGAGACGATCGTGCTGCAGAAGCTGGGCGCGGCCTGCGTCGCCGCGCACAACGCCTACCAGATGTGCCTCGAGCTGCCGAACGTGCCCTTCCTGGCGATGGAGGCGCGCCACTGCGCCGGCGCCGAGATGCAGGAGATGATGGCCTATGCGGCCTCGGTCGGCGGCGCGGCGGCGCGGCGCGAGGGCGCGAAGGGCTTCATCGGCAACGCCAACGACGCCACCGCCCATTGGTACGGTCCGGGCAAGGGCAGGGGCACCATGCCGCACGCCCTGATCGGCTATGCCGGCTCCACCGTCCGCGCCGCGGAGATGTTCCACGAGACCTTCCCCGACGCCGACCTGACCGTGCTGACCGACTATTTCGGCCGCGAGGTCACGGACGGCCTGGAGGTCTGCCGCCGCTTTCCCGACCTGGCCGCCGCCGGCCGCATGGCGGTACGCCTCGACACCCATGGCGGACGATTCCTGGAAGGGCTCGACCCCGCGGAATCCTACGCGGTGCTGGAACGCCACGCACCCAACGCCGTGCGCCGCTACCGCAGCGAGACGGAGCTGCGCCACCTCGTCGGCACCGGCGTCTCCGCCGCCGCCATCTGGCGCATGCGCGAAGCGCTGGACGAGGCCGGCTTCCCGAAGGTGCGCATCGTCGCCTCCTCCGGCTTCGGCGTGGGCAAGTGCCGCGTGATGGCGGAAGCGAAGGCGCCTATCGACGTGGTCGGCACCGGCAGCTTCATCCCCGACGCCTGGTCGGAGACCTACGCCACGGCCGACATCGTGGACTACGACGGCCAGAAGCGCGTGAAGGTCGGCCGCGAATTCCTGCTGCGCGCCGCCCCGCGGCGCCGCAACGGCGGCGGCTGAGGCCGTTGCCGGGAGGGCAGTGCCCTCCCGCAGCGGCCACGGCCTACCGCAGCTGCACGCCCTGCTGGCCGCGGGCGGCGGCGTCGGCCATCAGCTTGCGTTCCTGTTGGGCGCCTTCGGCATCGGTGAAGAAGGTGAAGATGGCGAAGCGACGGCCCCGCGTGACGGGCAGTGCCTCGTGCAGAAGGTCGCAGCAGAAGATGGCGGCGCCGCCGGCGCCGGGCTCGTAGAGCTCCGGGCCGAATTCCGCGAAGCGCAGCATGCCGCCTTCATAGGCGCCGGTGTTCAGGTTCAGGCTCATCGCGAAGCGGCGATGCGCGGTGTAGGGCGTGCGGTTGTCGCGATGCGCGCCGAAGGCCCCGGCATTCGCCGAATCGTAGCAGCCGATGCGCGGCGCCTCGAAGCTGGCGGCGCGGAAGCGGTAGGCGCGCCACATCTCCGGCAGCACGCGGCGTTCCATGCGGCGGTGGAAGCCCTCGTAGAGTGCGCGGTCGGAGAGGAACACGTCGCTGCGCCGCTTGATCGAGGGCGCGGCATCCGCGCCGGCGGCGGCGGAGGCGACGCGGTCCTGCGTCTTTTCGCTGGCCTCCCAATGCGCCAGCAGGGCCGCGATGAATTCGGGCTCCAGCACCTCGGGGATCAGCAGCACCGGTGCGCCGCCGCGGCGCACCGGCGGGTCGTCCGGCTCTTCCGGCAGCATCGCGATGGCGGCGTCCATCGCGCCGTCGCCGGCCCGGGCGAAGGCGAGCCGGCCGCGCGGCGAGATCACGGCGACCCCGCCCTCCGGCAGGCCGAGGCCGGCGAAGACCTTGCGCTCCGGATCGAACAGGCGCTGCGGGCCTTCGTTGCGGCGGGCACCGTCGGGTTTCTGCGGCGCGACCAGCAGCACCACGGCGCCGCGCGCCTCCGCCGCGGCCATCAGCGATGCGGCGGGCGGGCGGCCGAGCACCAGCACGCGGTGCTGCCCTGCGATGCCCTGCTGCATCAGGTCGTAGGGCTGGCCGGTGGCATCGGGCAGGACCAGGGGTGGCAGGATGTCCCCGGGGCGGAAGGCGTTGGGCGTGCTCATGGCTGCCATTCTCGCACCCCGATGGGCGGCGGGGGAACATGGCCCTAGGATCGCGCGCGATGCAGCCGCCCCCGCACCCGGATCGCCGAGAGCGGCGCATCGGCTATGCCAGTGCCTGCGCCGTCCTGGCGCTGTGGACCGGCTTCCTGGTCTTCTCCCGCATGTCGGTGCGGCAGGATTTCACGGCCTGGGACGTGGCGGCGCTGCGCTACGCCGGATCCTTCATGGTCGCGCTGCCGCTGGTGCTCTGGCTTGGCCTGCCGCGGCTGCCGCCGCGCCGCGTCGCGGCGCTGGTCGCCAGCGCGTCCTTCGGCTTCCCGCTGCTGGCCTATCTGGGCTTCGGGATGGCGCCGGCGGCGCATGGCGGGGTGCTGATGCCGGGCACGCTGCCCTTCATGACCGCCGCGCTCGGCGCCGTGGTGCTGGCCGAGGACTGGACGCGCCGGCGGCTGTTGTCGCTGGGCGTCGTGGCGCTGGGCATCGCGCTGCTGGCGCTGGACACCTTCGGCGCGCATCCCGGCGCCTGGCGGGGCGACCTGCTGTTCCTGGCCGCCGGGGCGTCCTGGGCGGTCTATACCGTGCTGGTGCGGCTGTGGGGCATCGGCGCGATGCCGGCGACGCTGCTGCTCGCGCTGGTGCCGGCGCCGCTCTACCTGCCGGTCTGGTGGCTGCTGCTGCCCTCCAACCTGCACGCGGTGCCGCTGGGCGCGGCGGCGTTCCAGTTCGTCTGGCAGGGGGCTTTCGCGACTGTCCTGGCGGGCTTCCTGTTCACCCGGGCCGTTGCTGCGATCGGCGCCGCGCGCACCACCACGATCACCGCCCTGACCCCGGCCCTGGCCGCGCTGGCCGCCTGGCCGCTGCTGGGCGAGGCGCTGGGCCTGGCCGGGCTCGCCGGCGTGGCGATGGTCTCGGCGGGGATGATCCTGGGCGTCGTCACGCCCCGCCGGCGTTGAGCGCATTGCCACAAGGCGCGTTGATGCCCCCGGCGGCCACGCCCACCTGCCCATCCTGCCCAGGTTTCACGGAGATCGGCGCATGAGCGACACCACGGACGACGAGGACCCGATCTTCGCCGAGGCGCTGTCCGCGCCGGCCGGGCTGGCGGTGCGCATCCTGGACCTCTCGGGCGCCAATGGGTCGGACCCGGTGGAGGTCGTGCGCGGCTTCCGCAGCGTGGCCCATGCCAATGCCTTCGCCCGCCGCTACGTGCGCGACAGCCTGGACCGCTGCCGGACGCGGGGCATGGCGGCGGATGCCGTGCTGGAAGCCTGGTTCGCCTATGGCGAGGATGCGGAGGTGGTCGGCGGCGGCGACGAGGCGTGGAAGAGCGCGACGGAGCTGCACGCCTTCGCCGAATGCAGCGCCACGGATGCCGAGGAGCGCAACTGGCGCGTCCTCGACCCGCGGCGGGAGGATGACGAAGCGGAGGAGGAGGAGTGACCGGGCCTGGCCCGGCTCACCACCCCGCCTTGTAGCCCCAGGCCGGCGCCGGCTGGTACACCACCGGCGGGGGCTGGTACACGACCGGCGGCGGCGCGTAGTACACCGGCGGGGGCGCATAGTAGACGGGCGGCGGCGGCGGGGCCGCATAGGCCGAGCCGATCGCGGCGCCGACGCCAAGGCCGACGATGGCGCCGAGCGCCAGCCCGGCCCCGGGGCCGGGCCCGTAGTAGCGCGGCGCATAGTAGCGCGGCGGCGGCGGGGGGGGCGCGTAGTAGCGCGGCCCACCACCCCAGCCCCGGCCCCGCCAGCCATCGGCCTGCGCCACCACCGGTGCGGCGACGGTGCCGGCGAGCACCAGCCCGGTCACGGCCAGGGCACGGAACGCGGTCGTCCTCATCTCGTAACTCCCCGGGGGGAACTCCCCCGACCTCAGCCTCGCATGGAACGCCTGGATTGCGCCGAGATGATGGCGGCGCGGCGCGGCCTGCCTTGCCTTCGTTCCCCATCTGGCGTTCCTGTCGCCGCGATGAAGGTCCGTTTCGCGCCCTCCCCTACCGGTCTGCTGCATGTCGGGAATGCCCGCATTGCCATCGCCAACTGGTGCCTGGCGCGCCAGCGCGGCGGGCGCTTCCTGCTGCGCCTGGACGACACCGACACCGAACGCTCGAAGCCCGAATTCGCGGAGGGGATCGAGGAGGATCTGCGCTGGCTCGGCCTCGACTGGGACGAGTTCCTGAAGCAGACCGACCGGCTGGACCGTTACGCCGCGGCGGCCGAGCGGCTGAAGGCCTCCGGCCGCCTCTATCCCTGCCTCGAGACCGAGGAGGAGCTGGCCTACAAGCGGGAGCAGCGCATCCGCCAGGGCAAGCCGCCGCTCTACGACCGCGCGGCGCTGAAGATGACGAAGGAGCAGCTGGACCGCGCCATCGCCAACGGCAAGTCGCCGCATTGGCGCTTCCTGCTCTCGGGCGGCAGCGTGGAATGGCAGGACGGCGTGCTGGGCAAGCGCTCCGTCAAGCTCACCAGCCTGTCGGACCCGGTGCTGATCCGGGCCGATGGCAGCTTCCTCTACACCTTCACCTCCGTGGTGGACGATCTGGAAACCGGGATCACGGACGTGGTCCGCGGCGAGGACCACGTGACCAACACCGGCATCCAGATCGACATCCTGGCCGCCCTGGGCGGCCGGCCCGGCGCCATCCGCTTTGCCCACCTGCCGCTGCTGACGGATGCGGATGGCGGGCCGCTGTCGAAGCGGCTGGGCAGCCTCGGGTTGCGGCAGCTGCGGCGCGACGGCGTGGAACCGGCGGCGCTGGTCGGCTACCTGGCCGCGCTCGGCTCCGCGATGGATCCGGTGCCCGGCACGCCGGCGGAGGTCGCGGGGTCCTACGACCTCGGGAAGGTCTCCCGTTCCGCCGCGCGCTTCGATCCCAAGCAGTTGCTCGCGCTCAACCGGAAATGGCTGCACGGCCTGCCCTTCGCGGCGGTGCAGGACCGGCTGCCGCCGGGGGCAGGCGAGGATTTCTGGCTTGCGGTGCGCGGCAACCTCGACCTGTTCCGCGAAGTCCGTGATTGGTGGGACGTCGTGGCCGGCGATATCGTGCCAATGGGCGAGCCCGCCGATGCCGAGCTGCTGCGCATCGCGACGGAGACGCTGCCCGAGGAGCCCTGGGATGAGGCCACTTGGCCGGCCTGGACCGCAGCCGTGGCGGAGCGCACCGGGCGCAAGGGCAAGGCGCTGTATCTGCCGCTGCGCCGGGCGCTCACCGGCGAGGACCACGGGCCGGACCTCAAGGCCTTCCTTCCCTTGATCGGCCGCGCGCGGGCGCTGTTGCGCCTGCGCCAGGCGACGGGCTGACAGACGCGATGGACCTGCACCTCCACAACAGCGCGACGCGCCGCAAGGAGCGGTTCGAGCCGCTCGATCCGCAGCATGTGCGGATGTATGTCTGCGGTCCGACGGTCTACGACCTGGCGCATCTGGGCAATGCGCGGCCGAACGTGGTGTTCGACGTGCTCGCCCGCCTGCTGCGCCGGCTGTATCCGAAGGTCACCTACGCGCGGAACATCACCGACGTCGAGGACAAGATCATCGACCGCGCGCGGGAGAGCGGCGAGCCGATCGACAGCGTGACCGCGCGGACCACCGCCGACTTCCACCGCGACATGGCCGCGCTCGGCGTGCTGCCGCCCGATGTGGAGCCGCGCGCCACGGGCACCATCCCGGAGATGGTGCAGCTGATCGAGCGGCTGATCACCAACGGCAACGCCTATGAAGCGCAGGGCCATGTGCTGTTCGCCGTGGCGTCCTTCGCGCAGTACGGCGCGCTCTCCGGCCGTTCGCGCGACGAGATGATCGCGGGCGCGCGGGTAGAGGTGGCGCCCTACAAGCGCGATCCCGGCGACTTCGTGCTGTGGAAGCCCTCCACGCCCGACCAGCCGGGCTGGGACAGCCCCTGGGGCCGCGGCCGGCCGGGCTGGCACATCGAGTGCAGCGCGATGTCGTGGAAGCATCTCGGCCCCGATTTCGACATCCATGGCGGCGGCGCCGACCTGCTGTTCCCGCACCACGAGAACGAGGTGGCGCAGAGCCTCTGCGCGTTTCCGGGCTCGCATTTCGCGAAGTACTGGATGCACAACGGCATGCTGCTGGTGGACGGCGAGAAGATGTCGAAGTCGCTCGGCAACTTCCGCACCGTGCAGGACATCCTGGCGCTGGGGCCCTGGGCCGGCGAGGCGTTCCGGCTGCTGCTGCTGAAGACGCAGTACCGGGCGGCGCTGGACTACACGGAAGCGGGGCTGCAGGAGGCGCGGCGCGAGCTCGACCGCTTCTACCGCGCGCTGTCGAAGATGGCGGATGTCGCGCCCGAGCGCGGCGAGGACCCGCACCCGGTGGAGCAGCCGCCGGTGGAGCAGGCGCTGGCCGACGACCTCAACACGCCGCTGGCGCTGGCGTCGCTGCATCACCTGGTCTCGGCCGCGAACACGGCGCTGGAGGCCGGCGACGCTGCGGCGCTGCCGCACCTGAAGGGGCGCATTCTGGCGGCGGGCGCGGTGCTCGGGATCCTGCAGCAGGATCCCGCAGCCTGGTTCCGCGCCGGCGTGGAGGTGGACGCCGCCGCCATCGAAGCCGCCATCGCCGCCCGCCTCGCCGCGCGCAAGGCGAAGAACTGGCCGGAGGCCGACCGCATCCGCAAGGAACTCGCTGACCAGGGCATCCTGCTGGAGGACGGGCCGAGCGGGACGACGTGGCGGAGGGCGTGACTCCGTCCCCCGCACATCGGGGGAGGGTCGGGGTGGGGGCGCGAGCGCCCTCAGTCATCCGGCTGCGCGAGCGCCTCAGCAATCCGCTGCACCACGCCGGCCGTGTTCGACAGCACCTCGTTGTTCCAGAAGCGCAGAACGTGCCAACCGGCTGCGCGCAGCGCTGCGTCGCGCTCCGCGTCGTCGCGGCCGCCATGCTGCCCGCCATCCACTTCGACGATGAGACGCGCACGCGGGGCAGCGAAGTCTGCGACGTAGGGCGGGATCGGGTGCTGGCGCCGGAACCGCACGCCGAGGGCATCATGGCGGAGCGCCTGCCACAACGTACGCTCGGCATGGGTCGTGTCTCGGCGCAGGCGCCGAGCGGTGGCGTGCTGCTGGCGGCTTGGCATGCGGCGAGCCTAGCCGGAGGTCGTTGGTTCCACAGCAGGTTCGCGCCCCCACCCCGACCCTCCCCCGCCATGCGGGGGAGGGAGCAAGGCGCGCGAGCGGGAAGGGCTTGCCTTCCCGCCGTGGCAATGTCGCAGGACCGCCCGAGCTACCCATCGGAGACCCCGCCATGACCCGTCCCGCCCTCGCCGCCCTCCTCGCCCTGACAAGCCTCGCCACCCCCGCCTTCGCCCAGCAGGGGCATGGCGCGCATGGCGCGGCGCGGCAGGCGAACGAGCCCGCCTCGACCCGCGAGTTCCGCGCCGCCAACGACCGCATGCACCGCGACATGGCCATCCGCTGGACCGGCAATGCCGACCGCGACTTCGCAGCCGCGATGATCCCGCACCACCAGGGCGCTATCGAGATGGCCCGCATCCAGCTGCGCCACGGCACCGATCCGGAGATGCGCCGCCTGGCGGAGGAGATCATCCGCGCGCAGGAAGCCGAGATCGCGCAGCTGCGCGCCTTCCTCGCGCGCACGGCGCCGCCGGCGCGATGATGCGGGCCCGATGACCGGCGGCCGCGGAGAGGGCGGCGCGGCACTGACGCCGCCACCCGGCGAAAGCCCGATCGTCGTGCTGGTGCGGCCGCAGATGGCGGCCAATATCGGCACGGCCGCACGGGCCATGGCCAATGGCGGGCTCTTCCACCTGCGCATCGTCGCCCCGCGCGACGGCTGGCCGCAGCCCAACGCCTATGCGGCGGCCTCCGGCGCCGATGCGATCCTGGACGCCGCGCAGCTCTTCCCGGACATCCGCAGCGCGGTCGCCGACTGCCACCGCGTCTTCGGCACCTGCCCGCGCCCGCGCCACGTCGTCGTGCCCATCCGCGACGCGCGCGCCGCGGCCGAGGATTTCCGCGAGGTCAACGGCCGCGGGCTCCGGCTCGCCGTGCTGTTCGGCCCGGAGCGCGCGGGGCTCGACTCCGACGACCTCGCGCATTGCGACACGCTGGTGCGCTATCCGCTGAACCCGCAGCACAACTCGCTGAACCTGGCGCAGGCCGTGATGATCCTGGCCTATGAATGGTGGATGGCGCAGGAGACGACACCGCCGCGCCAGCTGCAGACGCATGAGACACGCATCGCCACCAAGGCGGAGCTGGAGAACTTCCTGGATCGCCTGGTGGCGGAGCTCGACGCCAGCGGCTTCCTGCACAACGCCCCGAAGCGACCGGGCATGGTGCGCAACCTCCGCCACTGGTTCCAGCGCGGCGAGGTGACGGAGCAGGAGCTGCGCACGCTGCATGGCGTGGTGACGGAGCTCGCGCGCGGCCGCATGGTCCGCGGCCGTTTCGCCGGCGAGGCGCCGGCGCTGCCGTGGGAGGAGACGACGTGACCCTTCACCCCGACGGCACGCCGATCCCGCCGCTGCCCGACCTGCGCTTCGTGGAGCTCGATGCCGCGGCGCTCGGCCTGGAAGGCGGGCGGATATCCTACATGGAGGCGGGCGAGAGCAAGCAGCGCACCATCCTCTGCCTGCACGGCATCGGCTCCAACAGCATGGGCTGGCGCTTCTCGCTGGCGGGGCTGTCGCGGCACGCCCGCGTCATCGCCTGGAACGCGCCGGGCTACATGCTCTCCGACAACTTCGCGACCGCCGCGCCGACGCCTGGCCAGTATGTCGAGGTCGCGGTGGCGCTGCTCGATGCGCTCGGCGTGAAGGGGCCGGTGTGTCTCGCCGGCTCCTCCTTCGGCTCGATGCTCGCGGCCTGCATGGCGGCGCGGCATCCGGACCGCGTGGCGCGGCTCGCGCTGCTCGGCACCTCCCGCGGGCAGCGCTGGAAGGGGAAGGAGGAGCGCGCGCGCATGCTGGCGATGCGCGAGGCCTCGATCGCCGAGGGCCCGATGGCGCTGGCCCGCACCCGCAGCGACAACCTGGTCGCCGCCGGCACGCCGGAGGCGGTGCGCGCCATGGTGCGCAACGTGGTCGCCGCCACCAACCCGCGCGCCTACCTGCAGGCGGCGCGCTGCACGGATGCGGTGGACGTGGTGGAGGATTTCGCCCCGCGCATCGCCTGCCCGACGCTCTGCATCACCGGCGACGCCGACACGGTGAACCCGCCGGTGGTCGGCCACGCGGTCGCGGCGGCGATCCCCGGCGCGCGCTTCGTCTCCCCGCTGCGCATCGGCCACCTTGCGGAGCTGGAGGCGCCGATGCAGACGCTCGGCCTGCTGCGCAACCACTTCCTCGGGGATGCCGGATGATCCGCCGCCGCCCGCTGCTGCTCGCCGCGCTGGCCGCGCCCGCCGTTGCGCGGGCGCAAGCCGATGCCTTCCCGACGCGGCAGGTGAGGATCGTTGTCCCCTTCCCGGCGGGCGGCGGGCTGGATGCGCTGGCCCGCGCGCTGGCGGAGCGTCTGCAGCCGGCCTGGCGGCAGGCGGTGGTGGTGGACAACCGGCCGGGCGGCGCGACCGTGCCGGGCACCGACATCGTCGCCAAGGCGGCGCCGGACGGGCACACGCTGCTGATCACCGCGGACAACTCCATCACCTCCAACCCGCATCTGATCCGCAACCTGCCGCACGACCCGATGCGCGACCTCGCGCCCGTCTCGCACCTGGTGGACGTGCACCAGATGGTGGTGGTGCATGCCGCGCTGGGCGTGACGGACATGGCGGGGCTGGTGGCCGCGGCGCGGGCGCGGCCGGGCGCGCTCAACTTCGCCTCCTACGGCAATGCCTCGCAGCCGCACCTGGCCTTCGGCGCGCTGGCCGCGCGGGAGCGGCTGGAACTGGTGCACGTGCCCTATCGCGGCCTGCCGCCGGCGGTGATGGCGACGGTGGCGGGCGAGACACAGATGACGCTGACCGGCATCCCGACCGGTGCCGAGCACATTCGCGCCGGCACGCTGCGCGCGCTGGCGATCGGGCGGGACACGCGCAGCGACCGCTTGCCCGACGTGCCGACGCTGATCGAGGCCGGCTATGCCGAGATCGACCCGCGCACCTGGTTCGGCGCCTTCGCCCCCGCCGGCACGCCGCCAGCGCTGGTGGCGCGGCTGCAGGCCGACCTGGCCGCCGCCATCGCGGAGCCCGCGCTGCGCGCCCGCTTCGTGGACGCCGCCGGCTTCACGCTGCATGCCCGCACGCCCGAGGCGACCGCCGCCTTCCTGCGCGAGGACCTGGACTACAAGCGCCGCCTGATCGCCGCGGCGGGTATCACCCCGGATTGAGGCGCTTCGCCAGCTTCCGCGCCAGCAGATAGCCTAGCAGCCCGCCCGCGGGCGCGCCGGGCAGGGCCAGCAGCCAGCCGATATGGATCCCGTCGGCGACCAGCCCCATGCCGATGCCGAACATCAGGCCGCCCACCAGGCTGCCGACCACACCGGCCGTCAGGCCGAGCACCAGGATCTCTTCGCGCGTGACCATGCGCGCGCAGTAGGGGAGGGGCCGGCGGTTTGACAAGCCGGCGACCCGCCGCCTATACGCCGCGCTCCTTCCGGGAACGCGGACGAGGGATGATCCCTCGCGCCCGCCCGCGGCGGCTTCGGCCGGCGTGGGACTACCGGGACAACCAGGGCCGATACCCCGGCCCATCGAAGAAGGACCGGTGCCGAGAGGCCCGGCAGGTGCAGCGCATGACGAAGCGCGCCGAATCCAAGTACAAGATCAACCGCCGCCTGGGCGTGAACCTCTGGGGCCGCGCCAAGTCCCCGGTGGCCAAGCGCGAATACGGCCCCGGCCAGCACGGCCAGCGACGCAAGCAGAAGCCCACCGACTACGGCGTGCAGCTGATGGCCAAGCAGAAGCTCAAGGGCTACTACGGCAACATCGGCGAGAAGCAGTTCCGCAAGTATTACGAGGAGGCGGTGCGCCGCAAGGGCGACACCTCCGAGAACCTGATCGAGCTGCTGGAACGGCGGCTGGACACCGTGGTGTATCGCATGAAGTTCGCCGTCACGCCCTTCGCGGCGCGGCAGTTCGTGAACCACGGCCATGTCACGGTGAACGGCAAGCGGCTCAACATCCCCTCCTACCTCGTCAAGGACACCGACGTGATCGAGGTGAAGGAGAAGTCGAAGCAGATGACCGCGCTGCTGGATGCCGCGCAGTCCGGCGAGCGCGACGTGCCCGAGTATATCGAGGTGGACCACCGCGCCATGCGTGGCCGCGTTCTGCGCGCGCCGAAGCTGACCGACGTGCCCTATCCCGTGCAGATGGAGCCGAACCTGGTCGTCGAGTTCTACTCGCGCTGATCGGGGTCACATCCCGAGCCTGCCGAGGCGCCGGTCCCGCAAGGGGCCGGCGCTTTGCGTTTCCGGGCCGGGAGAAATGCCCGGCCGGCGTGTCCGCCGGCCGGGCCAAGGCAAAGAGAGGAAGGAAACGCCTCGCGCAAGCCGTTCGCCTGGCGCGGTCAGGCAGCAACCGGGCGGGACCGCCGTTGGGGAGGCCTGCGGCCCCGCGCCAGTTGTCAGGTTAGCCTTACACCCGCCTTCCGATGTTGTCATGCTGAATTGACGGTGCCCGCTCGATATTTCCCACGACGATCGGCGCGCGTCACCGCGCCGCGGCCAAAGCCGCCACCGCTGCGCGGCATGCCGCGGTGAAAGCGGCGCGGTCGCCCTCCATCGACAGCGGCGCGCCGATGCGCAGCCGCAGCTTCCCGGGCCGAGGCCATCGCCGCTGCGGCGGCCAGGCGGCGTGCGCGCCCTCGATCCAGCAGGGCACCACCGCCACGCCGGTCCCGGCCACCAGCGCCGCCAGGCCGGGCTGGAACTCGCCCATCTCTCCGCTGCGGCTGCGCGTGCCCTCGGGGAACAGGATGTAGACGAGGCGGTCCTCCACCAGCCGCTCCCGCAGCATGCGGATGTCGCCGCGCTGCGTCTTGCCGCGCCAGATCGGCATGGCGTTGATGGCATAGGCCGCGAAGGCGGCGCCCGCGCCGCTGCCGAAGAACACTTCGCCGGCCGCCAGCGCATGCGCCGCGCGCCCGGCCTCGCCGCGCAGCGACGCGGCCAGCACCAGCGCATCCAGATGGCTGCCGTGGTTGGCGATCAGCACGAAGGGGGCGGCGGGCAGGTTCTCCCGCCCGGTCACCTCCAGCCGGTGGAACACCCGGAAGTAGAGTCGCAGCAGCCAGCGCCAGGCGGCGTTCGCGGCCACGCCGAACAGCCCGCGCTCCCGCGCCAGGCTGCGCAGCCGGTCGCCAGGGGCAAGGCCCAGATCGCGCGCGGGGCGCAGCTTCCAGTCCATCTCAGCCACCGCCGGTGATCAGCCGCACGGGCTGCCCCTCCCCGATGCCGACCAGGTAGTGCACGAGGTGGAACACCGCGGGCGCCACCAGCAGCAGGCTGTTGAAGCGATCCAGGATGCCGCCATGGCCGGGCAGCACCGCGCCCATGTCCTTGATGCCGATGTCCCGCTTGATGGAGGACAGCATCAGGTCGCCGAGCTGCCCCGCCACGCTGACCAGCACGCCGAACACCACCAGCCAGTGCCACTGGCCCATCGGCGTTCCCGCGAACAGCGCGGCGCCGATCAGCGCCACCACGCTGGCCGTGACCACCACCGCGCCGAGCGAGCCGGAGATCGTCTTGTTCGGGCTGGTCGCCGGCAGCAGCTTCGGCCCGCCGATCAGCTTGCCGCAGGTGAAGGCGGCCACGTCGTTCAGCGCCACGGCGGTCAGCAGCAGCAGCACCAGCGGCCGGTAGCCCGGGTCGTTCGCCATGTAGCCGAGATGCGCCAGGCCGGCGCCAAAGAGCATGGTGCCGAACACCGCGAGCCCGACGCGCTGGATGTAGCCCTGCGGCCGGTCGAGCGGGATGGAGGCCACCGCCAGCAGGCAGACCGAGAGCGGCCAGAGCGCCACGAAGAAGCCGTACCAGTTGTCGAGCGCCGCGAAGTTCATCGCCAGGATCGCGACCACCACCGCGGCCGACAGCACCCGGTCGCGGAACAGCCCTGTGGCGCGGGCGTATTCGCGGTAGCAGGCCAGCGCGAGGACGGTCACCGCCGCGATGGTCCATTCCCGTCCGGCCAGCACCGGCCCCAGCATCAGCGGCAGCAGCACGCACCAGGACCCCAGCCGCAGCCACAGCTCCCGCCGCAGGTCGGGCCGCACGCGGCCGGTGGCGGAGAGCCAGCCGATGGCCGCGGCGGCGCCGGCGACGACGGCGACGGTGGCGGAGACGATCCAGACGGTGACGGGATGCGCGAAGGCGACGCTCATCGTGCCGCCCTCCGTGCCGCCAGCACGCGCCAGGCGCCCGACAGCCGGCGCCAGGTGGTGACCAGGGAGAGCAGCAGGATGACCCACAGAGCCAGCATCGGCAGGCCGGTGGCCCAGGCGGCGGGCACCAGCGCGCACCACACCGCCAGCGCCGTCACCAGCGCCATGCGGTGCTGCTTCGCCATCGGGCCGCGGAAGTCGCTCGGCGCGCCCGCCGCCTTGCCGACCGCGCGCACATAGGCCGTCGCCATCGCCGCCAGCGCCGCGGCCAGCCCGAGCGCGACGTCACCCGCCGCGATGCCGAGTCCGAGCAGCACGGCCGTGTCGCTCACGCGGTCCGGTACCTCGTTGAACAGCTCGCCAGCCGGCGAGGCGATGCCGCGCCCGATCGCCACCATGCCGTCCAGCAGGTTGGCCAGCAGCCGCAGCTGCACGCAGAGCGCGCCAAGCAGCCAGAGCGGCCGCGCCGCCTCCGGCCACCAGGCGGTGCCGGCCAGGGCGAGGCCGCCGACCAGCCCCGCCGCCATGCCGGCCAGCGAGATCCCGTCCGCCGAGGCGCCGCGCGCCACCAGCCAG
>NZ_JAPSMD010000022.1 GCF_027856955.1 Falsiroseomonas oryzae | reverse complement strand
GACCGGCGCCGCGACGAGCGCGGCCCGGATCCGCGCCGCGACGATCGCCGCCCGCGGCGGGACGACCGCGCGGCGGAACCCAGGCGCGACGACTATCGCCGCGACCGGCGCGACGACCTCGGCCCGGCCGTGCGCGGCTTCGGCGACAGCGTGCCGGCCTTCATGACGATCCCGATCCCGCGCGCCCGGCGCGAGGAGACCGTGGCCGCGGCCTCCGAGGGAACTGCACCCGCCTCCTCGGCAGAGGCCGAGGCGGCCTGATCGCCCGCGGTTGCCGCCCCGCGGCAACCGACTAGATTCCAGCCACAGGCGCGTGCGCGGCCACAGGGCCGCATGCGTGCGAGAGGAAGCGCCAGGAGGCCAGGATGAACGTCGTCAGCCAGGTTGCCGCCGAGAGCACGCCGAAGAAGTCCTCCCTGCCGCCCTTCAAGTGGGACGACCCGCTGCTGCTCGACGACGTCCTCACCGAGGACGAGCGCATGATCCGCGACGCGGCCCGGCAGTTCTGCCAGGAGAAGCTGATGCCGCGCGTGCTCATGGCGAACCGCCACGAGACGTTCGACCGCGAGATCATGAACGAGTTCGGCGAGATGGGCTTCCTGGGCGCGACGCTCGACGGCTATGGCTGCGCCGGCGTCTCCTATGTCGCCTACGGGCTGATGGCGCGCGAGGTGGAGCGTGTCGATTCCGGCTACCGCAGCGCCTTCAGCGTGCAGTCCTCGCTCGTGATGTTCCCGATCCACGCCTTCGGGTCCGAGGAGCAGAAGCA
Source organism: Falsiroseomonas oryzae (assembly GCF_027856955.1). GTDB lineage: Bacteria > Pseudomonadota > Alphaproteobacteria > Acetobacterales > Acetobacteraceae > Falsiroseomonas > Falsiroseomonas oryzae. Next base: position 28,266 of record NZ_JAPSMD010000022.1, on the reverse strand, counting down.
GAAGTTCCTGCCGAAGCTGCGCACCGGCGAGATGGTGGGCTGCTTCGGCCTGACCGAGCCCGATGCGGGATCCGACCCTGCCTCGATGCGCACGCGCGCGAAGAAGGTGGATGGCGGCTACCTTGTCTCCGGCTCCAAGACCTGGATCACCAACTCACCCATCGCCGACATCGCGGTGGTCTGGGCGAAGGACGACGAGGGCGTGCTGCGCGGCTTCATCCTGGAACGCGGGATGAAGGGCCTCTCCTTCCCGAAGATCGAGGGCAAGTTCAGCCTGCGCGCCTCCGTCACCGGCATGATCATGATGGACGAGGTCTTCGTGCCGGAGGCCAACCGCCTGCCGGGCGTGAAGAGCCTGGCCGGCCCCTTCCAGTGCCTGAACCGCGCGCGCTACGGCATCGCCTGGGGTGCGATGGGCGCCGCCGAGTTCTGCTGGCACGCCGCGCGCGACTACACGCTGAACCGCAAGATGTTCGGCAAGCCGCTCGCTGCGACGCAGCTGATCCAGAAGAAGCTCGCGGACATGCAGACCGAGATCACGCTCGGCCTGCACGCCGTGCTGCGCGTCGGCCGCCTGTTCGACGAGCACAAGGCCTCGCCCGAGATGATCTCGCTGGTGAAGCGCAACAACTGCGGCAAGGCGCTGGATATCGCCCGTGTCGCGCGCGACATGCATGGCGGCAACGGCATTGTGGACGAGTACCATGTGATCCGCCACGTCATGAACCTGGAGACGGTGAACACCTACGAGGGCACGCACGACGTGCACGCGCTGATCCTCGGACGCGCGCAGACCGGGCTGAATGCCTTCGGCGGCTGATCCCGCCCGCGCGCGGCGCGGCGACGGGGGCTGAACGCTCCGCCGCCATGCTGACGACCGGGCATGACCTGCTGACGGTGGAGCGCGCGCTTCAGGTCGCGCTCGCACCGGCGTTCGTCATCAGCGGCATCATGGCAGTGCTGAACCTGCTGAACTCGCGCTTCCAGCGCATCGGCGACCAGGAACGGTCGCTGCGCGACGCCCCGGCCGACACGGCGCGTCGCCTGCACCCGATCCTGCGGCTGCGCGGACGGCTGACCTATGCGGCGATCGTCTGCGGCATCCTCGCCTCGATCTCGCTCTGCCTTCTCGTGATCGTCTCCTTCGTCGAGCCGATCTTCGGCATCGGCGCCGGCGTGCATGTGGTCGGGCTGCTGGTGCTCGGCATGGTGCTGCTGACGGCCGCGCTGCTGCTGCTGCTCATGGAGATGCTGCTGTCGGTCCGGGCGCTCGACCGCGGCGAATCGTGACGGCCCCAGCACTGCGCGTCGAACGGTTGGGCGCGGGCGGCGACGGCCTTGCCACCCTGCCGGACGGCACGCCCTGCATCATACCCGGCGCCCTCCCCGGCGAGCTGGTGGACGCCTCGCCAGCCCCGCCCCGCAACGGCGCCGTCCGCGCCACGCTCGATGCGGTGCTGGAGCCGAGCCCGGCGCGCGTGCCGCCGCCCTGCCCGATGGTGGCGCTGGGCTGCGGCGGCTGCACGCTGCAGCACTGGGCCCTCGCGGCACAGGCCGAATGGAAGCGCGTACGCCTGGCGGAGGCGCTGGCCCGCGCCGGCTTCACCGATGCGCCGGTGGCGGAGACCGTCACGACGCCGCCGGACAGCCGACGCCGCGCCGACCTTGCCCTGCGTCGGCGGCCGGACGGCAGCGTCGTCATCGGCTTCCACAAGCGCGGCAGCACCGAGGTGCTGGACCTCGCGACGTGCCATATCCTGCGCCCCGAGCTCTTCGCGCTGCTCGCGCCGCTGCGTGTGCTGCTTCGCAGGCTTTCCGCGCTGGCGCGGCAGGGCTCGGCGGTGGTGAACCTGCTCGACACGGGGCCGGACCTGCTGCTGCGCACCGACAGGACGCTGGACGCCGCCGGACGCCGCCTGCTGGCGGCGTTCGCCGCGCAGCTCGGCCTGCCCCGCATCGCCTGGGCGCCCGAGGAGGGGGAGCCGGAAACGGCCGCACAGACCGGCCCCGCCACCCTGCTGATCGGCGGGGTGGAGGTCGCGCCCCCGCCGGGCGCCTTCCTCCAGGCCAGCCGCGAGGGCGAGGCCGCGATCATCGCGGCGGTGCTCGGCGGATTGCCCGCCAAGCTGCCGGCGCGGCCGCGCATCCTGGACCTCTATGCCGGGCTGGGCACGCTGAGCTTCCCGTTGGCTGCTCGCGGCCGCGTCACCGCCATGGAAGGCAGCGCGGCGGCGGTGGCGGCGCTGGACGCCGCGGCGCGCAAGGCGGTCGCGCGGGTGGAGGCGGTGCGTCGCGACCTCGCCCGCCGGCCGGTGCTGCCGGCGGAGCTGAAGGCCTTCGACCTGGTCGTGCTGGATCCGCCCTATGCCGGCGCGGCGGACCAGGTGGCGCAGATCGCCCGCAGCGCGGTGCGGCACGTCGCCTATGTCTCCTGCAATCCGGCGGCGCTGGCACGGGACGCGCAGGCGCTGCGGGCCGCCGGCTTCTTGGTGACCGCGGCGACGCCGGTGGACCAGTTCCGCTGGTCGGCGCATCTCGAATCCGTGGTCCACCTGGCCCGCGGATGACCGCGGGGCGGCCGAGGGCACGAAACATCGTTGCGGCACGACAGTGTTCGGGGTTGCATCGGCTTTGCGCCACCCAACCTAGGGCGGGCTGGAACAGCCAGGGAGCGACCGAGGACAATGCATCGTCGAACCGCCATGCTCGGGGCGGCCAGTGCCGCGCTTGCCCTGCCGACACTGCTGCGCAGCGACCCTGCCCTCGCCCAGGCCCCCGCGCCGGCGCCCTCGCCCGGCACGCCGGGCTTCTTCCGCTTCCGGCTGGGTTCCTTCACCGTCACCACGCTGTTCGACGGCTTCTTCCAGCGCCCCGCCGCCGGCTTCATCCGCAACGCAGAGGCCACGGATGTGGAGCGCGTGCTCCGCGAATCCTTCCTGTCCCCCGACCCGCTGCGCATCCCCTACTCCGTCACGATGGTGCAGACCGGGCAGCACACCGTGCTGTTCGACGTCGGCACCGGCGGGCAGTTGGCCCCGACGGGCGGCTGGATGTTCGCGAACATGCGTGCCGCCGGCGTCACGCCGGAGCAGGTGACGCTGATCGTGCACAGCCACTTCCACGCCGACCACATCAGCGGCCTGACGACGCGGGAGAACCAGGTGGTCTTCCCGAATGCGGAGATCGCCGTGCCCGAGCCCGAGTGGCGCTTCTGGACCGATGAGGGCCAGGCCTCCCGCGCGCCGGAGGCGATGCGCCCGGCCTTCGCCGGCGTGGCGCGTCGCTTCGGCCCCTACGGCAATCGCATCCGCCAGTTCGCGCCGGGCACCGAGGTCGTCGCGGGCATCCGCAGCATCGCCGCGCATGGCCACACCCCCGGCCACACCGTGTTCGAGGTGACGGACGGCAACCAGGGCCTGCTGGTGCTGGGCGACACCACCAACCGGCCCGAGCTCTTCGCCCGCAACCCGGGCTGGCACGCCATCTTCGACATGGATCCGCAGGCCGCCGAGGCGAACCGCCGCGCCCTGCTGGACCGCGCGGCCACCGACCGTCTTGCCGTCACCGGCTATCACTTCCCCTTCCCGATCGCCGGGCGCATCGCGCGCGACGGCCAGGGCTACCGCTTCGTCGCCGCGGACTGGATCGACGGCATCTGAGGGAGAAACGCCACATGACCACCCTGACCCGCCGGGAGGCTCTGCTCGGCGCCGCCGCGATGGCGGCCGCCGCGACCGGCGCCTCGCCGGCCCGGGCCGCAACTGCGCCGGCCTTCCACCGCGTCCAGGTCGGCGCGCTGGAGGTCTTCGTCGTCAACGACGGCTCCGTCACGCGGCCCGATGCCACAAGGGGCTTCGTGACCAACGTCCCGACCGAGCAGGTTGCCGGCGCGATGCAGTCTGCCGGGCTGCAGGGCACCGCGCTGGAAAGCCCGTACAACGTCACTATCCTGCGCACCCCGCGCGGGCTGGTGATGTTCGATGCCGGCACCGGCGGCCTCAGCGGGCCGAACACCGGCACGGGCCCGGCGAATATGCGCGCCGCAGGGCTGGACCCGGCACAGGTCACGCTGATCGTGCACACCCACTTCCATGGCGACCACATCAACGGCCTGACCACCAACGAGGGCGTCGCCAACTTCCCCAACGCGCAGATCATGGTGCCGGAACGCGAGTGGTCGTTCTGGAACGACGCCGGGGAGGAGAGCCGCGCCACCGAGTTCCGCCGGCCGGGCTTCGCGCTGGTGCGCCGCCGCTTCGCGCCCTATCAGGGCCGGGTGACGACCTACGGCCCCGGCGCACAGGTGGCGCCCGGCGTCACTGCGGTCACCACGCCAGGCCATTCGCCCGGCCACACGTCGCTGCTGATTGCCGACGGCAATGCGCAGCTGCTGGTGCTGGGCGATGCGGTGCACGCGCCGCAGCTGTTCCTGCCGAACCCGGACTGGGTGCCGATCTTCGACATGGACGCGAACCAGGCGGTGGAGACGCGCCGGCGCCTGCTGGACCGGCTGGCGACCGACCGCATCCCGGTCGTCGGCTACCACTTCCCGATGCCCGCCACCGGCCGCGTCGAGCGCGCCGGCACGGGCTACCGGCTGGTCGCGGGCGCCTGAGGCCTACCGGGCCAGCGCCTCGGGATTGACGCAGGCCTCGGGCGGCAGCGGCCGCCCGAGCAGCACATCCAGAAGATGCGTCGCCGCCGCCCGGGCAGTGGCGGCGCGCGCCGTGGTCGTCGCCGAGCCCATATGCGGCGCAAGGATCAGGTTCGGCACGCCCGTCAGCACCGTTTCGGCCGGCGGGGGTTCCACCGGCCGCACATCGAGCGCCGCCGACCGCAGCCGCCCGGCGCGCAGCGCCTCGGCCAGCGCGGCCTCGTCCACCAGGCCGCCGCGCGCGGTGTTCACCAGGATGCCCTCCGGCCCGAGCAGGTCGAGCGCCTCGGCGCCGATCATGCCGCGGTTCGCCGCGGTCAGCGGTGCATGCAGCGACAGCACGTCGGATTGCTGAAGCAGGTCCTGCAGCGAGTCCGCGCGCAGCACCGGCGCGATGTCGCCAGCCAGATGCAGCCGCGGGCTCCAGGCGACGACGCGCATGCCGATGGCCAGCGCGATGCGCGCCACGCGCTGCGCGATGCGCCCGTAGCCCACCAGGCCGAGGCAACGGCCGTGCAGCTCGAGGCCGAGCGGCGTCTTCTCCCAGCGCCCCTGCCGTGACGCCTCGGCATGCTTCGGGATGTCGCGCGCGGCGGCCAGCATCAGGCCGATGGCGAACTCCGCGACCGACTGCGCATTCGCGCCCGTCGCCGTCAGCACCGCGATGCCGCGCGCGCTGGCCGCGGGCAGGTCGATGGCGTCGACGCCGACCGCGGCGCGCGAGATCACGCGCAGGCTCGGGCAGCTGTCCATTGCCGCGGCCGAGATCGGCAAGAAGCGGGAGATCACGCCATCCCACCGGCGCGCCGCCAGCTTCGCCTCCATCTCGGCCCGCCCGCCCTCGAAGGAGACGAAGTCCAAGCGGCAGCCGGCCGCGTCCAGCAGGGCGCGTCCGGCAGGCTCGAGGGTCGGGGCGGTCACGAGGATGTCGAAGCTCATCCCCGGCCTTTCGACGCCCTGCGCCCGCCGGTCAATCCGATTCCGGGAGACCGGCAACCGCGCTGCCGGCGCGGGCGTTCGCCGGGCGCTGCGGCAGACCAACCCGCATCCGCAGGAGGAGGAGCGAATGGCCGAGACGGACAATCGCAAGGAAGGCGGCCACAGCGGCGGTCAGCACGACAGCGCGGAGGGCGTGAAGGGCGTGGAGCCGGAGACGGTCGGCGCCGGCAAGGAGAAGGACCCCAACAACTTCGCCAACGATCCCGAACGCGCGCGGGAAGCCGGGCGGAAGGGCGGCGAGGCCCGGCGCGAGAAGGGCTGAGCGACAAGCGGTCTCCCCCCTTGCCTCACTCGCCCGCCGCGGGCACATGCCGCAGGACGGTGCAACCCGGGAGACCGACCTTGATCCGACGTCGCCACCTGCTGCTCGGCGCCAGCCTCGCGGTGCCGTCGCTGGCGCCGCGCGGTGCCGCCGCGCAGGCCTTCCCGTCCCGCCCGGTCCGCATCGTGGTGCCCTTCGCGCCGGGCGGCGCGGTGGACATCACCGGGCGCCTGCTGGCGGAGAAGCTGCAGCCCCTGCTGGGCCAGCAGTTCCTGGTGGAGAACCGCGGCGGCGCCGGCGGCAACCTGGGTGCCGACGTGGTCGCCAAGGCCGAGAAGGACGGGCACACCATCCTGCTCGGCACGGCGACGATCTTGGCCGCGAACAAGTTCCTGTTCCGCCGCGGCATGCCCTTCGACCCGATCCGCGACTTCGCGCCGATCACGCGTGTCTCCACCGGGACGGTGCTGCTGGTGGTGAACAGCCAGCGGCCCTGGCAGAATTTCGGCGAGCTGATCGAGTTCGCGCGCCGCAACCCCGGTCGTGTGACGATGGGCTCCTCCGGCACCGGCACGGCCAGCCATCTGACGATCAGCGCGGTGTCGCGCGCGGCGGGCGTGGACATCACGCATGTGCCCTATCGCGGCGGCGGACCGGCCATCACGGACCTGCTCGCCGGCAGCATCGACATGATGTTCGACGTGATGCCCGCGCTGATGCCGCATGTGCGGGAAGGCCGCTTCCGCGCGCTGGCGGTCGGCAGCGCGGACCGCGTGGACTACGTGCCGGGCCTGGAGAACGTGCCGGGCATGCGGGAGCTGATGCCGCAGGCCGGCATCGACATGCAGAGCTGGTACGCCGTGACGGCACCCGCCGGCACGCCGGCCGACCGCATCGCAACGCTGCACCGCGCGATCGTGCAGGTGGTGCGCACCGACGACTTCCGCGAGCGTCTGCAGCCGCTGGGCTTCAAGCCGATCTGGGACGAGACGCCAGAGGCCTTTGGCGCCTACATGAGGTCCGAGGAACAGGTCTGGCAGCGCATCGTCGAGGCGAGCGGCGCGACGCTGGAGTAGAGAAGCCCGAAGAGATCGGGAACGGAACGGGCGGCCCGCGTTCTTCACGCGGGCCGAGCGGCCGAATGGCCGCCGCGCGCGGCGCCCCCGCCGGCGTCAACGCCTCCGCGCGTCGGCGCGCAAGCCAAGCGCGCGGAGCGCGCGCCGGCGCCTGAGGCCATTAAACATGAAAGCTCTCGCCGCAGCCGCAGCGGCCCTTCTCGTTCGGATTGGTGAAGGTGAAGCCGGCCGACATCTGCTTCACCTCGTAGTCCATCACCGTGCCGATCAGGAACAGCGTCGCCTTCCGGTCCACCAGCACGGTCACGCCCTTGTCCGTCACGGTCTCGTCCCCGGCACCAGCGGCGTCCACCCAGGACAGGTCGTAGGAGAGGCCGGAGCAGCCCTTCGTCTTGACGGAGATGCGCAGCAGCTTGCCCTGCTCGCCCTTCTCATAGAGGCCGCGCAGACGCTCCGCGGCCGCATCGGACAGTTGCATCAGCGGCGGGAGGGCGCGCTTCGGGCGGGCAGGCGCTTCGGCGGTGGTGCTCATGGTGCGACCGTTCCCGTCAGTACATGTTCAGGGCGAGGCGGGCATCCTCGCTCATCCGGCTCTGGTCCCACGGCGGATCCCACACGACTTCCACCGTGACGTCGGTCACGCCGGGCACGGCGCGCACCGCTTCCTCCACCTGCGCCGGCAACTCCTGCGCCGAGGGGCAGGACGGCGTGGTGAGGGTCATCTCGACCTTCACATGCCCGTCGTCCGCGATCTCGATCGCGTAGATCAGGCCGAGCTCGTAGATGTCCACCGGGATCTCGGGATCGAAGACCGTCTTGCAGACGGCGATCACCGCATCCTCGTTCACGCGCACCGGCGCCGGCGTCGCGCCTTCCGGCGTCCAGGCGCCATGCACGGGCTGGTCGGGGCTGGTGGTCACGGGGGCGTCGGGCGTCTCACTCACTGCTCGCCTCCTTCGCGCCGTCGAGCGCGGCGTTCAGCGTATGCCAGGCCAGCGTCGCGCATTTCACGCGGGACGGGAATTCATGCACGCCCGAGAGCGGCGCCAGGCGTTCCATGTCGTCCGCGATCTCCGCGCCGCAATCCGGGCAGGTGCCGGTCATGGCGAGGGCACGGAACTTCTCGCCCATCTCCTTCGCCTGCGCCGGCGTCTTGCCCTTCACCGTCTCCGTCATCAGCGACGCGCTGGCCATAGCGATGGCGCAGCCACGGCCCTGGAAGGCGGCGTCCTGGATCGCGCCGTCGGGTGCGGTCTTCAGGAACAGCTCCATCCGGTCGCCGCACATCGGGTTGTCGCCGCGTGCGGTCAGCGTCGCGTCGTCCAGCCGGCGGAAGTTCCTGGGCTTGCGGCCATGGTCCAGGATGACGTCCTGGTAGAGGTCGCGCAGGTCGCCGAACAGGTCGTTGCTCATCGGAAGAACTCGCGGGCCTGCGTCAGCGCCTCGGCCAGCAGGTCCACCTCCTCCGGCGTGGTGTAGAGACCGAAGGAGGCGCGGCAGGTGCTCTCGACGTTGAAGCGGGCGTGCAGGGGCTCGGCGCAGTGCCGGCCCGACCGCACGGCGATCCCGGCGCGGTCCAGCAGCGTCGCGACGTCATGCGCATGCGCAGTGTCGAGCGCGAAGGCGAAGACGCCGCCGCGGTCCTGCGCGCGGCCGAGCAGGGTGAGGCCCTCAATCCGCGGCAGCTTCGCCATGGCGCGGTCCACCAGCGCGCGCTCATGCACCTCGATCGCGTTCATGCCGATGGCGGTCACGTAGTCGATCGCGGCGTGCAGGCCGATGGCCTCCACGATCGGCGGCGTGCCGGCCTCAAACTTCGCCGGGATCGGCGCCCAGACCGACCGCTCGAAGGTCACCTCGGAGATCATGTCGCCGCCGCCGAGGAAGGGCGGCATGGCGTTGAGCAGCTCGGCCTTGGCGTACAGGACGCCGATGCCCGTGGGACCGTAGAGCTTGTGGCCGGTGAAGCAGTAGAAGTCCGCGTCGAGGGCCTGCACGTCCACGTGGCGGTGCACCGCGGCCTGGCTGCCGTCGAACAGAACCTTCGCCCCGGCTTCATGCGCCATGCTCGCGATGCGCTCCGCCGGCGTCACGGTGCCCAGGACGTTCGACATGTGCGTGATGGCGACCAGCCCGACGCGGCCGTCGCGCAGCTTCGCCGCCAGATCGTCCAGGTCGAGCTCGCCGGCATCGGTCACGCGGCAGACGCGCAGCTCGATGCCGTGCGCGTCGCGCAGCATCTGCCAGGGCACCAGGTTCGCGTGGTGCTCCATCTCCGAGATGACGACCGCCTGGCCTGGCTTCATCACCCCGCGGCCGTAGCTGTGCGCGACGAGGTTGATGGCTTCCGTGCTGGACTTGGTGAAGACGATCTCGCGCTCGTCGCCGGCGTTCAGGAAACGCGCCACGGCGCCGCGCGCCGCCTCGTAGGCCTCGGTCGCCTGCTCGCTCATGCGGTAGGCGCCGCGATGGACGTTGGCGTAGGCCGTCTCCATCATGCGCACCATCGCGCCAATCACCTGCCGCGGCTTCTGCGCCGAGGCGCCGCTGTCGAGGAAGGTGAAGGGCTTGCCGCGGATCCGTTCCGACAGGATCGGGAAGTCGGCGCGGATCGCCGCGAGATCCAGGGGAACCGCGGCGACATGCGTGTCCATCATGCCTCCTCGATGCCGCCGGCGACGCCCTGGCGCTGCCACCAGCCGGCGACGCCGCGGGTCAGCGCCGCGCGGATCGGCTCCTCCGCCACCGCCTCGACGGCTTCCGTCAGGAAGGCCTCGACCAGGATGGCCTTGGCCTGCGCCTCGGGAATGCCGCGGCTGCGCAGGAAGAACAGGTGGTCGGCATCCAGCTCGCCCACGGTCGCACCGTGGCTGCACTTCACGTCGTCGGCGTAGATCTCGAGCTGCGGCTTGCTGTCGATCTCGGCTTCCGGGCTCAGCAGCAGGGCCTGGTTCATCTGGTAGCCGTCGGTCTTCTGGGCGACCTGGTGGACGTGGATCTTGCCCTGGAACACCCCGCGTGAGCGGCCGGCCAGCACCGTCTTGTAGGTCTGGCGGCTGCTGCAATCCGGTGCCGCGTGATCCAGCGTGGTCGTGGTGTCCGCGTGCTGGCCGTCGCCGACCAGCTGCACGCCGTTCATGTGCGCCTCGGCCTTCGGCCCCGTCAGCGCGACGTGGATCTCGTTGCGCGCCAGCCGCGCGCCGGCGTTCAGCGTGAAGTTGTCATAGGCCCCGCCGGCGCCGACGCGCGCATAGACGGTGGAGAGGAACACGCCCTCCCGCCCTTCCTGCTGCAGCCGGCCATGCGCCAGCCGCGCGCCCTCCGCGATCTCGATCTCGAAGACGGGGTTGTGCAGGTAGCGCGCGGCCTGCGGCCCGGCGGCGGTCTCCAGCAGCGTCAGGCTGGCGCCGGCACCCAGCCGCACCAGGTGGCGCGGATGATAGGCGGGCGCGCGCTCGCTGTCGGTCGCGAGCGACAGCAGTTCCAGCACCCCGCCCGCGACGCCCGCTGGCACGTCCACCACCAGACCGTCCTCGAACAGCATCGTGTTCAGCGCGGCCATGGGCTGCTCGGCGGGGCGCGCGATCGTGCCGATGCGGCCATCGAGGGTCGGCAGCACCCGCGCGAGGCTGTCCGCCGCATAGGGCAGCGCATCCAGCGTCGAGAGGTCGGGGCGGAAGCGGCCATCGATGAAGACCGCGCGCGGGCCGGCCGCGGCCGGGATCTCGGTTGCGTCCTCCACACCAGTCAGCGGCTCGCCGAAGACGGCGCCGGCGACGGAGGCGAGGTCGGTGTAGCGCCATGCCTCCATGCGGCGGGTCGGGAAGCCCTGGGCGCGGAAGGCCTCGGCCGCGCCATTACGCAGCGCCTCCACCCAGGCGACACGCGCACCGGGCAGTCGCGTGCGCAGCCCTTCGTAGCGGCCGAGGAAGGCAGCCGCACCCGTGCTGGCCACCGCCGTCATGCCGCGGCCTGGACGCCGGCGTAGCCCGACGCTTCCAGCTCCTGCGCGAGCTCCGGCCCGCCGGACTTGATGATGCGACCCGCCGAGAGGACGTGCACGCGGTCCGGCACGATGTGGTTCAGCAGGCGCTGGTAGTGGGTGATGACCAGAGCCGAGAAGTCCGGTCCGCGCAGGCTGTTCACCGTATCCGCCACCATCTTCAGCGCGTCGATGTCGAGCCCGCTGTCGGTCTCGTCCAGCACGGCAAACTTCGGCGCCAGCATCGCAAGCTGCAGCATCTCGTTGCGCTTCTTCTCGCCGCCGGAGAAGCCGACATTGACCGGCCGCTTCAGCATGTCCTCCGGCATGTTCAGCACCTTCATGCGGGCGCGGGCGAGCTTGAGGAACTGCATGGCGTCCATCTCCGCCTCGCCGCGGGCGCGACGGACGGCATTCAGGGCGGTGCGCAGGAAATTCGCGTTGCCCACGCCGGGTAGTTCGACCGGCGCCTGGAAGGCCAGGAACATGCCGGCCACCGCACGCTCCTCCGGCTCCATCGCCAGCAGGTCCTGGCCGTGGAAGCTGACGGAGCCCTCGGTGACCTCGTAGCCCTCGCGCCCGGCGAGCACGTAGGACAGCGTGGACTTGCCCGAGCCGTTCGGCCCCATCACCGCATGCACCTCGCCGGGTGCGATGGTCAGCGAGAGGCCGTTCAGGATCGGCTTGCCATCGACGGCGGCGTGCAGGTTCTCGATCTTGAGCATGTTAGCCAACCGATCCTTCAAGGCTGATCTGCAGAAGCTTCTGCGCTTCCACCGCGAATTCCATCGGCAGCTCCTTCAGGACCTCCCGCGCGAAGCCGTTGACGATCATGCCGACGGCCTCCTCCTCGTTCAGTCCGCGCTGACGGCAGTAGAAGAGCTGGTCCTCCGCGATGCGGCTGGTGGTCGCCTCGTGCTCCACCTTCGCCGTCATGCAGCGGTTCTCGATGTAGGGCACGGTGTGCGCGCCGCACTGGTCGCCGATCAGCAGGCTGTCGCACTGCGTGAAGTTGCGCGCGCCATGCGCCTTCGGGCTGATCTTCACCAGGCCGCGGTAGGTGTTCTGCCCCTTGCCCGCGCTGATGCCCTTCGAGACGATCGTGCTGCGTGTGTTCTTCCCGATATGGAACATCTTGGTTCCCGTATCGGCCTGCTGGCGGTTGTTGGTGATCGCCACGCTGTAGAACTCGCCCACGCTGTCGTCGCCCTGCAGGATGCAGGAGGGATACTTCCAGGTGATGGCGCTGCCGGTTTCCACCTGCGTCCAGCTGATCTTCGAGCGCGCGCCGCGGCAGGCGCCGCGCTTGGTGACGAAGTTGTAGATGCCGCCGCGGCCCTCGGCGTCGCCAGGATACCAGTTCTGCACCGTGCTGTACTTGATGGTCGCGTCGTCCAGCGCGACCAGCTCCACCACCGCCGCATGCAGCTGGTTCTCGTCGCGCATCGGCGCCGTGCAGCCTTCCAGGTAGGAGACGTGGCTGCGCTCGTCGGCGATGATCAGCGTGCGCTCGAACTGGCCGGTGCTCTTCGCATTGATGCGGAAATAGGTGGACAGCTCCATCGGGCAGCGCACGCCCTTCGGGATGTAGACGAAGCTGCCATCCGTGAAGACCGCGCTGTTCAGCGCCGCGTAGAAGTTGTCGCCCTGCGGCACGACGGAGCCAAGATACTGACGCACCAGTTCGGGGTGTTCGTGCACCGCCTCGCTGATCGAGCAGAAGATGATGCCGTCCTTGGCCAGCCGCTCCTTGTAGGAGGTCGCGACGGAGACGCTGTCGAACACCGCGTCCACGGCGATCGGCATGCGACCACTGTCGGCGGGGCTCTCGCCCGCGCCCTCCACGCCGGCCAGGATCGCCTGCTCCTTCAGCGGGATGCCCAGCTTGGCGTAGGTCTTCAGCAGCTCGGGGTCCACCTCGTCCAGCGACTTCGGCTTCGCCTTCTGCACGGGCGCCGCATAGTAGTAGCTGTCCTGGTAGTCGATCGGCGGATACTTCACCGCCGCCCAGGTCGGCTCCTCCATCTTCTTCCAGATGGCGAAGGCCTTGAGGCGCCAGTCGAGCAGCCAGGCGGGCTCGTCCTTCTTGCGCGAGATGAAGCGGACGATGTCCTCGTTCAGCCCCTTGGGGGCGAACTCCATCTCGATCTCCGTCTCGAACCCCCACTTGTAGCCGGAGTCGGTGACGGACTGGACGGTCTCGAGCGTCTCGGTGACGGCGGGCATTCTGTTGTCCTACTCGGCGACGAGCACGGGAACGGGAGGGGGCAGGGTCGGCACCAGGCCCTTCGGCGCGGCGATCTCGGCGACGGTGATGGCCGAGAGCGCGCCGCGGATCGCGGCATTCACCGGGTCCCAGCGGCCGCGGACGGGGCAGACATGCTCGGCCTCGCACAGGCCGAAGCCGCCATCCACGCAGGCGGTCAGCGCGATCGGGCCGTCGATGGCCACGATCACCTCGGACAGCGGCAGTTGCGCCAGCGGCCGTGTCAGGCGGTAGCCGCCGCGCGCACCGCGCAGCCCCTCGACAAGGCCGGCCTGGGCCAGCATCTTGAGGACCTTCGCGACGGTCGGCTCGCCGAGCCCCGTGGCGGAAGCGAGGCCGGGCGCAGTCTGCACGCCCCCCTCCGCCTCCAGCCGGCTCAGCACCACCACCGCATAATCGGTGAGCTTGGAGACCCGCAGCACGCGGACCCTCCCCGGGTTGGAAACCGGACCTTACTGGTCCGGATTGGCAGATGCGCCCGGAGACCCCGGAAGTCAAGCGCCCGGCGCCCTCGACTTGCCGCTCCCTGTCGCCCCCGCCATGGTGCGGCCGCGCAGCGCGAGGGGGCGAGGATGCCGACGGTCCGCACCGACGATGGGGTGGGTCTCTACTACGAGGAGGCGGGCTCCGGCACGCCGATGGTCTTCGTCCACGAATATGCGGGCGACCATCGCAGCTGGGAGATGCAGATGCGCTTCTTCTCCCGCCGCTACCGCTGCATCACCTTCGGCGCCCGCGGCTACCCGCCCTCCGACGTGCCGACCGACCCGGAGAAGTACAGCCAGGACCGCGCGACGGACGACATCGCCGCGGTGATCAGCGGTCTCGGGCTGGGCCAGGCCCATGTGGTCGGCCTGTCCATGGGCGGCTTCGCCACGCTGCATCTGGGCCTGCGGCACCCGCAGCTGGCGCGGAGCCTGGTGGCGGCCGGCGTCGGCTACGGCGCGGCGCCCGGCAAGACGGCGCAGTTCCACGCCGAGACCGACGCCGCCATCGCGCGGATCCGGGCCGAGGGCATGGACAGGTTCGGGCTGACCTACAGCCGCGGCCCGACGCGCCTGGTCTTCGAGGAGAAGGACCCGCGCGGCTATGCCGAGTTCCAGCAGCAACTGCGCGAGCACAACACGGAAGGGTCCGCGCTGACCATGAACGGCGTGCAGCGCCGCCGGCCGAACCTGTTCGACCTGAAGGACGGCTTCGCGAGGATGACCGTGCCGACGCTGGTGATCGCCGGCGACGAGGACGACCCCACGCTGGAGGCGAGCATCTACCTGAAGCGCACCATCAGCAGTTCCGCTCTGCTGGTGATGCCGAAATGCGGCCACACCATGAACCTGGAGGATCCGGACGCCTTCAACCGCGCCGTGCTGGACTTCGTGACCCAGGTGGATGGCGGGACCTGGCGCAACCGCATCCCGGCGAGCCTGGCAGGCGGGATCATCGCGGCGGCGGAGAAGTAGGGCCGCCGCTCCTCCGCCGTTGTGCTTCGCCCTCCCCCGCCGGTCGGGGGAGGGCCTCGACGCGTCAGATCCGCACGCGGTCCGGCGCCACCTGCTGCAGCGGCGCGCTCCAGATCACCTGCGCCGGCGTCACCTCGCGCGAAAGGCGGTTCATCCCGCGCAGCTGGTCGATCGCCAGCTGGATGTTCGCCACGCTGTCCGACGTCAGGTTCATCTTGTACTCGACCTTCGTCATCAGCTCCGCGATGAAGGCGCGGTCCTGGCGGAGGAAGCGGGCGACCTGCGCGGCGGCCTCGGCCGGATTGGCGGCGATGAACTCCTGCGCCTGGATCAGGCTGCGCATCAGCCGCTGCGTCGCGTCCTGGTTCTGCTCCGCCCAGCCCTTGTTCATGTAGACGAAGTTGCGGACGATCTGGATCTGCTCGTTGCTCAGCAGGATGCGCGTGTTGGGAATGGCGCGCATGGCGCGCGTCGGCCAGGGCTCCCACACCGCGAAGGCGTCGATGTTGCCGCGTTCCAGCGCGGCGACCATCTCCGGCGCCTCGACATTCACGATGGTGTAGTCGGCCGGGTTGAGGTTCAGCCTGGAGACGACCGAGAGCCAGAAGGTCTCGCTGCCGGTGCCGCGCGCCACGCCGACGCGCTTGCCCTTCAGCTCGTCCATCGAGGCGACGTTGCGGCCGAGCACGCTGATCCAGCGCAGCAGCGCCGTGCCTTCCGCCACCGCGACCACATTCGGGTCCACCAGATGGGCGGAGACGCCGGCCTGCTCCGCGCCATAGGCGGAGTTGATCTGGTTGCCGACCAGGAAGGCGATCATCGCCGACCCCGACGGGCCGGTGTTGACCGTCACGTCGAGCCCATTGCGCTGGAAGAACCCGCCTTCGCGGGCGACGTAGTAGGGCGCGAAGGAGGGATCGACGCCGGTCGCGATGGTCATGCGGATCGGCGCGCCCTGGGCGAAGGCGGGCAGCGGCAGCGCGGCGGCGGCGCCAAGGGCCGCTGCATTGGCGAGGAGGTGGCGGCGAAGCATTCTCGTGTTCTCCCTATCGGTCACATGGTCGGGTTGAAGCGTCCTGCGAAGGCGCGGATCAGCAGGCGGAAGACACGGTCCGTGGCGAAGCCCAGCAGGCCGAGCGAGATCAGCGCGACAAAGATGTCCTCGATCTGCATGAACAGCCGCGCGTCCCACAGCATCTTGCCCAGCCCGTCATTGGAGGCGACGAGCTCCGCCGCCACGATCGTCACGAAGGCGTTCGCCATCGCCACGCGCATGCCGGTCAGGATGTAGGGCACCGTGGCCGGCAGAGCGACGAGCGCGAAGATCTGCAGCTGGCTGGCGCCCATCGATTGCGCCGCGCGGATCTTGTCCCGGCCCACCGCGCCGACGCCGGCGGCGGTGCTGATGATGACGACGAAGACGGTGGTGTAGGCGATCAGGAAGACCTTGCTCTCTTCCCCGATGCCGAACCAAATCACGGCCACCGTGATCATCGCGACCGCCGGGATGAAGCGGAAGAACTCCGTCCATGGCTCCAGCAGCAGCCGTACCGGCCGGAAGCTGCCGATGGCGAGCCCGATGGGGATGCCGATCAGGCTGCCGAGCAGGAAGCCCTGCAGGATGCGGCGCATGGAAGCCAGGATCTGCTCCTGCAGGATGCTGTCCTCGATCAGCACCCAGGCGCGTTCGAAGACCGGCCAGGGCGAGGGGAACAGCACGGAGCGCACCAGGAAGACCGAGGCCAGGTGCCAGACCAGGAACAGCAGCGCGAAGCCGGCGACATAGCCGGCGATGGTCGCCGCGCGGCTAGTGAGCACCGTGGATCTCCTCATGGATCAGCGCGTGCACCTCGCGGAAGACGCGCATGAAGCCGTCGGAGGTCCTGTCGCGCGGGAAGGGAAGGTCGACCGGCACCACGGCCTTCAGCGTCCCGCCCGGCCCGCGCTTCATCACGCCGATACGGGTGGCGAGCGCAACGGCCTCCTCGAGGTCGTGGGTGATGAACAGCACCGTCTTCCGGGTCTCCGCCCAGATGCGGGAGAGCTCGCCCTGCAGCACCGCGCGCGTCATCGCGTCCAGCGCACCGAAGGGCTCGTCCATCAGCAGGATGCGCGGATCGTTGGCCAGCGCGCGGGCGATCTGGATACGCTGCTTCATCCCGCCGGAAAGCTCCGAAGGGTGCTTCGCGCCCTGCCCGGCCAGGCCGACCATTTTCAGGAAGCGCTCCGCCGTGGCCCGCCGCTCGGCCTTCGGCGTGCCGCGCAGGCGCAGGCCGAAGGCGATGTTGTCCAGCGCAGTCAGCCAGTCATAGAGGCTGTCATGCCCCTGGAACACCACGCCGCGATCGGCCCCGGGGCCGCTCACCGGCCTGCCGTCCAGCATGATGCGTCCGCTGGTCGGCGCCTCGAACCCCGCCAGCATGTTGAGCACCGTGGTCTTGCCGCAGCCAGAGGTCCCGAGCAGGCAGAAAAACTCGCCCTCATCTAGCGAGAGCGTGAAGTCGCGGACAGCCTCCCACGCGCCGGTCCGGCCGCGGAAGACCTTGCCCACCCCATCCAGGGCGACGAATCCCATCCCGGTCCCCCCGGTTATTGATCAGACACTTACGTGCACGCACCGCCCCCGGCAACCCGGCTTCACGCGCCGGGACCCCGGGACTAGAACCGGAGTGCTTGTTGTTTCGGCGCAGCCTGCCCAAGCACTGCGCCTGCCGGCAGCCCCGGTGGGCATCGCGGGCAGGACGCAAGGGGAGGCGGTTCGCATGATGCTCGCAGGCAAGGTGGCGGTCGTCACCGGCGCGGGCGGCGGCATCGGGCGCGAGATCGCGCTGGCGATGGCGCTCGCCGGCGCGAAGGTCGTGGTGAACGACATCGGCGCGAGCCTGACGGGGCAGGGCCCCACCAGCACCACGCCCGGCGAGCAGACCGTCGCCATCATCGCTCAGCGCGGCGGCCAGGCGGTGGCGAACGCCGACAGCGTCGCGGAATGGGGCAGCGCGCAGCGCATCGTGCAGGCGGCGCTGGACGCCTTCGGCCGCATCGACATCGTGGTCAACAACGCGGGCATCCTGCGCGACCAGATCTTCCACAAGATGAGCGTGGAGGACTGGAAGGCCGTGATCGACGTGCACCTGAACGGGTCCTTCTACGTCTCCCGCGCCGCCGCCGAGCATTTTCGCCAGCAGGGCTCCGGCGCCTTCGTGCACATGACCTCCACCTCCGGCCTGATCGGCAATTTCGGCCAGGCGAACTACGCCGCGGCCAAGCTCGGCATCGCGGCGCTGTCCAAGTCCATCGCGCTCGACATGCAGCGCTTCGGCGTGCGGTCGAACTGCATCGCGCCCTTCGCCTGGTCCCGCATGACCAGTTCCATTCCCGCCGAGACGGAAGCCGAGAAGAAGCGTGTCGCCCGGATGCAGCAGATGACGCCGGACAAGAACGCGCCGCTGGCCGTCTTCCTCGCCTCCGATGCGGCGAAGGACGTGACCGGGCAGATCTTCGCCGCGCGGCACAACGAGCTCTTCGTCTTCTCCCAGCCGCGCCCCGTGCGCAGCACGCATCGCGGCGAGGGCTGGACGCCGGAGGCGATTGCCGAGACGGCCATGCCCGCGCTGCGCAGCGCCTTCCTGCCGCTCGACCGCAGCGGCGACGTCTTCTGCTGGGACCCGGTCTGATGGATTTCCGCCTGACGGAGGAGCAGCTCGCCTTCCAGGACAGCGTGCGCCGCTTCGCCGAGGCGCATCTGGCAAAGGGCGCGCTGGAACGCGCGCATGACGAGCGCTTCCCCTGGGACGTCGCGAAGCTGATGGCGGAGAACGGGCTGTTCGGCATCATGCTGCCGGAGGCGGATGGCGGCCAGGGCGGCACGCTGTTCGACGCGGTGCTGGCGATGGAGCAGATCGCCTACGTCTGCCCGCGCAGCGCAGACGTCCTCCAGGCAGGCAATTTCGGCGCCTTCCGCACCTTCGCCGAATACGCGACGCCGGAGCAGAAGGAGCGGTTCTTCGGCAGGCTGCTGCGCGGCGAGACCATCGCGGCGGTCGGCATGACCGAGCCCGACGCCGGCTCCGCCCTCACCGACCTCAAGACCACCGCCAGCAGGGACCGCGACGGATACCGCCTGAACGGCGGCAAGGTGTTCACCTCCAACACCGAGGATGCCGGCGTCTTCGTGGTCTATTGCCGCTTCGGCCCCGGCGTGAACGGGATCGGCAGCGTGCTGGTCGAGCGCGGCATGCGCGGCTTCCGGCTCGGCAAGCCCAGCCGCTACATGAACGGCGAGACCTGGTGCTCGCTGTATTTCGACGAGGTGTTCATCCCGTCCGAGAACGTGCTACTGGGCGAGGGGGGCTTCCGCAAGCAGATCGCCGGCTTCAACGTCGAGCGCATCGGCAACACCACGCGGGCGCTGGCGCTCGGCGAGTATTGTTTCCGGTCGGCGAAGGCGCATGCGGAGACGCGGAAGCAGTTCGGCAAGGCGCTGATGGAGTTCCAGGGCCTGCAGTGGAAGTTCGCGGAGATGCGCGTTGCGCTGGATGCCGCGCAGTTGCTGCTCTACCGCGCGGCAGTGAACGCCGCGGACGGGCTGCCGGACGCCCAGCAGGTCGCCATCGCCAAGTATGCCTGCAACCAGGCCGGCTGGATGGCTTCGAACGAGGCCATGCAGGTCATGGGCGGCACGGGCTACAGCCAGGACCTGCTGATCGAGTACTGCGTGCGCAAGACGCGCGGCTGGATGATCGCCGGCGGCAGCCTGGAGATGATGAAGAACCGCATCGCGGAGGGCGTGTTCGGGCGCAGCTTCCCGCAGCGCAACGCGAAGTGAACGCGCTCGGCGACGCGCTGCTCGCGCCGCGCCGCATCGCCCTGGTCGGCGCCTCCGCCGACGCGGCGCGCCTCACCGCCCGGCCGCAACGCTACCTGCGGCAGCACGGCTTCGCCGGCGAGCTCTTCCCGGTGAACCCGCGCGCGGCCGAAGTGCTGGGCGAGCGCGCCTTTCCCTCGCTGGACGACATCCCGGGCGACATCGACTTCGCCTACATCCTGCTTGGCACGGACCAGGTGGAGGCGCAGGTCGCCGCCTGCGCGGCGCGCGGCATCCCCGTCGCCTGCGTGCTGGCCGACGGCTTCGCGGAAGCCGGGCCGGAGGGTGCGGCCCTGCAGGCGCGCGTGGTCGCCGCGGCGAAGGCCGGCGGCATGCGGCTGCTCGGCCCGAACTCGATGGGCATCGTCAACACCCAGGCCCGCATCGCGCTCACCACCAACGCCGCCTTCGAGGCGGAGAGCATCCCCGCGGGCCGCGTCGCGCTGGTCTCGCAATCCGGCTCCATGATGGGCGCGCTGCTGTCGCGCGGTGCGGCGCGGGGCCTCGGCTTCTCGCACCTGGCCGGCACCGGCAACGAGGCCGACCTGACCACGGGTGAGATCGCCTCCCTGGTGCTCGACCAGCCGGAGGTGGATGTCGTCTGCCTGTTCATGGAGGCGATCCGCGCGCCCGAACAGATCGCCGCCGCCGCGCGGAAGGCGCATGCGCTGGGCAAGCCGATCGTCGCGCTGAAGCTCGGTCGCAGCCCCTTCGGCGCAGAGCTCGCCGCCAGCCATACCGGCGCGCTTGCGGGCACGGACGCCGCTGCCGACGCCTTCTTCCGCGCGCATGGCATCCTGCGCGTGACGATGCTGGAAGCCCTGCTGGAACTGCCGCCACTTGTCGCTGGCCGACGCCCACCCGCCCGCATGTACCGCGCCGTCGGGGTGATGACGACGACGGGCGGCGGCGGCGCGCTGGCGGTGGATGCCCTCGGCATGCGCGGGATCGAGGCGAAGCGGCCCGATGCCGCCGCGGCCGCGAAGCTGGCGGCCGCCGGAATGTCGGCCCATGCGCGCCTGCTCGACATGACGCTCGCCGGCACCAAGCCGGACCGCGTGATGGCTGCGCTGCATGCGCTGCGCACCGCCGAGGACACCGACCTGGCGCTCGCCGTCATCGGCAGCTCGGCGCAGTTCCGCCCGCAGGACTCCGTCGCCGGGATCGTCGAAGCCGCGAAGCAGCCCGGCAAGCCGATCGCCGCATTCCTGGCCCCGCAGGCCGAGGCCTCGCTGCGCCTGCTGGCCGAGGCCGGCATCGCCGCCTTCCGCACGCCGGAGGGCGCGGCGGACGCCATTGCCGCCTTCTGCGCCTGGCGCGCGCCGCGCGACGTTGCCAAAGCGGCGGCCGCGGCCGTGATTCTGCCCGACGCGCCGGACGAGGCCGATGCGCGCGCCCTCTTCGCCGCGCTCGGCCTGGCCTCGGACGCCGTCGTGATGCGGGACGAGCCGCCGGCTGGCCTGCGCTATCCCGTGGCGGCCAAGGTCCTCTCGCCGGACATCGCCCACAAGACGGAAGTCGGCGGCCTCGCGCTGAACATCCCGGACGGCGCGGCCTTGCGCGAAGCCGCCGCGGCGATCCGCGCGCGCGTGGCGCAGGCCGCACCGGCGGCGCGCCTGCGCGGCATCCTGGTGCAGCCGATGGCGCGCGGCCTGGCCGAGGTCATCCTCGGCTTCCGCCGCGACCCGGAAGTGGGACCGGTCGTGCTGCTCGGTGCCGGCGGCGTGCTGGCGGAGCTTCACCGCGACGTCGCGATCCGGCTCGCCCCCCTCGACGAGGACGAGGCCCGCGCGATGATCGCGGAGGTGCGCGGGCTTGCCCCCCTTGCCGGCTGGCGCAACCTGCCGCGCGGCGACCTGGATGCGCTGGCACGGGCCGTCGTCGCCGTCTCCCGCCTCGCCGCGCTGGACGCCGTGCGGGAGGCCGAGGTCAACCCGCTGATCGTGCATGCGGAAGGCTGTGGCGTGACGGTCGCCGATGCCTGGATCGTCCGCGCCTGACATGCCACGCTGAGCGGATGGACGCCGAAGCCCTGATTCGTGCGCGCTACGGCGCGCTGCCCTTCGCCCCGGCGGAGATCCCGCCCGCGCTGGCCCTGCTGCTGGACCGCCGCGTGACGCGGCACTACCGGCCCGATGCGGTGCCGGACGCGCTGCTCGACACGGTGCTGGCCGGCGCGCAATCCGCCCCCGCCAAGTCCGACCTGCAGCAGTACTCCATCCTGGTCACGCGCGACGCGGCGAAGATCACCGCCATCGCCGACGCGATCGGCACCATGCCCTGGATCAAGGAGGCACCGGTGCTGCTGCTGTTCTGCGGCGACATCCGCCGCGGCCGGCAGGTCTGTGCACTGCACGGGCGCGCCCATGCGAACGACAGCGTGGACACCTTCCTCAACGCCAGCGCGGATGCCGCGCTGGCCATGGGCTTCTGCATCATGGCGGCGGAGGCCGCGGGCCTCGGCACCTGCCCGATCTCCTATGTGCGCAACCACCTGGACCTGGTCGCATCGCTGTTCGGCCTGCCGGACGGCGTCTTCCCGGTGGCGGGGCTGACGCTCGGATTCCCGGCGGCGCGCAACGCCACCTCGCCGCGGCTGCCGCCCTCGGTCGTCGTTCACCGTGAACGCTACGACGACAGCGGTCTGGCGGCGGCGCTGCCGGCGTACGACGCGCTCCGCCCGCCCGGCAAGCCGCGCTACCCGGAGGTGCACGGCCCGAAGCCAGAGGGATGCGTGTGGAGCGAGAATGCGGCGCGCCAGCTTTCCGTGCCGGAGCGCGCGAATTTCCGCGCCTGGCTCGCCACGAAGGGAATCCATCTTGACTGACGCACCGAAGCCGGACGGCGGCGCGGACAACCCGGGCGGCGGCGACCTGAAGCGCGCCGCGCCGCGCGCGCCCGGCAAGCGAGCCGTCACGCCGAAGCACGCCTCCAGCCTGATCGTCTGGCGCCAGGCGCGCGGCGCGGAGCCCGAGATCCTGATGGGCATGCGCCACGCCAAGCACAGGTTCATGCCGAGCGTGCTGGTCTTCCCCGGCGGCCGCGTGGACCGCGCCGATCATGGCGTGAAGGTGCTGTCGGAGCTGCGGCCCGAAACGGAGGCGCTGCTGCGCCATCGCGCGCCGCCGTCGCTCGCCCGCGCGCTGGGCGTGGCGGCGGTGCGGGAGCTGTTCGAGGAGACCGGGCTGCTACTCGGCGAGCGGAAGGGCGAGCGTCTGCTGGCCGACCTCGCCACACTGGACTATCTCTGCCGCGCCGTGACGCCGGCATCGCGCGCAATGCGCTTCAACGCGCGCTTCCTGCTCGCGCCGGCGGAGCGCACCAGCGGCGAGATCGGCGGCTCCGGCGAGCTCGAGAAACTCGGCTGGTATCCGCTGTCGAAGGCGCTGGACGCGCAGCTCGCGGACATCACCCGCAAGATGCTGGGCGAGTTCGCTGCCTGGCTCGACGTACCGGCGGCCGAGCGTCACAGGCTGCCGAAGATCGTCTTCCGCGGCAACGACAACCGGATGAGTGACGAATAGGCGCTACGCCGCCTCGAAGCTGTCGCCGTCGCGCAGGGCCGCGCCCTCCGCTGCCAGCTTGATCAGGTGCGCCAGCAGGCTGCGCGCCGCGCCGTTCACCAGGCGCGGATCAAGCTCGGGCCCATAGACCGGCGGCACCAGCTCCCGCGCCGTGGCGCGGCGGGCGGCGCGCAGCGCGTCGAGCACTTTCGCCTCGCGCTCCAGGCGGTGCGCTGCCAGCGCGGCCACGAACGGCGAAGGGTCGGGCAGCGGCGGGCCGTGGCCCGGCAGGTAGAGCCGGTCGTCGCGCGCGGCGAGCTTCGCGAGGGAGGCCATGTAGGCGGCCATGTCGCCATCCGGCGGGCTGACGACGCTGGTGGACCAGCTCATCACGTGGTCGGCGCTGAACAGCACGCCGCGCTCGCGCTCCGTCTCCAGCGCGAAGCAGAGATGGTTGGCGCAATGGCCGGGCGTGTGCAGCGCCGTCACGCGCCAGTCGCCGTCTTCCACCGCCGCGCCGTCGGGCAGCGTCACATCGGGCCGGAAGGCGTGGTCGCCGCCCTCGCCGCCGGCATCCGGCGCGGTCAGGTGCGGGCCGAAGCCGAAGCTCCGCGCGCCCGTGGCCGCGGCCAGCGCGGCGACGCCGGGCGAGTGGTCGCGATGCGTGTGGCTGACCAGTATGCGGGTGATCCGCTCGCCCTGCGTCGCGCGAAGGATCGCCGCCAGATGCGCGGCATCTTCGGGCCCGGGATCCAGTACCGCCACCTCGCCACGGCCGATCAGATAGGTGTTCGTTCCGCGGAAAGTGAAGGGACCGGGATTGGCGCAGAGGATGCGGCGCACGCCGTGCGTGACGTTCTCCACCACACCAGGCTGCAGCGTATCGTCGCGCCGGAAGGGTATGCTCATCCGTGACCCCTGTTCCTTATTCCCGCGCGCGCCGTCGCTCTCATTCGCGCACGCGCCTGCGCGCAACGACGATCTCGCGATGCAGGATATAGAGGCTCGCCGCGACGATCAGCGCCGCGCCAGCCAGCGTGGCCAGGCCCGGCACGTCGCCGAAGCCGATCCAGCCGAACAGGATCGCCCAGAGCAGCGAGGAATAGGAATAGGGTGCCAGCGCGGAGACCTGTGCGCTGCTCCAGGCCTCCGTCATCATCACCTGCGCGACGCCGCCCAGCACGCCGATCATCAGCAGGATCATCAGGTCGTGCCAGCCCGGTGCCACCCAGACGAAGGGCAGCGTCGTCGCGATGATGCCGGTCATCAGCAGCGACTGCCACATCACGATGGTTGTCGAGGATTCCGTCGCCGACAGTGACCGCACCAGCAGCGTCGTTCCGGCCGAGAAGACGCCGTGCAGCACCGCCGCGATCAGTCCGGTCGTGCCCGTCCCGCTGAGGCCGGCGGAGAAGGCCCCCTGCGAGACCGCGATCACCAGGATGCCGGCGAAGCCGACCAGCACGGCGGCGCTGCGGTGGATGCCGACACGCTCGCCCAGCAGGGGAATGGCCAACAGGGTGGCGAAGATCGGCGTGGTGTTGGTCAGCGCGGTGTGCTCGGCCAGCGGCAGCAGCGTCAGCGCGTAGAAGGAGCAGCCCATCGCCATGGTGCCGGTGCAGGCGCGCATCAGGTGACCGGGGAATCGCTTCGTGCGCAGAACCCCGGCGACGCCGTGGCCGCCGGTGATGCGCAGCACGATCACCAGCACCACGGGCATGGCCAGGGCGGTGCGGAAGAACATCTGCTCGAGGAAGGGGATCCGGTCGCCGAGTGACTTCACCAGGCTGCTCATCAGCGTGAACAGCGCGCAGGCGCCCAGCATGAACAGTGCGCCGCGCCGAATGTCGTGCCGCAGCGGCACCTAGGCGCGCTCCGCGGACCCGCTCGCGCGCGGCGCGCCGGCGAGCGGGACGGGCCGGCGCCTTTCCTCCGTGCGCCGCACGCGTTCCCGGTGCAGGTTGTAGAGCCCCGCTGCGCAGACCAGCAGCGCGCCCGCGACCGTCAGCCAGGACGGCACCTCCGCCCAGATCGCGAAACCCAGCAGCCCGCCCCACAGCAGCGTCGTGTATTCGAAGGGCGCGAGCACGGAGACCGGCGCGATGGCGAAGGCGCGCGCGAAGAGGAAATGCGCGCAGCCATTCGCCAGACCGAACAGCGCCAGCGCCGCGACCACGTCCCAGCCCGGCAGCAGCGGTCCGGGCGGCGGGAAGGCGGGCAGCAGCAGCAGGCCCATCGGCACATGCGCGAACAGCAGCCAGAAGGCGATCGCCTGCGGCGTGTCGGTCGCCGCCAGCACGCGGGTCCAGATGCGGGTGACGGCCAGCAGGACGGTGGAGGCCAGCAGCATCCCGGCCTCCCAGCGCCACAGGTCGCCGCCGGGCTGCAGCATGATCAGCACGCCGGTGAAGCCGACCGCGGTGCTGGTCATGCGCCGCCAGCCGACCTTCTCGCCCAGCATCGGGATGGCCAGCAGCGTCATCGCCAGCGGCGCCACCGCGTTCAGCGCGTAGGTGTCGGCCAGCGGCACGCCGTTGAACCAGGCCAGGTAGAAGGCGACGGTGACCAGGCAATGCAGCGTGGACCGCAGGCCGAGCAGCGGCAGGCGGCGCGGCACCAGCCCGCGGCCGCGGACCAGCAGCGCGATCACCAGCATGCCGAAGACGCCGCGCCAGATCATCGCCATGGCGACGCCGACCTCGGGCAGCGCCCATTTCACGGTGGAATCGGCCAGCGAGATCACCGCGTAGCCCAGGGTGATCACGGCGATGCCGCGCAGGGTGTCCTGCCGAAGCGGAAGCGTCCTGCCGGCGCCCTCAGGCACCGGCCGGACCCAGCTCGGCCGAGGCCTCCATGCAGGTCGCGCCGCTCTCGTCGCGGCTTTCCAGCGCGACCGCGTCGCCATCGCGACGCGCCAGCAGCGTCAGCGGCCGCCCGTCGAAGCAGGGGCGCCTGCCGCGGAAGGCGAAGCGGCGCAGCGCGTGGCCTGGCGCGGCCTCCAGCGCCAGGGCGGCGAGCAGCGTCGCCTGCAGCGGGCCGTGCACGACGAGGCCGGGGTAGCCCTCCACGCCGGTGACGTAGGGGTGGTCGTAGTGGATGCGGTGGCCGTTGCCGGTCAGCGCGGAGTAGCGGAACAGCATCACGGGGTCCGGCACCAGGACGCGCCGCGTCGCGCCCGGCCAGTCCGCCGCGGCCGGCGCGGCCTTCACGGCGGCGCCCTCGGTGCCGCGATAGACGATGTCCTGCTCCTCCTCCAGCGCGACGCCGGCCGGACCCTCGACCACGTGCTTCACGGTGACGAAGACCAGCCGGCCGGTGCCGCCGGCCTTCTCGGTGACGGAGAGGATGGTGCTGGTGCGGCGCACCGCATCCCCCTCACGCAGCGGCGCGGCGTGGAAGGTCACGCGGCCGCCCGCCCACATGCGGCGCGGCAGGTCGTGCACCGGCGGCAGGAAGCCGCCGCGCTTCGGATGACCGTCCGGGCCCACCAGGCCAGGCTCCACCCAGTCCTGGAACAGCATCCAGTGCCAGAGCGGCGGCAGCGCCGCCGGCGGGGCGACGCCCAGCGTCGCCGCCAGGCCGCGCAGCAGCCGGGCATCCAGCCGGTCGTCCCGCGTTTCCGATCGGCCGACATACGCCTCGTGGCTCATCAATCCTCGCGCAGGTAGAGCAGGTAGTTGTCCATGTGGACGATGCGGGTGTAGCGCCGCCAGGTGCCCTCGAAAGCCGGATGGCGGGCGAAGTAGGCGATGGGGTCGAAATCCTCGGCGCCGCAGCGCGGGATGCCCGGGCTCTTCGCGACCAGCACGCCGGCCGGCGGGGCGCGCGCGAAATCCTCCGCGACGGTGCGGTAGACCAGGAATTCCGGCCGGCTCATCTCCCAGGTCTCGCGGTAGCGCGGCGCGCCTTCGGGGCAATCGGGATAGGCGCCGACCAGCAGCCAGAGGTTCATGGTGCGCAGCGTGGACCGGGCGCGGGCGTAGTTCAGCGCAGGATAGACCGGGTAGATGTCGGGCGAGAGCACCAGCAGCCGCTCGCCCGCCACTTCGCGGCGCAGCGTGGCGGCCAGTTGTCCGTCGCGCAGCGTGGCATACCAGATCTGCCGCCAGGGGCTCTCGCCCCGCAGATGCAGCATCGCGACCGCGACCGCCGCGGCCACCGCAATGCCCGGCGCGGCGGCTTCCGCGCGGCCGGAGGGCAGCGTGGCGTCCAGCCAGCGGGCGGCGAGGATACCGGTCAGCAGCGTGCTGGCCATGGCCATCGGCACGACATGGTAGGTCCAGCCCTTGTGCTGCACCCAGGCGGAGAGGAAACCGCCCACCGCCACCGCCAGCAGCGCCTGCGCCGGCGTCCCTGCCGCGCGCCGTACCGCGAAGGGGACGAGGACGAGCAGCAGCGCCAGCGCAGCCCCCAGCTTCTCGCCCAGCAGCACGTCGAACAGGCCGAAGCCGCCAGTGCCGATGTAGAAGCCCATCACAAGCGGCACGACGAAGTCGAAATAGGCGGGCAGCAGCAGCGGGATGCTGCCCAGGTAGGCCAGCCACAGCGCCGCCATGCCCCAGGGCAGCGGGTCCCGCAGCGCGGCCGGGCCGCGGCGCAGCAGCACCAGCGCTTCCACCAGCAGCGGCACGGCCAGGAAATGCGGCTTCAGCGCGAAGCCTAGCGCGGCGGCCAGCGTCACCGTCCAGGCCAGGCCGCGCGGGGTGGGCAGCCCCTCGATCCGCCTTGCGGCGAGGAAGGCATAGGGAATGGCGAAGAGCGCCATCAGGTGCTCGCGCTGGCCGACATCGTAGGCCGGCACCAGGATCGCCAGCGGCACCAGCGCGTCCAGCACCGCGCGCTCCACCGCGCCCTCGGCGCGCCCCTGCCGCAGCCGCAGCGTCATCCGCCAGGCCGCCACGCAGCAGCCCAGCACGCACAGCAGCAGGGCCTGCACGCCGGACAGCGGGGTCCACTTGGCCAGCAGCGCCGGCACGGCCGTCAGCACGAAGACCAGCGGCGGATTGACGTCGATCAGGTCGCGATACAGCCGCTCGCCGCCCACCCAGCGCTCGGCGAAGTTCAGGATGGCGGCGACGTCGTGGTTGAGCGGCGGCGCCAGCACCATCAGCAGGAAGGCCGCGGCGGGCGCCAGCGCCAGGGCGCGCAGCGCGCGGACGCGCATCGCCGGCAGCGCCAGGCTGGCGGCGAGCGGCGGGCC
>NZ_JAPSMD010000021.1 GCF_027856955.1 Falsiroseomonas oryzae | reverse complement strand
GCGGAGGCGGTGGCCGCCGGCATGCGCGAGGTGCTGCGCGACGGGCCCGGCTCGCCCGCCGCGCTCGCCTGGATCGCCGCCTGCACGCGCAGCGGCCAGTGCACGCCGGCCTGCCCGGAGAAGCTGGACGCCGCCTTCATGCTGCGGCTGGCGCAGTGGCGGGCGAAGGGCGCGATCGGCGAGGCGCGGCGCATCCCCGTGAAGGAGGACACGCAGCTCGGCGCGCGCGTGAAGGCCTTCGCGCGGCTGACCATGACGGAGGAGGAGCAGGCACGATGGCTGTGACGCCCGATCCGGACCGCGCGGTGTTCTGGTACGGCTGCAACATGACGCGGCACGGCGAGCTGGTGCGCGCGACCGCCGCCATCCTCGCCGCCGTCGGCATGGACGCCGCGCCGGCCGGCGGGCCCGCGCATTGCTGCGGCAGCCCGAAGGAGGCGAATGCGCGCATCGTGGAGGGCATGGCGCGGCGCACGGTGGAGACGTTCAACGCCTCCGGCCGCGGCCAGGTGGTGACCTGGTGCCCCTCCTGCCACATGAACATGGAGGACGGCATGGCGCCCGTGACGCCGGCCGCCTTCGAGACGCGGCATGTCAGCACGGTGCTCTGGGACCGGCGCGAGCGGCTGCGGCCGTTGCTGGCGCGGCGCGTGGCGGCACGGGTGCTGATGCACGCGCATCTCGGCTTCCATCATCGCGTGCCGGTGAACGAGCTGGTACCCGGGCTGCTGCGGATGATCCCCGGCGTGGAGGTGCTGGATCACCCCTACCGGGCGCCCGGGCATATGTGCTCCTCGCTGGCCGGCGTGCCGGGCGCGCTGGCCGATGCGCACCGCGCGACGCTGGCCGCGCTGGCGGAGAGCGGCGCGGACACGCTCTGCACCGTCTTCCATTCCTGCCATCGGGAGGCTGTGGCACTGGAACGTCACGGCGGCTTCGTGGTGCGCAACTGGATCCACCTGCTGGCCGAAAGCATGGGGATCGCGGCAGAGGACGAATATCGGCGCTGGCGCAATGCCCCGGACCCGCGCGCGGCGGTGGGCGCCGCGGCGATCGCCGCGGCCGGCGAGACGGCCTTCGAGCGGTTGGTCGAGCCGGAACTCAGTCGCCCGCCCAGCCTGTAGGCGTCATGGAGCGGTCAGGCGCGCAGCTCGGGCCCCGGCCGCGGCGTAGCGCGCAGCAGCGCCAGGATCTCGCGCGTGCACTTGCCGCATTGCGCGCGGTGCCCGGCCGACTCGTAGACCTCCTTCGGTCGGCGGGCACCGCAGCAGATGGCGCGCCGCACCTCCTCGTCGGTGATCCCGTTGCAGAGGCAGATATAGTCCACCGCCGGTGCCTTCCCGTCCCTGGAAGCAACCTAGCCGGACTCCGACCTCAGTTGCAACTCGTTCTCAATCAGCCAGGGCCTTCAGCACCGCCGCGCCGTAGCGCTGCAGCTTGGTGGCGCCGACGCCGGGGATGGCCGCCAGCTGGTCCAGCGTGCGCGGACGCGCGGCGGCGATCTCCGCCAGGGTGCGGTCCTGGAAGATGACATAGGCCGGCACCGCCTGGGCCTGCGCCTCGGCCCGGCGCCAGTCGCGCAGCCGCTCGAACAGCGGGTCGCCGGAAGCGGCTGGCGCGCCGGCCATCGCCCTGCCGCGCGGCGTGGCGGGACGCGACGCCTCCTCGCGCAGCAGCACCTTCTCCTCGCCCTTCAGGATCGGGCGGGCAGCGTCGGTCGGCACCAGCTCGCCATGGTTCTCCACGGCGACATCCAGCGCGCCGCGCGCGACAAGCTGCCGCGCGACGGATCGCCAGGCGGTGTCGGGCAGGTCCTTGCCGACGCCGAAGGTGGGCAGGCGGTCATGCGCGAACTGCGCGACCTTCTCCGTCATGCGGCCGCGCAGCACGTCCACGACATGCGCGACGCCGAAGCGCCGCCCGGTGCGCAGCACGGCGGAGAGCAGCTTCTGCGCGGCAACCGTGCCGTCGAAGAGTCGCGGCGGCGCCAGGCACACGTCGCAATTGCCGCAGGTCTCGGTGGGGGCGTCCTCGCCGAAGCAGCGCAGCAGCAGCCTGCGGCGGCAGGTGGCGGCCTCCGCGATGGCCACCATGGCGTCCAGGCGCTGGCGCTCGATGCGCTTCTGCTCGGGGCCGGCGGGGCTGTCCTCGATGCGGTGGCGGGCCAGCGCGATGTCGCCGGCGCCGTAGAGCAGCAGGGCGCGGGCGGGCAGGCCGTCGCGGCCGGCGCGGCCGATCTCCTGGTACCAGCTCTCGGGCGAGCGCGGCAGGTCGAGATGCGCCACCCAGCGCACATCCGGCCGGTCGATGCCCATGCCGAAGGCGATGGTCGCGCACATCACCACGGCGTCGCCGCGGGCGAAGCGGCGATGCGCCTCCCGCTTCGCCGCCGCGTCCATGCCGGCATGGAAGGCCAGGGCGTCATGGCCATCGGCGCGGAGCCATTCCGCGGTCTGCTCGGTGCGGGCGCGGGTGCCGCAATAGACGATGCCGGCGCCGGGCTGGCCGGCATGCTCCTTCAGCAGCGCGCGGAGCTGGCTGCGTTCGGATTCGCGCGGCGCCGCCTCGATGCGGATGTTCGGGCGGTCGAAGCCGCCGCGGAACACCGGGTCGTCCTGCAGGCCGAGCTGGGCGCGGATGTCCTCCACCGTCCGGGGGTCGGCGGTCGCGGTGAGCGCCAAGCGCGGGGTGCGCGGGAAGCGTTCCGACAGCACGCCGAGGCCGCGGTATTCCGGCCGGAAGTGATGGCCCCACTGGCTGACGCAATGCGCCTCGTCCACGGCGAAGAGGGCGACGGGCAGGCCCTCCAGCCGGTTCAGCATGCCCTCGAGCACCAGGCGCTCGGGCGAGACGTAGAGCAGCTTGAGGCTACCGTCGTGCAGGTCGCGCAGGATGGCGCGGCCCTCGCCTTCCGGCAGGTCGGAATGCAGCGCCGCGGCGGCGACGCCCTGCTGGCGCAACGCCGCGACCTGGTCCTCCATCAGTGCGATGAGCGGGGAGACGACGACGCCGATGCCCGGCCGGCACAGCGCCGGCACCTGGTAGCAGAGCGACTTGCCGCCGCCGGTCGGCATGAGGACGAGGCCGGAGCCGCCCTCCGCGACATGGCGAACGACCTCCTCCTGGCGGCCGCGGAAGCCGGCATGGCCGAAGACGCCGGACAGGACGTTCAGCGGATCGCCGGCGAATCGGCCGTCATAGGGCATGTCGCCCGATGCCACGCCGCGCGCCCGCCGTCAGCCCGGGTTGCGCGGCCGGAAATGCCTCATGCCCGGCGCATCAGCCCGGGCCGATATGGATCTCGACGCGGCGCGCCTCGATCGGCGCATCGACGGCGAAGGGCGCGGCGCCGCGGCCGCTGACCATGATCCGCGCGCGCGGCACGCCGAAGCGGACGAGCTCGGCCGCGACATGCTCGGCGCGGGCACGGGCCAGGGCCATGATCGGCGCGTGGTCGGGTTCGGGTGCCACATAGCCCAGCACGCGAATCGGCGCGGCCGGGTAGCGCCGCGCAATGTTGGCGGCGTCCTGCACGACGGTCAGCGCGGAAGCGCCGAGCGCGACGCTGTCGTCCTCGAAGAAGACCACATGGACCGGCTGCGCGGCGAGCTGGGTGCCGAGCGGATCGGTGGCGGAGCAGGCGGCAAGCAAGGCTGCCGGCAGGGTGGCAATGCCGGCAAGGGCGGCGCGACGGCGCATGTCGTGACTCCGGAGGACGTCTCGGCGCACCCTCACCTCACCGCGGCGTGCCCGTCAATCGGGGGGCGGGCACGCGCCGTTAACCATCGCCCGGCCAGTCTCTCCCCGTGTCCAGCGCGCCCGCCCAGCCCGACCCCAGCGGCTTCATGCCGCCGGCGACCCCGACCCGCCTGCCCGACCCGCGCGGCTTCGACCCCGTGCGCTTCCCCGGCGTGCCGGACGGCGAGGCCTGGCCGCCGCCGCGCTTCGAGTTCGAGGCGACCTGGATGCGCGCGCCGGGCCTGGCCTTCGAGCGTGACGCCGGCGGCGGCATCGCCGTGGTGCGGGCCTTCGCCCACATGCGGATGATGGTGGACATCGAGACGGCGCACCGGATGCTGGACCTCGCGCCGGGCACGCGGGACTTCCGCCTGCTGCGCCTGGTGCCCGCGGCGCTGCGCTGCGTGGAGCGGATCGAGCCCGGCGACCCGATGCCCGGCGCCCTGCTGGATGAGGATCCGGAGGTGCCGGAGGACCACCACCTCTATGCCGCGACCAGCGCGCTGGTGGAGCGCCTGGCCGCCACCGCGGGGGAGGAAGGCATGGCGCTGGCCGAGGCGATGCGCCGCGTGCCGCCCGGGCCCGACATGTTCGAGCAGGCAGTCGCCCACTGCATCACCCAGGGCGGCTTCCAGATGGGCACCATCGCGCCCCTGGCGCGCCGGCTGCAGCGTCTGGCCAACGCCCATGCCCGGGTCCTGGCCGCAGCCGCCCAGCAGCCCGACTATGCGGCGATGGAGAAGATGCTGCGCCGCACGCGGGAGGCGCTGGGCGCGGACCGCCGCTGGGCCGGCGACCTGCTGACCCGCGCGCTGGAGGCCCTGCTGCCGCAGATCGCACGCCCCAGGCGCGCGGCGGAGGCGCTGCTGGCCCAGGCCGTCGCCGCGATGCGCCGCCCCATGCCGCTGGAGGCGCCCACCCGGCTGATCCTGGAACAGGAACGCTACCGGGACCGGCTGATCGACCTTTCGGTATTCTGGCGCCGGCTGGCTGCGGCCTGGCTGGCCGTGGACCCCGACACCACCGACCGGCGCGAGATCGAGGCGCTGGCGCGCAACGCGCTGCGCCGCCTGGCGCTGGTGCCGCTCTACCGGATCGAGGAGCCGGAGGGGTAGGCGGCGCTACTGCTCGACATCCAGTGCGTAGCCGGCGGAGCGGACGGTGCGGATCACATCGGCCTCCCCTTCCCCGTTCACCGCCTTGCGCAGCCGGCGGATGTGCACGTCCACGGTGCGCGGCTCCACGTGGATGTCGCGGCCCCAGACCGCGTCCAGCAGCTGCTCGCGGGAGAAGACACGGCCGGGATGCTGCAGCAGGAATTCCAGCAGGCGGTACTCGGTGGGGCCGAGATGCAGCGCGCGGCCGCGGCGCGTGACGCGGTGCGCGTCCTGGTCCATGACGATGTCCTGCCAGGCGAGCCGCCCCTTGGCCGGCGCCGCGCCGGATCGGCGCAGCAGCGCACGGATGCGCGCCAGCAGCGCCTCCATCGCGAAGGGCTTGGCGATGTAGTCGTCCGCACCGGTGTCGAGCGCGCGCACCGCGTCCTGGTCCTCGGTGCGGGCGGTGACCATGATGATCGGCAGGTCGCGCGTGGCGGGCCGGCGGCGGATCTGGCGGCAGACCTCGATGCCCGAGAGGGCGGGCAGCATCCAGTCCAGCAGGATGAGGTCGGGCTTCGCCTCCGCCACGCGCAGCAGCGCCTCCTGCCCGTCGGCGGCCTCCTCCACGCGGAAGCCCTGCTTCTCCAGGTTGTAGCGCAGCAGCGTCAGCAGCGGCGCCTCGTCCTCGACGACGAGGATGGTGGGCCTGGCGAGGTTTCCGGTGCTGTCCGGCATCGCGCGGGTCTCCGGCTACGGGCCTATTCGGGCGGCCGGACGACGGCGTAGGCGGAGGCATCCGCCTTCGGCCGGTCTTCCGGCAGCGTGTCGCCGCGCACGGCGTAGTGCACGGTCTCGGCGATGTTGGTGGCGTGGTCGCCGATGCGTTCCAGGTTTTTGGCGATGAACAGCAGGTGGGTCGCCGCGGTGATGTTCCGCGGATCCTCCATCATGTGGGTCAGCATCTCGCGGAAGATGCCGTTGTACACGTCGTCGATCGGCTCGTCCGCGGCCCAGACCCGCTGCGCCGCATCGGCGTCGTCGTTCACCAGCGCGTCGATGGCGAGCTTCAGGTTCTCCTGCACCATCACGGACATGCGCTGGAAGCCGTTGAGGCTGCCGAGGGCGGGCTGCTGCGCGACGACGATGCTGCGCTTGGCGCCGTTGCGGGCGTAGTCGCCGATGCGTTCCAGGTCGTGGCTGACCTTCATTGCGGCCACGATGAAGCGCAGGTCGGAGGCCATGGGCTGACGCGTGGCGAGGATGCGGATGCAGAAGGCCTCGATCTCGCGCTCCAGCTGGTCAAGCGCGCCGTCGCGCGCCACCACCTCGGCCGCCAGCGCCGCGTCGCGGCGCACCAGCGCCACCGTCGCGTCGTGCACCTGGCGTTCCGCGAGCCCGCCCATGCGCGCGACCATGTCGCGCAGGCGACGCAGCTGCTCGTCGTAGGAGCGGACGATGTGGTCGGGCTGTTCCGTCGGCATCGCGTGCGCCTCCCTCAGCCGAACCGGCCGGTGATGTATTCCTGGGTGCGCTTCTCGCGCGGGGCGGTGAACATCTGCGCCGCCGGCGCCACCTCCACCAGCTCGCCCAGGTAGAAGAACGCCACCTGGTCGGCGCAGCGCGCGGCCTGCTGCATGTTGTGGGTGACGATGCAGATGGTGAAGTCGCGCTTCAGCTCGTCGATCAGTTCCTCGATCTTCAGCGTGCTGATCGGATCGAGTGCGGAGGTCGGCTCATCGAAAAGGATCACCTCTGGCCGCACGGCGATGGTGCGGGCGATGCACAGCCGCTGCTGCTGCCCGCCGGAGAGGCCGAGGGCGCTGCTGTTCAGCCGGTCCTTCACCTCACCCCAGATCGCCGCCCGCGTCAGCGCCCATTCGACGCGGTCGTCCATCTGGGACTTCGAGAGCTTCTCGTGCAGCTTCACGCCGAAGGAGATGTTCTCGTAGATCGTCATCGGGAACGGGGTCGGCTTCTGGAAGACCATGCCGACCTTGGCGCGCAGCTCGTTCAGGTCCACGTCGGGCGCGATCATGTTGCGCCCGTCCATCAGCACCTCGCCCTCTGCCCGCTGCCCGGGATAGAGGCTGTACATCCGGTTCAGCACGCGCAGCAGCGTGGACTTGCCGCAGCCCGAAGGCCCGATCATGCCGGTGACCTGGCGGTCCGGCAGCTCGAGGTTGATGTCCTTCAGCGCCTTGTTGGCGCCGTAGTAGAAATCCAGGTGCCGCACGGAGATGCGGGAGACCGCGTTGATGGTGGCAGCCGACCGGGCCTGGACATTGCCGAAGGATGCGCCTTCGGCGAGTGCTGCGGGCTGATCCGTGGTGGAGCTCATCGGGCTACTCTCCTCGGTCACGTCCGCTTCCGCAGGACGACGCGGGCGATGACATTGATGACCAGCACGCCGAGGGTGACGAGCAGCGCACCGGCCCAGGCGATGGCGATCAGGTCCGGGAAGCCGGAATTCGCCTGCTGGTAGATGGACATGGGCAGGCTGGCCATGGCGCGGCCCAGGTCTGTCGAGACGACGTTGTTGCCGAAGGAGGTCAGCAGCAGCGGCGCCGTCTCCCCGGCGATGCGCGCGATGGCGAGCAGCACGCCGGTGACAATGCCCGACAGCGCGGCCTTGTAGCAGACCAGCACGATCATCTTCCACTTCGGCGCACCGAGGCCGATCACCGCTTCGCGCAAGGTATTCGGGATCAGCTGCAGCATGTCCTCGGTCGTGCGGACGACCACGGGGATGACGATGATCGCCAGCGCGAAGACGCCGGCGATGCCGGAGAAGCCGCCCATGGGCAGAACGACGAGCTGGTAGATGAACAGCCCGATCAGGATGGACGGTGCGGAGAGCAGGATGTCGGAGACGAAGCGGACCGCGTTGCCGAGCGCCGAGCCGCGCGCGTATTCGGCCAGGTAGGTGCCGACCAGCAGGCCGATGGGCGTGCCGACCAGCGTGGCCAGCGATACCTGGATCAGGCTGCCGATGATGGCGTGCAGCAACCCGCCCTTCGGCAGCGTGTCGTCGCCGTAGGTCGTCGGGCGGAAATCGGTGGACAGCACGGTCCAGTCCAGCGCGCCGAGCCCGCGCCAGAGCAGCGTGGCGAGGATGGAGGCCAGGAAGAACAGGCCGATCGCGGTGGCGGCCAGGCAGAACGCGGTGATGATGCGGTCCATGTACGACCGCCGCCGGCCGAGCGCGCGGGCCGCCGCGGGGTCGCGGGCCGGCGCGTGGGACAGGGTGCTGGCGCTCATCGCCCTAGGCCTTCAGCCGGGATCGCAGCAGCCAGCGACTGGTCGCCAGCACCACGAATGAGATGATGAAGAGCAGGAAGCCGATGGCGAACAGCGCGGATTGCTGCAGGCTGCCGGCCAGGCTCTCCGGGAACTCCATCGCGATGACGGAGGCGATGGTGGTGGAGGGGTCGAAGATGCTCTGCGGCATGCGGTTCGCGTTGCCGATCACGAAAGTGACCGCCATCGTCTCGCCAAGGGCGCGGCCGAGGCCGAGCATGATGCCGCCCACCACGGACACCCGCGTATAGGGGATGACGACGCCGCGCATCACCTCCCACCGCGTCGCACCGAGGCCGTACGCGCTTTCCTTGTAGACGGGCGGCACCTGCTCGAAGACGTCGCGCATGGTCGCGGCGATGAAGGGCAGGATCATGATGGCCAGCACCAGCGCAGCCGAGAACAGGGAGGTGCCGGCGAAGGAGCGGCTCTCGAACAGGAAGCCGACCAGGGGAATGGCGGCCAGCGTCTCCCCGAAGGCGAGCTGGATGTTCATCTGCACGAAGGGCACCAGCACGAAGAGGCCCCACATGCCGTAGATGATCGAGGGGATGGCGGCGAGCAGTTCCACCGCCGTGCCGATGGGCCGCCGCATCCAGGGGGGCGCCAGCTCGGTGAGGAAATAGGCGATCCCGAAGGCCACCGGCACCGCGAAGGCGATCGCCAGCAGCGAGCTGACGATGGTGCCGAAGATGGAGATGAAGGCGCCGAACTCCTCGCGCCCCTCCACCGGGTCCCAGTTCGTCGAGACCAGGAAGCCCAGGCCGAAATGCCGGAAGGCGGGCAGCGCGCCGATGAAGAGCGTCACGATGATGCCGCCGAGCGTCAGCAGCACGAGCACGCCGGCGCCCTTGCAGAGTGCCTCGAACAGCTTGTCGCCGAGGCTGCCGGCGGTTCGCCGGGCGCCCATGGCCGGGGCTGCCCCCGGCCGCATCGCGATATCGCTCACCCGTCTTCCTCTCCTCCACGGCGCCGGCCGGCGCCGTCGGCGATCCGTCCGCGGCCGGGACGGCGCAGGCCGGTCAGGCCGTCCAGACCGCGCTGCCGGACGGCGTCTTCACGCGGTCGCGCCAGGCGGCGCGGACCAGGTCGTGCGCCGCGGCCGGCAGCGGGATGTATTCGAGACGCGACGCGATGTCGCTGCCCTGGCGGAAGGCCCAGTCGAAGAACCGCATGGTGTTTCGGCTGGCCTCCACCTTGTCGGCCGGCGGGTTGG
The DNA here is from genome assembly GCF_027856955.1 of Falsiroseomonas oryzae. Lineage (GTDB taxonomy): Bacteria > Pseudomonadota > Alphaproteobacteria > Acetobacterales > Acetobacteraceae > Falsiroseomonas > Falsiroseomonas oryzae. The sequence goes on along the minus strand of NZ_JAPSMD010000021.1, from coordinate 20,115 downwards.
TCGGCAGCAGGATGTAGGTCGGCGAGGTGATCGGCCACACCGTCGCGCCGTTCAGGTCGATGGTGTCGGCGGCGAAGTTGGGCACGCTCCAGTCCGCCGCGGCGGCAGCGGCGTTGAAGGCCGGCGGCTCGGGCCGCACGAAGTTGCCGGACTTGTTGCGCAGCTGCGTGGTCGCCATGCGGTTCACCACCGCATAGGCGTTCTCGATGTAGCCGATGGCGCCCGGCGTGTTGCGGATGATGTTCGACACGCCCTCATTGCCGCGGGCGCCGTTGCCGACGGGCCAGCGGACGGAGGTGCCGGCGCCCGGGCCGGCGCGCCACTCGCTCGACACGCGCGACAGATAGGTGGTGAAGACCCAGGTCGTCCCGGAGCCGTCGGCGCGATAGGCCGGGCCGACCGGCAGGTTGGGGATGCGCAGGTCGCGATTCGCCTCGACGATGCGGGGGTCGTTCCAGCGCGTGATCTTGCCGAGGAAGATGTCCACGACGATCTCCGGCGTCAGCCGCAGCGCGTTGTCCGCCACGCCCGGCAGGTTCGCCGAGAGCACGACGGAGCCGAGCACGGTCGGGAACTGCAGCAGGCTGCGTTCCGTCAGCTGCTCCGTGGTCAGGGGCGCGTCGGAGGCGCCGAAATCCACGGTGCGCGCGGTGATCTGGTTGATGCCGCCGCCCGAGCCGATGGACTGGTAATTCAACTGGACGTTGATGGCCTCGCGCGCCGCCTGCGCCCAGCGCTCATAGAGCGGGCGGGGGAATGTCGCGCCGGCGCCGGTGATGGTTGCCTGCTGCGCGAGCGCCTGACGGTTGGCCAGGGCCAAGGGGGCGGCCAGCGCCGCACCGGTGCCGAGCAGAAGGGTCCGCCTGTTCACTGCGTTCTCTCCGGACTGTGGATGGCCGGCGCGGCATGTCACGCCGCCCGCGTCCGCCTTCTAGGACCCCGGCACGACGGCCCTGTTGCAATTCGATGAAGCTTCGATGACAGCCGCCGGGGAGACGCTCGACGGGCGCATCAGGCGGCCCCAACCCCGGCCGCCCGGCGACCGCGGCCCGGCGGCGCCTGCGCGGGGCGCAGTCGCTAGCCCGGCGGGATGACCAGTTCCGTGCGGTTCCAGCCGCCGGTCACGGGCCGATAGTCGCGGATCTCCACCATGCGTCGCACCAGGGCGAGGCCAAGGCCTCCCACCCGGTCGTCGTCCAGCGAGGGCGGACCCTCCGGCGCCGGGGCGGTGCGCGGATCGAAGGGCGCGGCGGCGTCCTCGACGGCGAGCAGGATGCCCTCGGCGCCGGCCTCGACCTCCAGGCGCAGGGGCTGCGGCGCCCCGGGAAAGCGGGCGTGGGACATGAGGTTCGCCACCAGCTCGTCCAGCACCAGCCTGACCTTGTAGAGCGCGGAAGCCGAGGCCCCGCGCGCGCGCAGGTACGCCTCGACCTCGTCCTGCGCCGATTCGAGCCCCGCCAGCTCGAGCGGCACCTCGAGCCTCAGCACGCGGGAACTCAGCCGGTCAGGCGGGCGACCGCCTCGGCTTCCGTCGCGACGAGCGGCAGCACCTCGTCGAGCGCCATGGCGGTGAGCACCTCGGCGACCATCGGCTGGGCGCCGAACAGCACCACCTTGCCGCCGCGCCGCGACACCACCCGCGCCGCCGAGAGCAGCAGGCGGATCCCGAGCGAGGAGAGGAACTCGAGGTTCCGCATGTCCAGCACCGCGCTGCGCCCGGAGGCGGAGACCGCCGCCGTGAAGGGCGTCTCCACCATGCCCACCGTCGTCGAATCCAGACGTCCGACCATCACCACCTTGTTGGCCGTCGGGCCAAGCTCAACAACTTCGAAGCGCACCGGTGATCCTCCGTCATTCGCCGTCGGGACCTGCACGCAAGCCGTAGGCGGGTGAGGCCGGACTTTATTGCCGGAACACGACGAAAGGGAAGAGCGGTCAGCGCGCCCGGCTTTCCGCCAGATGGTCGAAGCGGTGCCGGAAGGTTCCCAGGCCGAGCGTCTGGCCACGCAGCTCCAGGATCAGGTCGTGCAGTTCCGCGGCTGGCACCATAGCCTCCACCTCGTCCCAGCCCGGCCGGTCCGGGCATTCGGCATAGCCCAGGATCTGGCCGCGTCGCCCCGTCAGCAGCCGCTGCGCGGAGGGCGTGAAGCTGGCGGGCACCACCACGGCCACGTGCTCCACCGGCTCCAGCAGGACCGGGTCGGCCTTGGCCAGCGCGTCCTGCATCGCCATGCGCGTCGCGGTGGCGAAGGCCATGTCGGAGCTGTCCACGCTGTGGAAGCCGCCATCCACCAGCGTCACCTCGATATCCACCACGGGATTGCCGAGCGGCCCCTTGCGCGCCGCCTCCTCCGCCGCCTCGCCGCAGGCCGGGATGAACTTGCGCGGGATGGCACCGCCCACGACCTTGTCCACGAAGGCGAAGCCCGCGCCGCGCGGCCGCGGCGCCACCTCCAGCGTCACGTCGGCGAACTGGCCGTGCCCGCCGGTCTGGCGCTTGAGCCGGGCATGCTGGCGCACCTGCCGCCGGATGGTCTCGCGGTATGGCACGCGGGGGCGATGGGTGGCGATCTTCGCGCCGGCCGACAGCCGTTCCAGGGCGGCGCGCAGATGCTGCTCGCCCTGGCCGTGCAGGATGGTCTCGCCGGTCTCGGCCGCCTGCTCGACCACCAGGGAGGGATCCTCCTCCACCAGCTTCGCCAGCGCGCCGGCCAGCTTCACCTCGTCCTTGCGGTCCTCCGGCTCGATGGCCAGGGCGTAAGTCGGCGCGGGCGGGGCGGGGAAAGGCAGGCGCGGGCCGCCCAGCGTGTCGCCGGTCGCCGCCGATTCGAGCCGCCCGAGCGCGACGACGTCGCCGGCCATTGCCTCCGTCGCCTTGGCGGGCTCGCCGCCCGGGAAGCGCCAGATGCCGCCGATGCGCTGCCCGCCCAGGCCCGCACCGTCCTTCACGCTGCCGCGCCACAGCCGGACATGGGACAGGCGGCCGGCATGGCCGGCCTGCACGGTCCGGAACACCTGCGCCAGCGGCTCCGCGCCGTCGGGGATGCCGTGACGGGCGGCCGTCTCGGCGACGTCCGGCGCGTCGTGACGCAGCGCCTTCCACAGCCGGCGCACGCCGGAGGCGTGCTCGGCCGCGCCGAGCAGCACGCCGATGGCATGGCCCGCGGCTTCCTCGGCATGCAGCGGCCGATACAGGGCGGCGGCGTCGGGGGCGCGGTCCTCCACGATGGCTTCCAGAAGCGAGTCGTCGGCATCGGCCAGCGCCTCGGCCAGGGCCGCGCGGGCCTCGGCCTCGACGCCGCGCATCGCCTCCGGAAAGGGCGCGGGTTCGGAGGCGGCGCCCTCGCGGAAGCGCCAGGCGCGTTCGCTGATCAGGTCCACATAGCCGACGATGCGCTCGCCCTCGCGCCAGGGCACCTGGCGCAGCAGCAGGCGGCGGCGGGAATGGTCCTGCAGCGCGGCGACCAGGTCGCGCGGCGCGGCCGTGAGCGTGTCGAGCTTGTTGACGAAGAGCACGGCGGGGATGTCGAGCTCCTCCACCAGGCGCAGGCAGGGCGCTGCCATGGCGGCGCGGGCCGGGTCGGGCTCCACCACCACCACGGCGATGTCGGCGACGGCCAGGGCGCAGGCCGCGGCGTGGGCGAACTCGATCGAGCCGGGGCAGTCCAGCAGGGTCCAGGACTCGCCCAGGAAGCTGGCCTGGCCGATGCGCATCTCCGTGCCGCCCTGGTGGGTCCTGCCGTTGCCGCTGCGCCGGCCGGGATGGCCGGCGGCAGCCAGCATGGCGTCGAACAGGGCGGATTTCCCGCTGGCATAGGGACCGATGAGCGCGGCGCAGCGGGGGCCGTGCGTCGCAGCTTTTTCTCCTTGGGACATGAGCGCTTCCTCTGCGGCCACGCTGCGGCGGCCTTGCTGGTGGGCGCGTCCCCGGCGGGCCAGGGACCCGTGCGGGAACGATAACGCAGGCGCGCCCACGGGCGAGCAAAAACCGCCGCGGGTGGCCGCGGCCGGGTCGCCGTGCCAGCATCGGCGCCGGAGGAGGCGCGCATGATCCTGGACCCGGAACCGGAGGGCCCGCTGCCCTCCCCTGCCGCGCGGCTGCGCGCGGCGCTCGGCGGGCCGGGCATTGCGGTGGTGCCGGGCTGTCACGACGCGATGGGCGCGCGGCTGATCGCCGCGGCCGGTTTCCCGGCTGCCTTCCTCTCGGGCTACGCGGTCAGCGCGGCGCGGCTGGGCCTGCCGGATGCGGGGCTGGTTTCCTACCGGGAGTTGCTGGATGCCGGGCGGGAGGTCTGCGCCGCGACCGCCATCCCGGTGATCGGCGACGCCGATACCGGCTTCGGCAGCCCGATCAACGTGCGCAGGACCGTGATGGGCTACCACCAGGTTGGCTTCGCCTGCGTGATGATCGAGGACCAGGTCTTCCCCAAGCGCTGCGGCTACGCCCAGGGGCTGGAGGTGGCGCCGCGCGCCGAGGCGCTGACCCGCCTGCGCGCGGCGCTGGAGGCACGCGACGCGATCCGCAAGGCAGGCGGCGACCTGCTGGTGATCGGCCGCACCGACAGTCGCGCCGCGGTGGGGCTGGAGGAGGCGCTGTGGCGCGCCCAGGCCTTCGCGGAGCTCGGCGCCGACATCGTCTATTTCGAGGCGCCTGCCAGCACGGCGGAGATGGAGGCGCTGCAGCGCGTGGTGCGCGGCGTGCCGACCATGCTGGCGCAGGTCGAGAAGCCCGGGCGCGTGTTCCTGACGCCCAAGCAGGCGGAGGCGATCGGGTATCGCGTGCTGCTGCTGGGCGTGACGCTGCTGAACGCGGTGATCAAGGCGCAGAAGGATGCGCTGGCGCTGATCGCGCGCGGGGAACACCCGGGACCGGACCGGCTGCTGGCCTTCGAGGAGCTGTATGCGGCGGTGGGCTTCGACGCCTATTACGCGATGGAGAAGCGCTACGCGGAGTGAAGCGCGGCGCGGGCCTGCGCGGCGAGGGTGCCGCAGGTCGCGACATGCACGTCCGCGCGCGAGGCCAGATCCTCCAGGCTGTCGCGCAGGTAGCGCACGCGGTGCGGCGCGCCGAGCATCCAGGGATGCACGCCGAGGCCGAGCACGCGGCCGCCGCGCGGTTCCGCCAGCAGCCGGTCCAGCGCATCGCGCACCAGGCCGGGCCAGCGCGTGACCGGCACGCGGCGCAGCCAGAGGGTCTGCACGTCGTCCCATTCCGCCGGCGGCGGCAGCGCCAGCAGGCCGGAGGCGTGGAGATAGGGCTCGTCGTCATTCGCCCAGTCGAGCGAATACGCGAAACCGGCCTCGGCCAGGAGCTGCGTCGTGCGCCCCTTGGCGCCGTGGTCCTGGCCGAGCCAGCCCGTCGCGCCGGGCCAGATCGCCGCCAGCTCGTCACGCGCGGTCGCGATATGCGCGCGTTCCTCGGCTTCCTCCATGCGCGCAGTGATCATCCGGCTGGCGGCGTGGCCATGCGCCACCGGCTCGAAGCCGCGGGCCGCGCAGGCGGCGATCAGCTCCGGGTGGCGGCGCGCGGCGAGGGTGTTCACGGCGACGCTGGCCGGCAGCTTCAGCGCGTCCAGCAGGTCCAGGATGCGCCAGGCGCCAATGCGGTTGCCGTAGTCGCGGTAGGAGTACGTGTGCCAGTCCGGCGTACCGGTGAAGAAGGCGCCGCGGAAGCGCGGGTCGCGATGGGCGTCGGCGGGCGGCTCGATCTCGGTGTGCTCGATGTGCAGGAGGATGTAGGCGGCGACCCTCTTGCCGCCGGGCCACACGAAGTCCGGGCGCGCGGGCTGCGGCGCGTAGGGGTGGAGGGCGTGGTCTGGCCCGCGGGGCGGGATCATCGCATTGCCGCCGCCAACGCGGCGTCGTGGTGGTGCGCGAGGTACCAGTCCGCCATCTCGGCCCCGGTGGCGAACCACACGCCCTCGTGCTTCCGCATGTAGGCCAGGATCTCGTCCAGGTAGCGCACGCGATGCGGGCGGCCGATCAGGTAGGGGTGCAGCGCGACGCACATCACCCGGGGCTGCACCGCGCCTTCCGCGTACAGCGTGTCGAACATGTCGCGCGCGGCCCGGGCGAAGTCCTCGCCCTCCCCCGCCCCCGCCGCGATCATCACCGCGTCGTTCAGATCCATCTGGTAGGGCAGCGACACCAGCCGGCCGGCGCGCACGCGCACAGGCGTGGGCTGGTCGTCGTGATACAGGTCGCAGAGATAGGAGATGCCGGCTTCCGCCACCAGGTCGGGCGTGCGGAGCGTGTTGGATCCGGCCGGCGAGAACCAGCCGCGCAACTGCCGCCCGGTCATGCGGCGCCAGGCCTCGACGCTGGCAGCGATCTCCGCGCCCTCCTCGTCCTCGGTCAGGCCCCAGTGGTAGCGCGTGTTGAACAGGCCGTGGCTGAACACGTCCCAGTCGCGTGCGAGCATGGCGTCCAGCACCTCGGGGAACATCTCGCCGACTGCCATGGAGAAGGAGACGCTGCCGCGGATGCCGTGCGCGTCCATCACCTGCATCATCCGCCACACGCCGGCGCGGTTGCCATAGTCCTTCAGGGAGTAGGACAGCACGTCCGGGTGCGGCGAGCGCGGCCAGGGATCGCGCTGGCGGATGGCGGCGGGGAGGAACTCGTAGTGCTCGATGTTCGGGCAGACCCAGACCGCCAGCCGCGCCCCGCCGGGCCAGGTCAGCTTCGGCCGGAAGGGCAGCGGCGCGTGGAGGAGGCGGTCCTCGGGATGGATCAATCGACGATGGCCTCGGCCTCGATCTCGACAAGATAGTCGCCGACCAGCCGCCCGACCTCCACCAGGGTGTTGGCGGGCCGGGCGGTTGCGAAGACGCGGCCGTGGACGCGGCCCACCGGCTCCCAGTGGCTGGCGTCGCGCAGCCAGATGCGGGTCTGCACCACGTCGTCCATGCTGCCGCCCAGCGCCTCGATCGCGGCGGCGATCTTGTCGAGGATATAGACCGCCTGGCCGGCCGGATCGCCCGGGCAGACCACGCTGCCGTCGGTGTGCGTCGCCGTCGTGCCGCTGACCAGGATGCGCTTGCCGACGCGGACCGCGCGCGAATAGCCGCAGGCGCCTTCCCAGACGCTGCCGCTGTCAACGCGCAGCCGCCCGGGGCGGACCTCGGTGGCCGCGTAGATCTTCGGCAGGCTGTCGAGGTGATGGCTGAGGTCGCCGGCGGCGGTCAGATAGGGCGGCTTGCGGTACTCGTCGCCGCAATCGCCAGGGATCGGACGCGCGCCGGCCAGCGCGCTGTCCAGCCGCGCGCGGTCCTCCGCATCCAGCGCGAAGGAGAACAGGCGCAGGTTGTCGGCGCGGTGCTCGGCTTCCGTCAGCCGCGCGCCGACGATCACCGCGCCGACCGCCGGATGCTCCAGCACCCAGCGCGTCGCGACGTTGGAGACGGAGACGCCATGGCGCCGCGCGATGGCCGCGACTTCCCGCAGCAGGCGCTGGAAGGCGCCCCAGCCGCCCATGGCCCCGATGAAGCGGCGGTACTTCATCTTGGACCAGTCGGCGATGTCGGACTCGGCCGGCTCCTCTACGCCGACCCAGCGTTCCGAGAGGAAACCGCCGCCCAGCGTGCCGTAGGCCAGGATGCGCACGCCATGCGCCAGGCAGAAGGCGGACATGTCGCCGGCCGCGCGGCGGTCCAGCAGCGAGAAGGAGATCTGGTTGGTGGCGATAGGGATGCCCTGCTTCACCGCGACGCGCAGGTGGTCGGTGTCGAAGTTGGTCACGCCGAGATGCTTCAGCGCGCCCTCCGCCCGCATCGCCGCCATCTCGCGAAGCGCGTCCAGCCACGCCGGGTGGCGGAAGCTCCACCAGTGGAACTGCATCAGGTCCGGCACGCCGCCCAGGCGTTCGATGCTGCGGCCCACGCCGTCCCGCACCACGTCGCGCGTCATCGGGCCTGGCGTGGGCACCCACTTCGTGAACACCGTCGCCGTGCCGCCGTCGCGGCGGAACAGGCCGACGATGTCCTCCGCGCCGCCGTAATGGTCGGCCATGTCGAAGCAGTCGAAGCCGGCGGCAGCGTATTCCGCCACCGCCGCGGCCGCGGCCACGTGGTCCAGGCTGCGGCCGTCGCGCTGCTGGTCGGCGACCTGCCAGAGGCCAGTGACGATGCGGCTACTGTCGAGGCCGGGGGCGAGGAGCGTGCGGGGTGGCCTCATCGCGGCGGCAATTGCCGCTGCACGGCCTGCACCTCATCCGTCGTCATCTGGCCGACGGTGGTGATCTCGCCGTTCTGGATGCGCCACTTGCGGAAGGGGCCGGTGATGTCGCCGTGCTGGTCGAACTCCACCGGGCCGATCACGCCGACATAGCGGATCCGCTGGCCGGCGCGCAGCAGCTCGAGCGCGCGGCGGAAGCCGTCCGGGCCGGCATGCACCACCTCGCCGCCAGGGCCGGTGACCTCGCGGATGGCGTCGCGGATCGGCGCGGCCTCGAAGCGGCCGGCCTTCGCGATGGCGAGGCCCAGGATGGCGGCGGCATCGAAGGCGCGGTCCGCGGCCGGTGCGCCCGCGCCGAAGCCGCCGGACATGGCGGGATAGGCGCGGCCGAAATACTCGGTGGAGGGCGTCGTGACGGTGCCGCTCGACGTGCCGAACGCATTGTTCAGGAAGCGCGGCCCGACGTCGCGGATGAAGTCTGCGCTGTTCATGCCGTCGTTCAGCAGGAAGGTCTGCGCGCCGCCCTGCTGGATCCAGGTGCGCGCGATGGTGGTGCCGTCGCCGGGATAGGAGACGAGGTAGAGCGCCGGCGGGTCGCCGCGCAGCGCCTGCGTCACTTCCGGCGCGTAGCTCGCCTGCCCCTGGTTGTAGGGCACGGTCTGCATGATCTGCCCGCCGAGCGCCAGATAGGCGCGGCGGAACTCGTTGACCATGTTCACGCCGAAATCGTTGTTGACGTGGATGATGGCCAGTCGCCGCAGGCCTTGGTCCATGGCGTAGCGCGCGGCCGCCGTGCCCTGCAGCGCGTCGGAGGTGATGGTGCGGAAGAACCAGCCGCGCGTCTGGCCTTCCGCCGCCAGGCGCGTCAGCGTCGGCGAGGAGGAGGCGGGCGAGATCTGCACCACGCCGGCCGGCCCCGTCACACTGGTGACGATGGGGATGGAGACGCTGCTGATGATGCCGCCGATGATGGCCGGCACGCGGCGGAGATCCACCAGCTGCCGCGCCTGGTCCACGGCGACGCTGCCCTGGGACTGCGCGTCGCGCAGGTCGAAGGCGAGGCGCCCGCCGGCGATGCCCTGCGCGCCCGCGGCGGCGTTCAGGTCGTTGAAGGCGAGCTCGACGGACTTCGCCGCGGCCTGGCCGAAGCGCCCCGCGGGGCCCGTCAGGGAGACGACCATGCCGATGGTGTGGGTGGTCGCGGGGCCTTGGGCCAGGGCGGGGCCGGCCAGCTGCAGGGCCAGCGTGCCGAGGCCGGCGCCCAGCGCGGTGCGGCGCGTGATGGTCATGGTCTTGTCTCCCCCGGTCCCGATCCGATGACAGGGCGGCAATCTCGCCGCGGGGCACGGGCTTGTAAACGGGGGCGTCAGGCCGGCGGCGGGCTGACCCACGTCTCCTGCACGAAGAGCCAGCGCGGGCCAGCGGGCTCCATCCGGAACAGGGCGGCGGCGCGCCGGGCGGTCTCGACACCCCCGTCGAGCCATTGCCGTTCGACATAGTGCATCAGCAGCAGCGGCGGCGCGACATGAAGGAGCGCCACGTCCTCGATGGCGATGCGGAAGCCAGGGCCGCGCGTGCCACGGGCGCCGTGCAGGAAGGCCAGCACCTCGGCGCGGTCCAGGCGCCGCCCGTTCGGCATCACCATCGCGAAGCCCGGGGCGAAGGCGGCCTCGAAGCGGGCGGAACCGTCCTCGCCGGGCACACCCAGGACGCGCTCGAAGACCCGGTGCAGCGAGACGATCTCCGCCGCACAGGCGGCGACGGGCTCAGTCACGGTTCAGCTCGTATTTCATGATGCGGCCATGTGGCCCGGTGCGGTCGCGTTCCAGCGCGTAGAAATCGCCCTGCGGGCCCGGATGCCGGGCCAGCATCGCATCGATCGCCGCCCGGTCCTCTGCGTCCAGCGCGAAGCGGAAGACGGCCAGGTTGTCCGGCAGGTGCTCGGCGTAGCGGGCGCCGACGATGGCGGCGGCGACATGCGGCTGGTCCAGCACCCAGCGCGTGGCGACCGCGGTGATGGAGACGCCGTGCCTGCGCGCGATGCCGTCCAGCAGGCGCAGCAGCGCCTGGAAGGCGTCCCAGCCGCCGAACTCCTCGATGATGAGGCGGTACTTCACCAGGCTGCGGTTGGCGAGCGGCTGCGCCGGATCCGGCTGGCCGAGCCAGCGCGCGGAGAGGAACCCGCCGGCCACGGTGCCGTAGCACAGGAACTGCATGCCGCTGCGCGCGCAGAGCTCGCTCATCGCGCCCGCCACGCGACGGTCCAGCAGGGAATACTGCACCTGCATGGAGACGAGCGGCACGCCGGCCTCCATCATCGCCCGGGTGTGCGGCGTGTCGAAGTTGGTGCCGCCGACATGGCGGATCTTGCCGCGCTCCCGCAGCCGCGCCAGGTGCTGCGCGGCCTCGATCCAGCCGGGGATGGCGTAGTCCCACCAGTGGAACTGCACGAGATCCAGCGCCTCGGCGTTCAGGCGCCGCAGCGACCGGTCGATGACGCGCTCGATGTCGGCGGGCGTCAGCGTGGAAAGCGCTGAGAGGTCGGGCACGAACTTGGTGTGGACATGCAGCCTTTCGCGGTCGGACGTCGGCAGCGTCGCGCGGAAGGCGCCGATCATCTCCTCGACGCCGGTGTAGATGTCGGCGCAGTCGAAGGTGGTCACGCCGGCATCCAGGAAGGCGCGCATGTCGGCGATCGCGCGGTCGCGCGCGATGTCGCCATGCCCGCCGGCCAGCTGCCAGCCCCCGCGGATCAGACGGGAGATGCGGTAGCCCGGCGCGAGTTCTGTCGTCTCGACGGTCATGGGAGCTGCGTGGCCGTGGTGTCGGCGCGGCGGAAGCGGCGCAGCTGCGTCCGCGTGATGCGGAAGCGGCTGGGGCAGTTCGGGTCGGGGCAGGCGACCTCCGCGTCGCTGGTCATCCAGTCCATCGGATGGGTCGGGCGCTGCTTGGCCGGCAGCAGAGGCAGCAGCGCCGCCAGCGAGTAGATCGAGAAGCCCTGGCCCGGCGGCAGGTGCAGCATCTCGCCACGCAGCTCGAAATGGTCGCCGGGCTGCGCGCCGCACCACAGCTTCGCGCCGGGCGGCGCCACCACCTCCACCCGCAGGTCCCAGAGGTCGAATCCGTCCTGATCCATCGCCGTGCCCCTGCCGAACGGGCCCGGTATCGGCCGGCCGGCGCGGCCGGGCAAGCCGGGGCTTGACGCCGCGGCGCGCGCGCGGCCTTTGCCCGCGATGCTCGTGGCGCAGGGATTGACGAAGGCCTTCGGAGGACCGCCGGTGGTGGACGGCGTGTCCTTCACCCTGGCGCGCGGCACCATCACCGGACTGATCGGGCCGAACGGCGCTGGCAAGACCACGCTGTTCAACCTGATCGCCGCGAGCCTGGGGCCGGATGCCGGGACCATCGCGTTGGACGGCGTGCGCATCGACGGCCGGCGTCCGGACCAGGTCTTCGCGCTGGGCCTGGCGCGCACCTTCCAGATCCCCCGCCCTTTCCCCGCGATGACCGTGCTGGAGAACGTGATGCTGGCGCCCACCGGCCAGCAGGGCGAGCGGTTCTGGGCCAACTGGCTCAGCCCCGGCGCGGTGGCGGCGGAGGAGAGGCGGAACCGCGAGCGCGCGATGCACTGGCTGGACTTCGTCGGGCTGGCGAAGCTGGCCGGGCAGCCGGCCAGCGTGCTGTCGGGCGGGCAGCGCAAGCTGCTGGAACTCGCCCGCGTGCTGGTGGCGGAGCCGCGGCTGATCCTGCTGGACGAGCCCGGTGCCGGCGTCGCGCCGCCGCTGCTGGCCATTATCATGGAGAAGATCGCGGAGCTGAATGCGCGCGGCATCACCTTCCTGATCATCGAGCACAACATGGACCTGGTGATGACGCTGTGCCGGCCGGTGATGGTGCTGGCCCAGGGCCGCCTGCTGCTGGAAGGCACGCCGGAGGAGGTGAAGCGCGACCCGCGCGTGGTGGAGGCCTACCTCGGGTGACGGACGCGCTGCGGGTCGAGAACGTCGAGGGCGGCTACGAGCCCGGCCTGCCGATCCTGCGCGGCGCCTCGCTGGCCGTTGCGCCGGGGGAGATCGTGGCGCTGCTCGGCCCGAACGGCGCGGGCAAGTCCACCCTGGTCAAGGCCGCGGCGGGGCTGGTGCCGGTCTGGTCGGGCCGCGTGGTGCTGGGCGGGCGCGACATCACCGGCGTGCCGGCGCACCGCATGGTGCATGAGGGGCTGGGCTTCGTGCCGCAGACCGAGAACGTGTTCGCCAACCTCTCCGTGCTGGAGAACCTGCAGCTGGCCGCAGCCCTGATCGCGAAGCCGCGGCGCCGGCCGCTGGCCGAGATGTTCGCGCTGTTCCCCGACCTCGACCGGCAGCGCAGGCTGACGGCCGGGCGGCTTTCCGGCGGGCAACGGCAGATGCTGGCGGTCGCCCGCGCGCTGGTCGCCTCCCCCGCCGTGCTGATGCTGGACGAGCCCTCGGCGGGGCTGTCGCCCAAGCTGGTCGGCGTGGTGTTCGAGCGGCTGAAGGCGGTGCGCGACACCGGCGTGACCATCCTGCTGGTGGAGCAGAACGTGAAGGCGGCGCTGGCCATCGCCGACCGCGCGGTGGTGCTGGTGGAGGGCCGGGAGCGGCTGGAAGGGCGCGCGGCCGACCTCGCGGACGATCCGCGCATGGCGGCGCTGTACCTCGGCGCGGCGGCGGAGGCGCATTGACGATGCTGCAGCTGGTCGCCGACGGGCTGGTGGTGGGCAGCGTCATCGCGCTGGGCGCGGTGGGGCTCACCCTCACCTACTCCATCCTGCGCTTCGCCAATTTCGGCCAGGGCGAGTTCATGACCTGGGGCGCCTACCTGGCGGTGTCCGCGCTGGCCTTCGTGCTGGCGGTCACGGGCGGGGGCGTGATGGAGCCGCTCGGCCCCTTCAGCTTCGGCTGGCAACTGGTGGTGGCGATGCTGCTGGCGGCGGCGCTGACAGCGGCGCTGGCGCTGGCGGTGGACTGGCTGCTGTTCCGGCGCCTCCGGCGCGGCAACGCCATCACCCTGGTGATCGCCAGCTTCGGGGCGGCGCTGGCGCTGCGGAACCTGGTGCAGTTCCTCTACGGCACGCTGCCCGAATACTACACGCGGGAGATCCAGATCGCGGTGCGGCTGGTGCCGCGCGACGTGCTGGGGGGTCTGCGCATCACGCCGGACCAGATGCTGGTGATCGGCCTGACCCTTGCGTTGATGCTGGCGCTGCAGCTGCTGCTGACCCGCACCACGCTGGGCCGCGCCATGCGGGCCACCGCGATGAACCCGGCGCTGGCCCGCGTGGCCGGCGTGGACACCGATGCGGTGATCCGCGCGACCTGGGTGATCGGCGCGGCGCTGGCCGCGGTGGCAGGCGTCTTCGCCGGCATCGTCGGCCAGATCCGCCCCATGCTGGGCTTCGAGCTGCTGCTGCCGCTGTTCGCCGCCGCCATCCTGGGCGGCATCGGCAGCGTGCGCGGCGCGGTCGCTGGCGGCTACATCGTGGGGCTGGCGGAGAGCCTGGCCGTGCCGCTGGTCGGCGCCGAGTACCGCGCCGCCGTCGCCTTCCTGGTGCTGATCGGCATCCTGATGATCCGCCCCGCCGGCCTGTTCGGGGAGCGTGCCTGATGGAGCAGCTGGCAGTCCTGAACTACCTGGCCTTCTTCCTGGTGTTCGCCGGAATCTTCGCGGTGATGGCGCTGGGGCTCAACCTGCAATGGGGTTTCACGGGCCTGTTCAATGTGGGCGTCGCGGGCTTCGTCGCGGTCGGCGCCTATGCCTCCGCGCTGCTGACCGGCCCGCCGGACCCGGAGCGCGTGGGCGGGCTGGGCCTGCCGATCTTCGCCGGCTGGCTCGGCGCCATGGCGGCCTCCGGCGTCGCGGCCCTCGTCGTCGGCGTGGCGGCCCTGCGCCTGCGGGAAGACTACCTGGCCATCACCACCTTCGGCATCGCGGTGGTGATCCAGCTGGTCACGCTGAACGCGGAATGGCTGACTGGCGGGCCCTTCGGCATCCAGTCCATCCCGAAGCCGCTGGCCGGCGTGCTCGGCACGGGCTTCGTCTGGAACCTGGCCTATCTGGGCCTCGTGCTGGCGGTGCTGGGCGCGGCGTGGTGGGCGCTCGAGCGGCTGGTCGCCAGCCCCTGGGGCCGCGTACTGCGTGCCATCCGCGAGGACGAGCTGGCGGCCGCGAGCCTCGGCAAGCGCGCCGCGGCCTTTCGCCTGCAGAGCTTCGTCATCGGCTGCATGCTGATGGGCCTGGCCGGGGCGCTCTACGCGCATTTCGTCGGCTACATCGCGCCGGAGGACTTCCTGCCGATCCTCACCTTCCAGGTCTGGGCGATGCTGATCGTCGGCGGGTCGGGCAACAACGCCGGCGCGGTGCTGGGCGCGGTGCTGGTCTGGGCGATCTGGAGCGTCTCCGGCGGGCTGATCCGCGAATTGCTGCCGGCCGCCGAGCAGGCGCGCGGCGCGGCGCTGCAGGTCGTGCTGATCGGCACGCTCATCGCCGCCATCCTGGTGCTGCGGCCGCGCGGGGTGCTGGGCGAGCGCGCGACGGTGTCGCGCCATGCAGGCGATGCGGGCTAGCGCCGGCCCTCACCAGGGCGAGGGCCTGCCCCAGCGCCGCCACTCCCGTTGTTCCTCCCAGCCTTCGATCTGGCGGCGCCGTGTCTCCTCCAGCGTCGGGCCGCGCGGCCATTGCGGCCCGGCGCAGCCGGGCACCAGGGCCAGGAACAGGATCACGGCGCGCCGACGGGTCAGAACGCCTCCTTCACGAAGCGGCCACCGAGCATGATGGCGGAGATGTGCTTCCCCTGACCCGTCAGCAGCGAGAGGTCCTTCAGCGGGTCGCCTTCCACCACGATCAGGTCGCCGAAGGCGCCCGGCGCGACCACGCCGACCTGGCCTTCCATGCGCAGCAGCTTCGCCGCGTGCAGGGTCGTGCTGCGGATCACCTCGATGGCCGGCAGCACCCGGCCGCGGATGACGAACTCCTCGGACTGGTGGCGGTGCATCTCGCCGAGCAGGTCGGTGCCGAAGGCCATGGTCAGGCCGGCGCGGCGCATCTTCTCCAGGCTCTCCAGCCCGGCCAGGCGCACCGTGTCGATCTTCGCCACGCTCTCGGGCGGCAGGCCGAGCGAGGCGCCCTCGTCCTTCAGCGCCTGGTAGGTGACCAGGGTCGGGCAGGCGATGGCGCCGGCCTCGGCGGCCTTGCGGGCGGTGGCTTCCTCGATGAGGTTGCAGTGCTCCAGGCTGCGCACGCCGCATTCCACCGCGCGGCCGATCGCCTCGTCGGTGTAGAGGTGGGCGGCGACGTAGGTCTGCGCCATTGCCGCCTCCTCGACCGCGGCGCGGATCTCGTCCTTGCTGTAGCCAAGAAAGGCGATCGGGTCGGTGGGGCTGGCGACGCCGCCATTGGCCATGATCTTGATGTAGTCCGCGCCGGCCTTGATCTCCTCGCGGCAGGCGCGGCGCACGGCATCCACGCCGTCGGCGATGCGGCCAAGCGCGCCCAGGCGCTGCTCGGCCCAGTGGTTGTCGCGGTTGTCCCACCGGCCGCGGCCGTCGCTGTGGCCGCCGGTGGAGGAGATGGCCTTGCCGCAGAGCACCATGCGCGGGGCGTCGAAATGCCCCTCGTCGCGCGCGGCGCGCAGGCCCTGAGTGGCGCCGCCAAGGTCGCGGATGGTGGTGAAGCCACGCATCAGCATGCCATGCATGATCTTCGCCGCACGGAAGGCGACCAGCGCGTCGGGCAGCAGCGCGTGGCGAGCCAGGTTCACTTCCGACGCAATGACATGGACATGCGCGTCGATCAGTCCGGGCATCAGGGTACGACCGCCGACGTCCACCCGGCGTGCGGACGAAGCCGAGATGGGCTTGTCGGAAACCTCCTTGATGAGCCCGCCCTCGACCAGGACGTGGCCCTCGACCGCATGGTCGGCGGTGCCGTCCAGGATGCGGGCATTGGCGAAGAGGGTGGCTGACATGGCGGAACTCCCTTGTGCGGCGGAAGCTAGAACGCCACGCCATCCTCGGCCAGCCGGACCTTGACCAGGGACTTGGGGACCTTCCCGTAGCCCGACTTCGGCAGCGCGTCCCACACGACGACGCGCAGCGGCTGCTTGTACCTGGCGATACGGTCCTTGAGGTGGTCGAGGATCGCGGCCTCGTCCACGCTCATCCCATCGCGAGCGACCACGCAGGCCACGCCGGCCTCGCCCCATTTCGGATGCGGCAGGCCGACCACGGCGCATTCGGCAACGGCGGGATGCATCAGGATCGCCTCCTCCGCCTCCCGTGGGTACACGTTCGACCCGCCGGAGATGTACATGTCGGAGGCTCGGCCGGTGATCCAGAGGAAGCCGCGCGCATCCAGCCGGCCAAGGTCGCCGGTATGGAACCAGCCGCCGGCGAAGGCCCTGCGGTTCGCCTCCTCGTTCTCGAAGTAGCCGGCGAAAACCGCCGGGCCGCGCACGCAGATCTCGCCGATGCCGCCGGGCGGCAGGCGCGCGCCGGTCTCGTCGAGGATCGCCACCTCCATGCCCGTCCGCGGGATGCCGCATGACCCCGCATTCTCCGGGGTGTGCATGTCAGGGCGCAGCACGGTGATGTTCCCCGTCACCTCGCCAAGGCCGAAATACTGCACGAGGCAGGGGCCGAGCTTCGCCAGCGCCTCCGCCTGGTCCGCCTCGTACATCGGGGCGCCGGCGTAGATAACGTGCCGCAGGCTGGAATGGTCATGCGCGTCCACGGCGGGGTGGCGCACCAGCGCTGTCAGGATGGTGGGCACGGTGAACATGTTGCTGACACGGTGCCGTTCCACCAGCGCCCAGGCCTCGGCGGGATCCAGCTTCTCGCCCCCGGTGAGGATGGTGGCGGCACCGCGCGCCACCTGGGCCAGCTGGTGGATCCCGGCGCCGTGCGACAGCGGGGCGACGACCAGCGAGGCATCGCGCTCCGTCGTGCCGGGCATCAGGTCGGCCAGGTGGTTGGTCACCACGAAGGACATCTGGCCATGCGTCAGCACGGCCCCCTTGGGCCGGCCCGTCGTGCCGGAGGTGTAGAAGAACCAGGCGGGGTCATCATAGGCGATATCGGCCTCGGCGTCCGGCAGGGTGGGCGCGTTGGCGACGAGCAGGTTCTCGTAGTCCAGTTCGTCCGGCGCGCGGTCCTCGCCCAGCGCGATCACCTGGCGCAGATGCGGCGACGCGGCGCGCACTGCGGCGGCGTGGCCCTGGAAGCCCGCGTCGCGCAGCATGACGACCGCGCGGGAGGAGGCGCCGAGATACGCCACCTCGGGCGGCGTCAGGCGAAAGTTGGTGGGCACCCAGACGGCGCCGGCCTTGAAGCAGGCCCACATGCTTTCGAACATGCGGTTCGAGTTGCGGGAGTGGACCAGCACGCGGTCGCCCTTCCGCACGCCCAGGCCGCGCAGCGCGGCCGCGAGACGGTCGACGCGTGCATCGAGCTCCGCAAAGGTCCAGCTGCGGTCACGCCAGACAAGCGCCGGCGCGTCTGGGACCCGGCGGGCGGTGTGGGTGAGGAGTCGGCCGAGGTTGGAGGCGGTCGCGAGGCCGGGCATCACACGGGCCTGTCGCCCTTCTGCACCTTCAGCGTGCGGTTGTCCGCCGCCGGCAGCATGCGGGCGGGATCGCGGGTGACGACGATGTCCAGCACCGTCGGCGTGTCCGTGTTCTCCAGCCCGTCGCGCAGCGCGCCGGCCAGCTTCTCGGGGTCGGTCACGCGGATGCCTTGGCAGCCCATGGCGCGGGTGATCGCGGCGTAGTCCATCTCCTGCAGATCGGAGGACTGGTAGTTGCCGGCGCCATAGACGGCATGCTGCAGCGCCTTCACGTAGCCGCTGGCGGCATTGTTGAAGATGCAGCAGACGAAAGGCGCACCGGCGCGCCGCGCCGTCTCCAGCTCGCCCATCGACATGTTGAAGCCGCCGTCGCCGGTGAGCGACACGACGCGCCGCCCCTTCCCTACGCCGAGCTGGGCGCCGATGCCGCCGGGAACGCCGTAGCCGATGGAGGCGAAGCCGCGATCGGCGACGAAGCCGCGGCCGGGCTGCTTGGTATCGTAGAACAGGGCGCCCCAATGGGCGGCAAAGCCGCCATCGGCCACCAGCACGGCATCCGCCGGCATGACCTTGTTCAGTTCGCCCAGCAGGCGTCCGACATTGATCGGGCTCTCGACGCTCTCCAGCCGCTCCCGCGCGCCCTCCCGCCAGGCGGCCATACGCTTCGGCACCTCGGCGCACCACCCTGCACGCGACGCGGCGCGCTTGCCGCCATCGGCCAGCAGGCCCGCCAGTTCCTCCAGCGTCGCGCGCGCATCGCCGGCGAGGGCCACGTCGGTGCGCGTGGTGCGCCCGATCTCCTCCGGCAGCACGTCCAGGTGGATCAGCGGCACGCCCTGCGGCATCAGGGTGAAGCGCTTCGTCGCGATCTCGCCCAGTTTGCAGCCGACGACGAGAAGGCAGTCGGCCATTCCGATGAGATCGTTGGCGATGCGCGAATAGCGCCCGAAGACGCCGGCCGACAGCGCGTGGGTGCAGGCGATCGCGCCCTTGCCGGACATGGTGTGCGCGACGGGGATGCCCTGCTCCTCCGCGAAGCGGGTCAGCGCCGCCTGCGCCTCGCTGATGTGGACGCCGCCGCCGGCCAGCACCAGCGGGCGCTCGGCCCTGTCCAGCAGCGCGGCGGCGCGCGCGAGGTCGATTGCGTCGGGGCGCATGCGCCGGGCCTGGGCGCGCAGCGTGCCGGGATCCACCCAGAAATCGGCCGCGTCGAAGTCGTGCTCGCCATGGGCGACGTCCTCCGGCACCGCGACAAGCACCGGGCCGGGGCGGCCGGAGGTGGCGACGGCGAAGGCACGGCGCAGATGCTCGGGGATGCGGGAGATGACCTCGACGCGGATCGCCTCCTTCACCAGCGGGCGCAGCACGTCGAACTGCCGCGCCTCCTGCGTCATGTTCTTCCAGGCGTGCAGGCGGTTGGCGTCGCCGATGATGGCGACCATCGGCATGCCGGCGTTGAACGCCTCCGCCAGCCCGGTCGCGAGGTTGGTGGCGCCCGGGCCGAGCGTGCCGTCCACCAGGCCGGGCCGGTTGGTGACGCGGGCGTAGGCATCCGCGGCGAAGGCGCCGCAGCGCTCGTCGTTGATCAGCATGTGCTGGATGCCGAGCGCGCGGCAGGCCTCGTAGAAGGGCAGCAGCTGGAAGCCGCCCATGCCGAACATCGGCCCGGCCTCGTGCAGCTTCAGCATCTCGGCCAGGGCCTGGCCGCCGGTCATCCGGCGGATGGCGTTCGCGCTCATTCAGACATGCTCCAGGATGGCGGCGACGAAGTCGCGCGCCGATTGGCCGATCATGCCGCCGCGTCGTGCGGCGACCTCGTTCAGGGCCGAGACGTAGCCGTCGGTCCAGGTGCTCATCCCGTCGCCGATGCGGGCCGAGAAGCAGGAGACGCAGGCGCCGGCGATCCCGCGCGCCTGCAGCGCCGGCAGGCGGGAGATGCCGGCCTGGTCCACCCCGATACCGGCATCGTTGTAGAGCGCGGCCAGCACCTGCGCCTTGACCGCCGTCTCCGGCCGTCCGCCCAGCAGCCCGCCATGCGAGCCGGTGACCACGACATGGCCGGCATCGCTGGGGCCGACCAGCCCGTTCGAATCCAGGACGAAGACGCGCACACCGGCGCGGCCGGCACCCTTGATCTCCCGCCGCGCCTCGTCCATCGCGCCAACGGCGGCGATCGGCAGGGTCGGCGAGCGGGCGAGGATCCGCAGCGCCTCGGCGGCCGCCATGCCCTCGGTCAGGCCCAGCGCGGCGGCCGGCGCGTTCACCGCCGAAAGCCGGCCGCGCGCCATCATGTCGGCACCATCGCCGATGCGCGCGGTCAGGTGGCCGACGCAGGCCGCGGGCTGCCCGCGCGCCGCCAGC
>NZ_JAPSMD010000020.1 GCF_027856955.1 Falsiroseomonas oryzae | reverse complement strand
GGGCGGCCCCGGCGGGCGGCGGCGCCGGCCAGCAGCCGCCGAAGCAGGGCGGGCCGGGTCGCGACGCCGCGGCGCCGCAGGACATCCCGCCGACGGGCTGGTGGCAGATCGTCAGGCGCACCTTCTCCCAGGCCGCCGAGGACCGGCTGCTGACCGAGGCGGCGGGCGTCACCTTCTACACGCTGCTGGCGCTGTTCCCGGCGATCGCTGCGCTGGTCTCGCTCTATGGCCTGGTGGCAGACCCGGCGACGGTCTCGCAGCACCTGGAGCAGCTGGGCGGCGTGGTGCCGGGCGGCGGGATGGAGCTGATCGAGGAGCAGGTGCGGCGCGTCAGTGAGAAGCCGTCTGGAGCGCTGGGCTTCGGCGCCATCGCGGGCCTCGCCATCTCGCTCTGGAGCGCCAACCAGGCGACCAAGGCGATGTTCGACGCGCTGAACGTCGTCTACGAGGAGAAGGAGAAGCGCGGGTTCATCCGCCTGACGCTGACCAGCCTTGCCTTCACGCTGGGCGGGCTGGTCTTTGCGGTCGTCACCATGCTGGCGGTGGTGGTGGTGCCGGTGGTGCTGAACGTCATCGGCCTGGGCAGCACCGCGGAATGGATCCTGCGCCTGGCGCGGTGGCCGATCCTTCTGGTGCTGGTCGGGCTGCTGCTGGCCGCGCTGTATCGCTTCGGGCCCAGCCGGGAGACGGCGCGCTGGCGCTGGGTGAGCTGGGGCAGCGCGGTCGCGACGCTGGTCTGGCTGGCAGGCTCGCTCGGCTTCTCCTGGTACGTCGAGAGTTTCGGCAACTACAACGAGACCTACGGCTCGCTGGGCGCGGTGATCGGCTTCATGACCTGGGTGTGGATCTCGGCGGCTGTCGTGCTGCTGGGCGGCGAGCTCAACGCCGAGATGGAGCACCAGACCGCGCGCGACACCACGACGGGGCCGGAACGGCCGATGGGCACGCGCGGAGCGCGGATGGCCGACCGGGTCGCAGCGGAATAGTTGCACTGCGGCAATCCCTGCGGAACACTCGGTCGAACCGCTGGGAGAGCGATATGGGACCGACGATTTCGCGCCGCGGCCTGCTGGGGGCCGCCACGCTGCTGCCGATGCCGGCGCTGGCGCAGGGTACGCCAGGAACCTGGCCGGACCGGCCAATCCGGCTGATCATGCCCTTCCCGGCCGGCGGCTCCTCGGACACGCATGCGCGTGCCTTCGCGGACGCGATGGGGCGGGAGCTGCCGCAGCGCATCATCGTGGACAACCGCTCCGGCGCGGGCGGCAACATCGGGGTGGACGCGGCGGCGAAGAGCCCGGCGGACGGCTACACGCTGCTGGCGACGGGGCCGAACATCATCAACACGCGCTACCTCATCAAGGACACGCCGTTCCGCTGGGAGCGCGACCTGGAGCCGCTGGGGCTGATGTTCTCGGCGCCGAACGTGCTGGTGGTGCATCCCTCCGTGCCGGCGCGCAACGTGACGGAGTTCATCGCGCATGTCCGGGCTAATCCGGGGCGGCTGAACTTCGGCTCGGCCGGGGCGGGCGGATCGATTCACCTGTCGGCCGAGATGTTCATGATGATGACGAACACCGAGATGGTGCACGTCCCCTATCGCGGCGACGCGCTGCTGCGCGCAGACCTGACGAACGGCGCGATCCAGGTGCTGTTCGGCGGCATCACCACGGCGCTGGAGCCGATCCGCGCCGGGCAGTGGCGGGCGCTGGGCGTGACGGGGCTGACGCGATGGCCGGCCGCACCGGACCTGCCCACCATCGCCGAGACGGTGCCGGGCTTCGACGTGACCAGCTGGATGGGGCTGTTCGCGCCGAAGGGCGTGCCGGCGCCCGTGGTGGCCCGGCTGCGGGAAGCCTTCGACAAGGTCATGGCCAACCCGCAGAACCGGGCGGATTTCGAGAAGCTGGGCGTGCAGGTCACGCCCTCCACCGCGGCGCAGCACCTCGCCTTCATGCAGAACGAGGAACGGCGCTGGGCGCCGATCCTGAGCCGGTTCGAGCCGCAATAGCATGCGCCACCTCCGCATCGCCGCGGAGGCGTGCCTGTTCCTGCCCGGCGGGCGGGTGACGGACGACACCAGCGTCCTGACGCTCAAGACGCTGGTGTTCGAGCCGCTACTGCGCTGGACCGAGGGCGGGCGCGCGGCGCCGGCGCTGCTGGCGCGGTGGGAGGTTGGGGACGGCGGGCGGCGGTGGCTGTTCCACCTGCGCGACGGCGCCGTCTTCCACGACGGCGTCGCCTGCACCTCGCGCCATGTGCTGGACACCATCGAGGCCGTGCTTGGCTCGGTGGACATGTTCGGGATGAAGTGGTCGTACAGCCGCTACCTCGCACGGGCGAGGCTGTCGACGCCGACGCCCTCCACCCTGCTGGTCGAGAACCCGGAACCCTTCGCGGACATCCTGGACATCCTCAGCGAATTCTTCGTCGCGCGGGAGGATGCGGCTGGCGCGCCGGTGCTGGGTACCGGGCCCTACCGCGTCACGGGCTTCGCGGAGGGCGTGGCGGAGCTGGCGCGGGTGGGCGACGCGCCAGGGCCGGAGCGGATCTCCTTCCGCGCCATTCCGCATGCCGAGGACCGCATGGCGGCGCTGCACTCGGGCGAGGCCGACGTGGCCATGCAACTCGAGCGGATGCAGGCGGGGCCGCGCTTCGAGGATCGGTTCGCCTGGGGGCGGCAGGTCAGCACGCTCTCCGTCATGCACTACCTGAACTGCGCCGAGGGCGCCTTCGCGCATCCGGCGGCGCGGCTGGCGATCAATCTGGCGGTGGACCGCCAGATGATCCTGGACACGCTGTTCCAGGGCCTCGGCGTGCTGTCCTCCACCGTGGTGAGCCCGCTGCACATGGGCGCGGGCGCGGCGGGGCTGGAGCCCTTGCCGCACGACCCGGACCGGGCGAAGCGCCTGTTCGAGGCCGCGCAGGTCGGCGGGCCGCTGCGACTGCGCACGCCGACCCACATGCCGGAGAAGGCGCTGGCCGTGACGCAGGCGGTGGCGGATGCGCTGGGGCGGCTGGGCATCGGGACGCGGATCGAGATCCAGCGCGACCGGCCGGAATATGCGCGGGAGGTCGGGCGCAAGGCGATCGGCGACGTGGCGATCTTCGACAGCTCGCCGCATTCCACCTTCCGCGTGCTGGACGACAAGATCTCCTCCGCCAGCCGTGCGGTGTGGTGGCAGGGCTATCACGACGAGGAGGCGCAGCGGCTGATCGCGGCGGCGAGCCGCGCGGTGGAGGACGAGGCGCGGGAGGCCGCCTATGGCGCGGTGCTGCGGCGGCTGCACGCCAACCCGCCCTGGCTCTACCTGTTCCACCCCGTCGGCGTCTTCGCCGCCCGGCCGGGCGCCGGGCGCTTCGTGCTGGAGGGGACGGGCATCCTGCGCGTGGAGGGCTGACGGCGCGCGGCGTTCCGCGGCAGAGTGGCCGCGACGCAGGAGGAGAATCCGCATGTCCGCCGAGAAGCGCCTGGCCGAGCTGGGCATCGAGCTGCCGACGCCGCCGAAGCCGATGGCGAACTACGTGCCCTGGCGCATCGGGGGCGGGCTGCTGTTCCTCTCGGGCGTCGGGCCGCGGCGGGCGGATGGCAGCTCCATCACCGGGATCCTCGGCGCGGGGATGTCCGTGCAGGAGGGCTATGCGGCGGCGCGGCTCTGCGGGCTGAACCTGCTGGCGAACATGAAGAACGCGCTGGGCACGCTGGACCGCGTGGACACCATCCTGAAGGTGCTGGGCATGGTGCGCGCCACGCCGGACTTCGGCGAGCAGCCGGAGGTGATCAACGGCTGCACCGACCTGTTCGTGGAGGTGTTCGGCGACCCCGGGCGGCCGGCGCGCTCCGCGGTCGGCATGGGCAGCCTGCCGCGCGGCATCCCGGTGGAGATCGAGGCCGTCGTCCTGATCCGCTGAGCGTTCAGGTGAGCCAGCAATTCACGACCTGGCGCGTCGGCCGTCGGCCGGCGCACTCAGGCCGATCGCAGGTCAGCGTCGCCGCAGCGCCTCCGTCACCAGCAGCAGCAGGAAGGACGCCAGGAACAGCAGGCTGGCGGCGGCCAGGATGGTCGGCGTCATGTATTCGCGAACATTGGCGTACATCTGGCGCGGCAGGGTGAATTGGCCCGGTCCCGCCAGGAACAGCGTGATGACGAACTCGTCGAGCGAGGTGGCGAAGGCGAAGACCGCGCCGGCCGCCACCCCGGGCCAGATGCGCGGCAGCATCACGCGGCGGAACGCCATCCAGGGCGGTGCGCCGAGCGAGGCGGCGGCGCGCAGCAGCGTGCCGTCGAAGGTGGCCAGCGCCGCCAGCACGCTGACCAGCACGAAGGGCACCGCGACCACGGTATGACCCAGCACGAGGCCGGGCAGCGTGCCGGCCAGCCCGACCAGGGAGAAGGCGAAGAACATCGCCGCGGCCGTGACGATGAAGGGCGTCACCATCGGCAGGGTCAGCAGCGCCACCAGCAGCGCGCGCCCGCGGAAGGCGCCGAGATGCAGGCCGATGGCGGCGGCGGTGCCCAGCACGGTCGCGACCGCCATGGTGGCCGCCGCGACGACCAGGCTGTTTCGGGTGGCCAGCGTCCAGCGGTCGTTGGCGAAGAAGTCGGCATACCACCGCAGCGAGAGGCCCTTCGGCGGAAAGCTCAGGAGTTCGGTCGGCGAGAAGGAAAGCCAGAGCGCAGCCAGCATCGGCGCGGTCAGGAAGGCCAGCACCAGCACCGTGGCGCCGAGCAGCAGCGCGGAGGGGCGCAGCCCCGGCATCAGCCGCGCGCGCCCACCGGCATGCCGCCCGTCAGCACGCGCAGCAGCGCCATCACCGCGCCAGCCATGGCCAGCAGGTAGACCGAGAGCGCCGCGGCCATGCCCCAGTTCACGTCGCGGTTCAGGTACTGCGCGATGAACCAGGCAACCAGCTGGTCGCGCTCGCCGCCCACCAGCGCCGGCGTGATATAGAAGCCGACGGCGAGCAGGAAGGTCATCGCCGCGCCGGCCAGCACGCCGGGCAGCGAGAGCGGAAACCAGACGCGACGAAAGCGCAGCCAGGGCCCTGCGCCCAGCGAGGCGGCGGCCTGCAGGTGGCGCGGATCCAGCCGCGTCATCACGCCGACCATGGGCAGGATGGCGACCGGAAGCAGGACATGGATGGTGGCCAGCAGCACGGCGAAACGCGTGCCGACGAGTTGCAGCGGCGCATCCACCACGCCAAGGAGCAGCAGCAGGTCGTTCACCGGCCCCTCGCGCTGCAGCAGGGCGAACCAGGCGGTGCTGCGCACCATGACGGAGGACCAGAACGGGACCAGCACCAGCAGCAGCGCCGTCGAGGACCAGGGCGGGCGCAGGGACGCGATGGCGGCGGCGACCGGCCAGCCGAGCAGTACGCAGGCGAGGGTCACGATCACGCTGACCCAGAGCGTGCGCAGGAACAGCGTGCGGAACAGCGCCTGATCGGGATCGACGGCGCGGATCGCGCCATCCGGCATGCGCGTGAGGTCGAGTGCCCGCAGCAGGTAGAGCGAGGTGGTGGGGCCGCCGGCGCGGCGGATCAGTTGCCAGGTCTCCGGCTGCGCCCAGC
Source organism: Falsiroseomonas oryzae (assembly GCF_027856955.1). Lineage (GTDB taxonomy): Bacteria > Pseudomonadota > Alphaproteobacteria > Acetobacterales > Acetobacteraceae > Falsiroseomonas > Falsiroseomonas oryzae. The sequence goes on along the minus strand of NZ_JAPSMD010000020.1, from coordinate 24,433 downwards.
GCGGATCGAGCGCGGGCAGGCTCTCGGCATAGGGCGCGACGAGGCGCGGCGCGGCGCGCGCGGTGCGCAGCAGCAGCGCGCGCATTCCCGTGCGCTCGAAGTTCAGACGCTGGGAGACGTCGCCGATGCGGCGTTCCTCGAGCGCGGCGCCGAGTTCCTGCGCCATGGCGGCGAAGGCCGCCTCGGGCGGCAGGCCCTCCCCATCCCAGGCGGCCAGCGCCGCGCGGGTGCGGGGCAGAGTCTCCGCCACCTCGCGGTCCGCGACGGCGGTGAAGAGCGTGACGCCGACCGGCAGCAGGAAGGCGCCGCCGATCAGCAGCAGCAGGGGCGCGAGAAGCCCCCAGGCCAGGAGCTTCTGCCGGCTCAGCGGTTCAACCAGGCCGCGAAGCGCTGCTCCAACTCCGGGCCCTGGTCCAGCCAGAACTCGGTGTCGATCTGCAGGCCGCGGTGCTGGTGGTTGCTCATCATCAGCGGGTTGCGGCCGCGCACGGCGGGGTCGTTGGCGACCGCGGCGGTGACCGGGTTGATCGGCCAGACCTCCGACAGAGCGCGCAGGGGCTCGGGGTTGGTGATGTGCTCGATCAGGCGCATGGCGTTGGCGGCGTGCGGGCTGCCGCGCACGACCGCCCAGTAGTCGAAGCTGAACAGCAGCGTGTCCCAGTTCAGGTCGAAGCGGGCGCCGCCGCGCATGGCATTCGCGGTGCGGCCGACGAAGCCGACGGCGAAGGCGACCTCGCCGGCGTTCACCAGCTCGATCGGCTGCTGGCCGCCGGTCCAGAAATGCAGGTGCGGGCGGATGCGGTCCAGCGCGGCGAAGGCGCGCTGCTGGCCGGCCGGCGTCGCCAGCACGCGATAGACCTCGGCCGCGGGAACGCCGTCGCCCATCAGCGCGATCTCCAGCGTCATGCGCGCGCCGCGGCGCAGCGTGCGGCGGCCGGGGAAACGCTGCACGTCCCAGAATTCCTGCCAGTTCGACGGGCCGTTCGGGTTGCGGCTGACGTCGCGGAACACCGAGACGCCCCAGCCGATGGCCCCGGCGCCGCAGGTGGTGGTGCCGCCGGGCAGGAACTTCTCCCGGTTCACCACCGACCAGTCGATGCGTTCGAAGATGCCGTCCTCGCAGCCGCGGATCAGGTCCGGCGCCTCCACCATCACCACGTCCCAGGTGACGTTGCGCGCCTGCACCATCGCCCGGATCGGGCCGACATTGTAGTCGTAGGAGCTGTCGCGGAGCGGCACGCCGGTGCGCTGCGTGAAGCTCTCGAACAGGGTCCGGCGCATGTGGTCCTGCAGCTGGCCGCCGCCGGCGACGATGGTGAGCTCGCGCTGCGCGGCTGCCGGCATGGCGATCACCAGCGCGGCGAGCAGCAGGAGAAGACGGGTCATGCGATGGCCTCCGCCGGCGTGATGTGCCAGCCGGCATTCTTCCGGTCGTAATAGGTGTTCAGCAAGCGGGCCGTCACCGGCCCGGGCACCCCCTGCCCCACCGGCGCGCCGTCCAGCCGTGTGACGGGGAACAGGCCGCAGGAGGTGGCGGTAAGGAACAGCTCCTCCGCGCGCGCCAGGTCCTCCGGCACCAGCCTGCCGTAGCGGGCGGGTATGCCGAGGTCGCCGGCGATCTCGAACATGGTGCGGCAGGAGATGCCGGGCAGCACGTTGGCCTCCGGCGAGACCAGCGCGCCGTCCAGCAGCGCCACGACGTTGAAGCCCGGCGCCTCCGCCACGCTGCCGTCGGGCGCCAGCAGCAGCGCCACGTCCTGCCCGGCATCCTTCGCCGCGAAGGTGGCGCGCTGGAAATCGCCCCAATGCGTGTTCTTCCAGTGCGGGTTGACGGAGTCGGCCGCGATGCGCGGCACGCCGCGGACGATCATGGCGTGCAGGCCGCGGCGCATCTCCTCCGGCTGGCCGCGCAGGATCAGCGGCGTGACGGTGGCGAAGAGGCGGTGCGCGACATGCCTTCCCGGGTCGCGGGTGCCGGGCACGGCGCTGCCGCGGGTGCAGGCGAAATACACCAGCGTGTCGGGAAGGCCGCTGCGGCGCACGAGGTCCGCCAGCAGGCGGCGCAGGGCCGCACGGTCCAGCCCGGGATCGAGGCGCAGCCCGATGCAGGAGCCGAGGAAGCGGTCCAGGTGGTCCTCCAGCCGGAAGAAGCCGCCGCGCCAGGTGTGCACCACGTCATAGGTCATGTCGGCATACATCAGGCCGAGGTCGCGCACGGGGATGCGCGCCTGGTCGAGCGGCACGACCTCGCCCTCCACCCAGGCGAGCGCCTTCGCGAAATCGGCGTTCTCCAGGCTCAGATGGCTGGGGACGTTCAGCGTGGCGGCCATGCGGCGGATGTGGCGCCGGGGCGACGATCGGTCAAACCCGGGGCGGCGCGAAGGCCCCCTGCCCCGGCGTGGCCGCCCAGGCGCGGAACGCCTCCGAGGCCGGGACGCGGCCGGCGCGGATCAGTGCGAGCCAGGCCTCTGCGGCGCGGACGAAGGGGTTCACGCCGCGCGGCCAGATCGTCAGGGACAGCGCCTCCGCCAGGCAGGGTTCCGGCACGCCGCAGGCCAGCGCGGCTGCGATCTCGGCTTCCAGCCCCCAGCGCTGGTCGCAGGCGCAATGGATGGCGGCGAGGCAGGTGCGGGCCAGCGGCTCCGCCACGGCGCCATCGGCCAGCAGGTCGCGGGCGCCGTCCAGGTAGGCATCGCGGATCGGCGTGGCCGGGAAATGCTGCGCCCAGGCGCCGTCCAGCACGGCGTAGCGCGCGGCGCCGGCGGCCCAGGCGGCCAGGCGGAACAGCGCCATGGCCTGCGCATCCGTCCCGCCCGCGGCGCGGAACTTCGCCAGGTGGTGCGTGCCCACCGGCTCGGCGCAGGCGGCGAGCACGGCGAGCCAGACGGATTCGCGCTCGAGCGGCGCCAGGTGGCGCGGGTCGAGGGTGAGGGCGCGGTACATCGCCTCATAGGCCGCATGCAGCTCGGGCAGGGCGGCGGCCATCAGGCCGTGATGCGGCAGCACGAAGCCCCGCGCGGCACGGATGGCGGCGAGCTGCGCGCGGACCTCGTCGGGGCTCGGGGCGGTCATGCCGCGAAGCGTGGCACGGGCGGCGGGCCCGTCAACGGTTTGGCGCCGCGCGCGGCTGTGGTTGAATGGCGCAACGAGGCCAAGGGAGAGAGCCAGCATGCGTCGCCGCCACGCCCTGATGCTGATGAGCGCGCCGCTTCTGGCGCCGGCCGTCGCCAGAGCCCAAGCCTGGGCGCCGACCCGGCCGGTGACGCTGGTGGTGCCCTTCCCGCCCGGCGGCCCGACCGACCTTGCGGCGCGGGTGATGCAGACGGGGATGCAGTCCGCGCTGGGCCAGCCGGTGGTGGTGGACAACCGGCCGGGCGCGACGGGCGCCATCGGGTCGCGCTACGTCGCGCAGGCGGCGCCGGACGGGCACACGCTGCTGGTGGCGGCGAGCGGCACGCTGACCATCAACGAGGTGGTGATGCGCAGCGCCGGCTACGCCAGCGAGCGCGACTTCGCGCCGGTGACGCTGGTGATGAGCGTGCCGAACATGCTGGTGGTGCATCCCTCCGTCCCGGTGCGCACGGTGGCCGAGGTGGTGGCCTGGATGAAGGCGCAGCGCGGCGGCGTGAACTACGCCTCCAGCGGCGTCGGCTCCTCGGAGCAGCTGGGCATGGAGCTGTTCCGGCTGCGCACGGGCACCGAGGCGACGGCGGTGCCCTTCGCCGGCGGTCCGGCGGCGATGCAGGCGGTGATCCAGAACCAGGCGCCGATCGCGATGCTGAACGCGGCGACGGTGGGGCCGCAGGTGCAGGCCGGCAACCTGCGCGGGATCGCAGTGGCGGGGCCCCGGCGGATGCCGACGCTGCCTGACGTGCCCACCATGACGGAGGCCGGGCTGCCGGAGATCGTCAGCGGGAGCTGGACGGCGGTGGTGGCACCGGCGGCGACGCCCGCGCCCATTTTGGACCGGCTGAACGCCGTGATGGTTGCGGCGCTGCGCACGCCGGAGGTGACGGAGCGGCTGGGGCGCGTCGGCTTCACGGTGGATGCCAGCAGCCGCGAGGAACTGGCGCGGCTGATCGCCAGCGACCTGGCGCGCTGGCGGGAGGTGGTGCGCGAGGCGCGTATCGAGGTGAACTGACCCGCGCCTACCAGAGCCCCGGCAGCCAGAGGCTGATCGCTGGCACCAGCGCCAGCAGCAGGATGCGGATGCCGTCGCTGGCGACGAAGCCCAGCACGCCGCGATAGGTCTCGCCCATCGGCACGTCCTTCGCCATGGCGTTGATGACGAAGAGGTTCAGGCCGAAGGGCGGGCTGATCATGCCGACCTCGACGCTCATCAGCACCAGGATGCCGAACCAGACCAGCACCTGCGTCCTGTCCAGCCCGAAATCGAGGCTGAGCATCAGGGGGACGAAGATCGGCAGCGTCAGGAGGACCATCGCCAGGCTCTCCATGAAGCAGCCGAGGATGAAGTAGATCACCAGGATCGCCAGCAGCACGGTGATCGGCGCGACGTCCATCCGCGCGACTGCGGCCGAGAGCTCGGTCGGCAGTTGCGAGAGCGCGAGGCCGGCGCTGAACAGCTCGGCGCCCAGCAGCACGAGGAAGATCAGGCCGGTGGTCTCGGCGGTGGAGAGCAGGCTCTCCTTCAGGCCCTGCCAGCGCATGCCGCCGAGCGTCACGGCCAGGAGGCCGGTGGCGGCGGCACCGATGGCGGCGCCTTCCGTCGCGCTGAACCAGCCGTCGTACATGCCAGTGACCACCAGGACGAAGACGAGAATCACGGGCCAGACATCGGCGGTGGCGCGCAGCCTCTCGCGATACGGCATGCGCTCGGCAGCGGGGGCGCTGCCGGGGGCGAGGCGGGAATAGAGGTTCACCACCAGCATGTAGCCGGCCGTGGCGAGGAGGCCGGGGATCACGGCCGCGACGAACATCTGGCCGATGCTCTGCTCGGTGTAGATGGCGTAGATCACCAGGATGACGCTGGGCGGGATGAGGATGCCGAGCGTGCCGCCGGCTGCGAGCGTGCCGGTGGCGAGCGCGGGCGAATAGCCGTGCCGGCGCATCTCCGGCCCGGCCACCTGGCTCATCGTGGCGGCGGTGGCGAGGGATGATCCGCAGATCGCGCCGAAGGCGGCGCAGCCGCCGATGGTCGCCACCGCCAGCCCGCCGCGCCAATGCCCCATCCAGGCGCGCGCGCAGCGGAACAGCGCGCGGTTCATGCCGCCCTTGGTGGCGAAGTCGCCCATCAGCAGGAACAGCGGGATGACCGACAGCGTGTAGGAGGAGAAGCGGCTGAAGGTCAGCGTGTTGAGCGAGGCGAAGAGCCGGTCCCAGCCCGAGATCGCGGCATAGCCGATGCCGCCGACCAGCAGCATGGCGATGCCGACGGGCATCCGCAGCGCGATCAGCACCAGAGCGCCGCCGAACATCGCCAGCCCGATATCGAAGTTCGTCACGCGGCCTGCCTCGCCTTCGCCGCGCTCTCCACCGCCACGAAGGCGGCGCAGATCGTCCAGAGCGTCATGCCGATGGCCGCGCCGGCATAGCCCCACCAATAGGGGATCAGCAGGAACATCGTCTCCCGCTCTCGGTCCCACATGTTCCAGCCGCCGATCGCCAGCCGCCAGGCGAGCACGGCGATCACCGCCGCGCCGATGGCGCGCATCACGGCATCCAGGCCGGTAATGCCGCGGGCCGGCAGCTTCTGGGTGAAGAAGTCCACCAGCACATGCGCGCCCTTCATCTCGCCGAGCGGCAGGCAGAGCGCGACGGCGACGCCGAGCAGCATCTCCACCACCTCGGAATCGCCGAGGATCGGCTGGTTGACGATCGCGCCGCGCAGCACGGAGGCGGTGGTGACCGCGACCGCGCCGAGCAGCAGGAAGCCGGCGACGATGCCGCCGAGCGTCGCGGCGCCGGTCAGGACCCCGCGCAGGCGCGCCAGCGTCACGTACGGCCGAAGCGGGCGGTGATCGCCAGGATGTCGTCGAACAGCGCGCGGCCGTTGCGGCCGCGGCGGTTCATCTCGGCGATCCAGGCGTCGTAGGCCGGCGCGACGGCGGTGCGCCAGCGCGCCTTCTCGGCATCCGGGATCTCGATGATCTCGTTGCCGGCAGCGCGCGTGGCGTCGATGGCCTGCTGGGTCTGGGTATCCCAGATCTCGCCGAGTTGCTTCGAGAGGGCGGCGCCGGAATTGGCATCCACCACCGCCTTCAGCTCGTTGGGCAGGCGGTTGTAGCTGCGCATGCTCATCAGCGTCAGCAGCATGCCCTGGAACAGGCCGCCCTTCGGCTCGGAGTGGAACTTCGCGACTTCGTAGAGCCGGAAGGGATGGGTGATGGCCCAGTTGATCAGGAAGCCATCCACCTGGTTCCGCGCCGTCGCCTCATAGACGCCGCCGAGCGGGATGCCGACCGGCGTAGCGCCCAGCGCGGTGACGGCCTCGCCGATGAAGCGGCCGGCGACGCGCAGCCGGAGGCCGCGGAAGTCCTCGAGCGTGCGGATCGGGCGCCGGCTGGTGTGGATCAGCGCGCGGTCGGTGGAATGGATGGAGATGATCTTGATGCCGCGATACTCGCTGTCCGCCAGGTTCTTCGCGGCGAACTCGTAGGCGGCCTGGCTCTCCGTGGCGGAGAGGCCGGTGTTCATGAAGGGCATCTCCAGCCCCTCGGTGCCCATGAAGCGGCCGGGCGTGAAGCCGGGCACGGTCCAGATCATGTCCACCACGCCGTCGTCCAGCTGCTGCGGCAGGTCGCGCGGCTGGCCGCCGAGCTGCATGGCCGGGTACATCTCCACCCGGATGCGGTTCTGCGACTGCTGCGCGATGCGCTCTGCCCAGCGGTCCAGGTGCAGCGTGTGGTCCAGCGCGGTGGGCGAGGAGAAGGAATGGCAGCGGAAGGTGAAGACCTGCTGCGCCTTCGCCACCATCGGTGCGGCCAGCGGGGTGGCAAGCAGGCCAAGCCCCGCGCCCATCAGGTGCCGTCGGTTCATCTCTTGTCCCCCTTCAGGATGATGGTTCAGCGGGCCGGATGGGCCGGGATGAAGACCGGCGTGAACAGCCACTGCCGCGCGATCTGCCAGTAGCCGCGGAAGACGAAGTGGCCGTTGTGCGCCAGCAGCTTCTCGCGGTTACGCCGCCAGAAGCCGGGGATCTCGAACCACGGCATCTGGGGATAGAGGTGGTGCACGATGTGCAGGTTGTTCCACAGGAAGAGCAGGCCGAAGACCCAGTTGCTCTCGACGCTGGCCGTGCGCTCACCCGGCGTGGGACCCCAGCGGTGCTCGATGAAGGCGCGCAGCAGGCCGATGGAGATGCCGGGCAGCACCATCAGCACGTAATACTGCCAGAGCGGCATGCCGGCGACCTGTGTCACGAACCACAGGATCACCGCCAGCCCGCAGAAGAAGCCGAGCCAGGTCGGCACGTCCGACCAGTCGCCGCGCGAGAGCTTGCCCCACTCCACGATCGCGAGCTTGCGCAGCCGCAGGAAGGGACCGATCAGGAGCCGCCCGGCCAGCGTCTGGTTGGCCAGCAGCACCGCGCGCCAGGGGGCGGAATAGCGCGACCAGTCGGCCTGGCGATGGTACTGCGTCTCCGTGTCTTCGCCGGGATAGGTCAGCACGGTGTTGCGGTGGTGCGCGCTGTGGCTGCGCTTGTAGAGCTCGAAGGGCCACCAGCCGCCGATCGGCGGCCAGACCACCGCGCTGCGCAGCCAGCGCGGGATGCTGCGCCAGCCATGGATCGCCTCGTGCTGGAGGGAGAAATGCCAGGCGAGCACGTAGCCACCCAGCAGCATCAGCAGCGGCCAGGGGATGGCGGCATGGAACCAGACCAGCAGGAACCAGCTGGCATAGATGGCGACGGCCACGCCCCAGGTCGGCAGCTCCCACCGCCGCCACCAGACGGGGGACGGGGCCAGCGCGGCGGCGCGGGGAAGCTCGCTCTCCGACATGTGCGGAGCGTGGCAAGAAACATGCCGGCATGGCAAGCTGGGGAGCATGGAACTGATTGCCTGCTCCCGCATGTACGACGTCGCGCCGAGCGCGCGCGACGCCTGGCATGGCCTTTTCGCACGGCTGGTCGCGCGGTCCGGCATGCATCTCGCCCCCTTCATCCACATGGCGCCGGCGCCGATCGAGGAGCTCTGGGCGCGGCCCGACATGGGCTGCGTCTTCATGTGCGGCTGGCCCTGGGCGATGCACCCGGAACCGCGCCCCATCCCTCTCGCCGCCCCGCTGCCAAGCCTGCCGCGCTATGGCGGTCGGCCGGTCTACATGACCGACTTCGTGGTGCGCCGGGACGCGCCCTACCGGCACCTGCCGGACGCCTTCGGCGGACGGCTGGGCTGGACGGTCGCGCACAGCCATTCCGGCTGCAACGCGCCGAGGCACCACCTGCTGCGCTACGCGGCACGCTTCCCCTTTGCCGGTGCGGTCGGGCCGCTGGTGACGCCGCTGGCGGTGGCGCAGGCGGTGCGGGAGGGGCGCTGCGATGTCGGGCCGATGGACGGCTTCGCGCACGACCTGCTGCGCCGCCACGCGCCGGAACGGGTGGCGGGGCTGCGCATCCTGGAGAGCACGGACCCCGCGCCGATCCCCTTCCTGGTCGCCGCGTCGGAGACGCCGCCCCGCATCACGCGCGCCCTGACTGATGCGCTGCTGGCGCTGCACGAGGATGACGAGGCACGTGACTTCATGGCAGAGGTCCTCGTGGACCGGTTCGTGCCGGTGGACACGGAGTCCTGCCTGCGCACCGGCCCGGCCTGGGCTACCGACGCCGCTGCGGCCGGGATGCAGCTGCCGCCGCAGCGCGGCATGGCGCCCGCATAGACCGCGCCCATATCGCCGTCGGCACGACCGGAGACAGACCACCTTGCCTGCGCCTCGGACCCTTGCGGAGCTGGAAGCGGATGTCGCGCGCGACCTGGCGCTGATCGCGCATCCGCGCATGGACTGGCTGCAGCCGAAGAGCAGCGGCGGGCGGCCGGTGCTGGACGTGCTGATCGTCGGCGGCGGGCAGTGCGGCGTCGTCACCGGCTTCGCCCTGCTGCGGGAGAAGGTGCGCAACATCTTGGTGATCGACCGCGCCGAGGCCGGGCGCGAAGGTCCCTGGCTCACCTATGCGCGCATGCCGAACCTCCGCAGCTGGAAGGACCAGAGTGGGCCGGACCTCGGCATCCCCTCCCTCACCTACCAGGCCTGGCACGAGGCGCAGTTCGGCACTGCGGCGTGGGAGGCGCTGAAGCTGATTCCGAAGGAGCTGTGGAACGACTACCTGCTGTGGCTGCGCCGCGTCACCGGCGTGCCGGTCAGGAACGGCGTCGAGGCCGGGCGGATCGCGCCGGCGCGCACCGATGACGGCCTGCCCTGCCTTCAGGTGGAGACCAGCGCCGGCCCGATGCTGGCGCGCAAGGTCGTGCTGGCCACCGGCCAGGAGGATGCCGGGCGGTGGTGGATGCCGGGCTTCGTCGCCGACCTGCCGCCGCCGTGCCGCGCCCACAGCGCCGACGCGATCGACTTCGCACGGCTGCGCGGCAAGGTGGTGGCGGTGCTGGGGGCCGGCGCCTCCGCCTTCGACAATGCAGCGACCGCGCTGGAGCATGGCGCGGCGGAGGTGCACCTGTTCTGCCGGCGGGCGGAGCCGCAGCTCGTGCAGCCCTATCGCTGGCTGACCTTCGGCGGCTTCCTGCAGAACCTCCATGCCGTGCCGGACGAATGGCGCTGGCGCTTCATGGCGCATGTGCTGGGGCTGCGGGAGGCCTTCCCGCAGGACACCTGGGATCGCTGCGCGCGGCACGCGAATTTCCGCATGCATGTCGGCCGACCCTGGACCGATGCCCGGATGCAGGACGGGCGCGTGCGGCTGGACACGCCGCGCGGACCCTTCACGGCGGATTTCCTGGTCTGCGGCACCGGCGTGCGGATGGACTACGCCGCCGTGCCGACGCTGGCGGGCTTCGCGCACAATATCGCGCGCTGGTCCGACCGCTACACGCCACCGGCACAGGAGGCGGACGAACGGCTGGCGGAGTTCCCCTATCTCGCGCCCGACTATGGCTTCCTGGAACGCGAGGCCGGCGAGACGCCCTGGATCCGCGACATCCACCTGTTCGGCATCTCCACCACCATGTCCTTCGGCCCGGCCGGCGCCTCCATCAACGCGATGGTCTATGCGGTGCCGCGCCTGGCGCAGGGGCTGATCCGCGGCCTGTTCGAGGCCGACCTGCCGCGGCTGTGGCAGGCCTACCAGGCCTATGACGTGAAGATCGCCCAGATCGACCCGGAACGGCTGGCGGCGGAGTGAATGCCTCTGGACCGCCGAGGCGCCCGCGGCGAGGATGCCGACCGCAGGACCGACGGACGGGGATGACGATGGCTTTCGAGACGCTGACGCGCCGTGGCGCGCTGGCCGTGGGCGGCGGGCTGGCCGCGGCGGCGCTGGTGGGGCTGCGGTCCCCACGCGCCCAGGGGGCGCCGATCCGGATCGGCGAGCTGAACAGCTACAGCCGCATGGCGGCGTTCTCCGTGCCCTATCGCAATGCGATGCAGCTGGCCGCGGACACGATCAATCGCGCCGGCGGCGTGATGGGCGGCCGGCCGCTGGAGTTCATCTTCCGCGACGATGGCGCGACTCCGGGCGATGCGGTGCGCGTGGCGGAGGACCTGCTGACGCGCGAGAACGTGGCGTTCATCGCCGGCACCTTCCTGTCGAATGTGGGCTTGGCGGTGGCGGATCTGGCGAACCAGCGCAGGCGGCTGTTCTTCGCGACGGAGCCGCTGTCGGACGCGATCACCATGGCGCAGGGCAATCGCTACACCTGGCGGCTGCGGCCCAACACCTACATGCAGACGCGAATGCTGACCGAGGCCGCGCGCGGCCGCACGCAGCGGCGCTGGGCGATCGTCGCGCCGAACTACGAATACGGGCAGTCGGCGGCGGCGAACTTCAAGCGCCTGATCGGCGCCTCGATCCCGGGCGCCGAGATCGTGGCGGAGCAGTATCCCGCGCTCGGCCGCGTGGATGCCGGCGCGACCGTCGGCGCGCTGGCGCAGGCGCGGCCGGACGCCATCTTCAACGTGCTGTTCGGCCCCGACCTGACCGCCTTCGTGCGCGAGGGCAACACCCGCGGCCTGTTCGAGCGTCGCTTCGTGCTGAGCCTGCTGACCGGCGAGCCGGAATACATGATCCCGCTGGGCGACGAATGCCCCGAAGGCTGGATCGTGACCGGCTATCCCTGGGAACAGGTGGAGTGGCCGACGCACCGCGCCTATGTCGAGGCGTATCGCGCGCGCTTCAACGACACGCCGCGCAAGGGCAGCCTGCTGGGCTACGTGACCGTGCAGGTGCTGGCGAACCTGCTGAACCGCGCGAACAGCCTGGACAACGAGGCGCTGGTGGAGGCGCTGCGCGACCTGCGGACGGAGACGGTGACCGGTCCCGTCACCATGCGCGGCATCGACCAGCAGGGCACGATGGGAACCTGGGTGGGCGAGACGGTGCTGCGCGGCCGGCAGGGCGGGATGCGGAACATCCGCTACGTCGACGGCGCGACGGTGATGTTCCCCGAGGACGAGGTCCGCGCCGCCCGCCGCAGCGCCTAGGTGGACCCGAGCTTCCTGCTGGTCCAGTCCCTGTCGGGGCTGGCCAGCGCATCCTCGCTGTTCGTCATCGCGTCAGGGCTGACGCTGGTCTTCGGCGTCACCCGGATCGTCAACTTCGCGCATGGCTCCTTCTACATGCTGGGGGCCTATGTCGCGGTGACGGTGGTGCCTTGGCTGCTGGAGATCGATCGCTCGCCCTGGCTGTTCTTCGCGGGCGTGCTGATCAGCGCGGCCGTGGTGGGGCTGCTGGGCGTGGCGATGGAGCTGCTGCTGCTGCGCCGCATCTACAAGGTGCCGGAGCTGTTCCAGCTGCTCGCGACCTTCGGCGTGGTGCTGATGGTGCAGGATGCCGTGCTGAAGATCTGGGGGCCGGTGGACATCCCCGGGCCGCGCGCGCCAGGGCTGCGGCACGGCGTGGAGATCTTCGGGCAGCGCTTCCCGGCCTATGAGCTGTTCCTGATCGTCGTCGGCCCCGCGGTGCTGGGGCTGCTGTGGCTGCTGATGCACCGCACGCGCTTCGGCGTGCTGATCCGCGCCGCCACGCGCGACCGGGAGATGGTGGGCGCGCTGGGCGTGAACCAGGCGCTGCTGTTCACCGGCACGCTGTTCCTCGGCGCCTTCCTGGCGGGGCTGGGCGGGGCGCTGCAGATCCCGCGAGTCTCCGCTTCCGCGCAGATGGACCTCTCGATCATCACGGAGGTCTTCGTGGTGACGGTGATCGGCGGGATGGGCAGCGTGACCGGCGCCTTCCTGGCGGCGGTGCTGATCGGCCAGCTGCAGGCCTTCGGTGTCCTCGTCTTCCCGAAGATCACGCTGGTGCTGGTATTCCTGCTGATGGCGGTGGTGCTGGTGATCAAGCCCTGGGGGCTGCTCGGCCGGCCGGAACCGGCGGCGGGACGCGCCGCGCTGCCGGAAGGCATCCTCTCGCCGCGCGGATTCGGCGGGGCGGAACGCGCGCTGCTCGGCGTGGCGGTGGCCTCGTTGCTGGCGCTCCCGCTGTTCGGCGACGCCTATGCGGTAAAGGTCGCGACCGAGGTGCTGGTCTTCGCACTGGCCGCCTTCTCGCTGAACTTCCTGGTCGGCAACGGGGGAATCGTCAGCTTCGGCCATGCCGCGTATTTCGGGCTGGGCGCCTATGCGGCGGGGCTGCTGGTGACGAAGGGCGGCCTGCCGATGGAGCCGGCGCTGCTAGCGGCGCCGCTGGCCGGCGGGCTGTTCGCGGCGCTGTTCGGGTTCTTCGTCGTGCGCCTCTCCGGCATCTACCTGGCGATGCTGACCCTGGCCTTCGCGCAGATCGCCTATGCCGTGTGCTTCCAGTGGGTGGAGTTCACCGGCGGCGACAACGGCGTGGTCGGCGTCTGGCCGAGCGCCTGGGCCTCCTCGCGCCACGTCTACTTCTACCTCGTCGCGGCCTGCGCGCTGGGCGCGATCCTGGCGCTGCGGCACGTGATCTACGCGCCCTTCGGCGCCACGCTGCGCGCGGCGCGCGATTCCGAACCCCGCGCCGACGCCATCGGCATCGACGTGCGGACGCATCGCTGGCTGGCCTTCACCCTGGCCGGCGTGGCGGCGGGGCTGGCGGGCGGGCTCTATGCCTTCTCCAAGGGCTCCATCGATCCGACGATGCTGGGCATCCCGATGTCCGTCGATTTCCTGGCGATGATCCTGCTGGGCGGCATCCAGACCGTGATGGGCGCCGTGGTCGGCGCGGCGGCGTTCCACGCCATCAAGGACGTCTTCATGCCGCTCACCGACTACTGGCGCTTCCTGCTCGGCGCCTCGATCATCGCGCTGGTGCTGATCTTCCCGCGCGGGCTCGGCGGCGCCTGGGGCGCGCTGAGGGCGCGGACATGACGCTGCTGGCGGCGGAAGCGCTGAACAAGCGGTTCGGCGGTGTGGTCGCGGCGCGCGATGTCGCCTTCGCGCTTTCAGCAGGAGAGATGCTGGCGATCATCGGGCCGAACGGCGCGGGCAAGTCCACCACCTTCAACATGGTGGGCGGGCAGCTGCGACCGGACAGCGGGCGCGTGCTGCTGGGCGGGGAGGACATCACCGGCCTGCCGCCGCGCGAGGTCTGCCGGATGGGCGTCGGGCGCACCTTCCAGGTGGCGCAGACCTTCCTCTCCATGTCCGTCATCGAGAACGTGCAGATGGCGCTGATCGCCCATGCCGGGCGCACGCGCGATATGCTGGCGCCGACCAGCCGACTGTTCCGCCAGGATGCGCTGGCGCTGCTGGCGCGCGTGGGGATGGAGGCGGCGGCGGACCGGCCGATCGGCGAGCTCGCCTATGGCGACGTGAAGACGGTGGAGCTGGCCATCGCGCTGGCCGCCGCACCGCGGCTGTTGCTGATGGACGAGCCGACGGCGGGCATGGCACCGCGCGAACGCGCGCGGCTGATGCAGCTGACCGCCGGCATCGCACGGGAGGAAGGCATCGGCGTGCTGTTCACCGAGCACGACATGGACGCGGTCTTCGCCCATGCCGACCGCATCCTGGTGCTGGTGCGCGGCGAGATCATCGCCGCCGGCACGCCGGAGCAGGTACGCGACGATCCCGAGGTGCAGCGCGTCTACCTCGGCACCACCGGCGTCCGGGCCGCGCTTCGTGCGCGTCGCGCGCATGGCTGAGGCGGTGCTGGATGTGGCGGGGCTGAAGGCCGGGTATGGCCCGGCGGAGGTTCTGTTCGGCGTCACGCTTGCGCTGCGGCGCGGCGAGGTGGCGGCGCTGATGGGACGGAACGGCGCCGGGAAGTCCACCACGCTCAAGGCCATCATGGGCCTGCTGCCGCCACGCGGCGGCAAGGTCCGCTTCGCCGGCACCGACATCACCGGCCTGCCGCCCTTCCGCATCGCGCGCCTCGGCCTTGGCTACGTGCCGGAGGAGCGGCGGATCTTCACCGACCTGACGGTGTTCGAGAACCTGGAGGTCGGCCGCCGCCCGCCGCGCGCGGGCCGTGACGCCTGGACGCCGGAGCGGCTCTTCGCCGTGTTCCCCAATCTGGCGGAGATGCGCGGGCGGCGCGCCGCGGCCATGTCAGGAGGCGAGCAGCAGATGCTGACCATCGCGCGCACCCTGATGGGCAACCCCGACGCCGTGCTGCTGGACGAACCGAGCGAGGGCCTGGCCCCGGTGATCGTGGAGCAGATGGCCGAGGCCGTGCTGCGCATGAAGGCCGAGGGGATCTCGGTGCTACTCTCCGAGCAGAACCTGGACTTCGCGGCGGCGGTCGCCGACCGTGCCTATGTGATCGAGCGCGGCGAGATCCGCTACGAGGGCACGATGGAGGCGCTGGAGGCGGACGAGCATGTGCGGGAGGCCTACCTGACCGTATGAGGCGCGTGGCGGGCATCGATGTGGGCGGGACCTTCACCGACCTGCTGCTGCAGGCGGCGGACGGGACGGTGCGGCTGGCGAAGGTGCCGACCACGGCGGCGAACCAGGCCGATGGCGTTCTGGCGGCCATCGTCGCGGCGGGCGCGGAACCCGCCACGCTCGACCTGATCATCCACGGCACCACGGCGACGACCAATGCGGTACTGGAACGCAAGTTGGCCCGCGTGGGGCTGATCACCACGGCGGGCTTCCGCGACGTGCTGGAGCTCGGCCGCCGGACACGCCCGCACCCCTATGGCCTGACCGGCACCTTCGAGCCGCTGGTGCCGCGCGAGCTGCGGCGCGAGGTGGCGGAGCGGATGGATGCGCGCGGCCAGGTGCTGGTGCCGCTGGACGAGGCCGCGGTGGAGCAGGAGGCGCGCGCGCTGCTGGATGCGGGCTGCGAGGCGCTGGTGGTGCATTTCCTGCACGCCTACGCCAACCCCGCGCATGAGCGTCGTGCCGGCGAGATCGCCCGCGCGATCTGGCCGAGCGCCTATGTGACCCTTGGCCACGAGCTGCTCTCGGAGTTCCGGGAATACGAGCGCGGCACCACGGCCAGCGTGAACGCCGCTGTGCAGCCCGTGTTGGACCGCTACCTGCACCGGCTGCAGGCGAAGCTGGCCGAGGCCGGCCACGCGCGCGACCTGCTGGTGATGAACGGCAATGGCGGCACGGTGCCGGCGCGGCTGGTGGCGAAGGACGCGGCGAAGACCGTCATGTCCGGCCCGGCTTCCGGCGTCATGGCGGCAGCGGCGACGCTGGCGCAGAGCGGGCTGTCCAACGCCATCACCTACGACATGGGCGGCACCTCCACGGATGTCGCGCTGATCGCCGGCGGCGTGCCGGAGGTCTCCGCGGAGCTCTCCATCGCCTACGGCCTGCCGATCCACCTGCCGATGGTGGACGTGCGGACCGTCGGCGCGGGCGGCGGCTCCATCGCGGGGCTCGACCGCGCGGGGATGCTGCGCGTCGGGCCGGACAGCGCGGGCAGCCAGCCCGGGCCGATCTGCTACGGCCGCGGCGGCGCGCGGCCGACCATCACGGATGCAAACCTCGTCCTGGGGCGGCTGGATCCGGCGCGCCTGCTCGCCGTGCAAGATGCGGTGCCCATGCAGCGCATCCGCGACGCCTTCGCCCGCGACATCGGCGACCCGCTCGGCCTGAGCGTGGAGCAGGCGGCGGCGGCGGTGATCCGGCTGGCCAATGTCCACATGACCGGCGCGATCCGCATGGTCTCGCTTTCCAAGGGCCACGATCCCCGCGACTTCGTGTTGTTCGCCTTCGGCGGCGCCGGGCCGCTGCACGCCGTGGCGCTGGCGCGCGAGATCGGCATCCCGGAGGTGCTGGTGCCGGCGCGGCCGGGGCTGACCAACGCGCTCGGCTGCCTGGTGGCCGACCTGCGGCAGGACCTCGTGAACACGCTGAACCGCGGCCTGGACGACATCCCGGAGGACGAGATCGCCGCCGTGCTGGCCGCGCAACGCGAACGCGGGCTCGCCACCGTGCTGGCGGAGAAGGGCGAGGTGGAGGAGGCGGTGGTGCTGCACAGCGCGGAGATGCAGTTCCGCGGCCAGACGCACCTGATCCGCGTGGCGCTGCCGCGCGCGGCGATGACGCGGGCGGAGATCCAGGCGGCCTTCGAGGCGGCCTATTTTGCGCGCTTCCAGATCCGCATGCCGGAGATCCGCGCCGTGCTCGTCAACCTGAACACCAGCGTGATCGGCCGGCGGCGCCGCTTCGACCTGCGCGCCCTGCTGCCACCGGGCGACGGCGATGCGCTGCTGGGCACGCGCCCGCTCTACGCCGACGGTGCCTGGCACGAGGCACAGGTCTGGCAGCGGGAACGCCTGGCGCTTGGCGCGCGCATCGCCGGCCCGGCCATCATCCAGCAGGCGGATGCGACCACGGTGCTGGAGCCAGGCAGCGAGGCGGTGGTGGACCCCATCGGCAATCTGAGGGTGCGCGTGTGACGGAGATCGATCCCCTCACCCTCGCCGTGATCCAGGCCGGGCTGCAGCAGGTCTGCAACGAGATGGACATCGCCTTCTCGCGCGCTGCCTTCTCTCCGGTGATTGCGGAGGCCGACGACCGGTCGGACGGCATTTACGGCGCGGAAGACGGCGCGCTGATCGCGCAGGGGGAGCTCGGCCTGCCGGTCTTCGTCGGCACCATGGCGCATTCCGCGGCGCATCTGGCGCGGCTGATCTGCGAGGGCAGCGTGGCGCCGCCGGAGCCGGGCGACATCTACATCGTCAACGACCCGTATCTGGGCGGCACGCATCTCATGGATGTGCGCTTCGCCAGGCCGGTCTTCGTCGATGGCACGCTGTTCTGCTGGCTGCAGAACACCGGCCACTGGCCGGATATAGGCGGCATGGTGCCGGGCGGGTTCAGCGCGCATGCGACGGAGGTGGAGCAGGAAGGGCTGCGCCTGCCGCCGGTGAAGCTGTTCAAGCGCGGCGAGCTGGACCGGGAGATCCTGGCGATCATCCAGTCCAACATCCGCGTCGCCGAGCAGCGCATCGGCGACATCAAGGCGCAGGCAGCGGCGCTGCTGGTCGGCGAAAGCCGCCTGCGGGAGCTGATCGCGCGGCATGGCGCGGCCGCGTTGCAGGCCGCCATCGCCGGCATCCGTGCCCGCGCGGCGGAGCGGATGCGCGCGGAGATCCGGCGCATTCCTGATGGTGTCTACACCTCCGAAGCCTTCGTCGATTCGGACGGGGTGGTGAACCAACCGCTGCGCATCGCGCTGACCGTCGCCAAGCGCGACGAGACTCTCACCTTCGACCTGTCGGGCTCCTCCCCACCCTGCCAGGGTCCCATGAACTCCGTCTGGGCGACGACCTGCAGCGCGATCTATCTCGCCGTGAAGCACGTCTTCCCGCACGTGCCGATCAATGCCGGCACCTTCGAGCCGCTGGAGGTGATCCGGCCCGAGGGCACCTTCCTGGATGCGCGCTATCCCCGCCCGGTCTCCGGCTGCGCGGCGGAGGTGTCGCAGCGCATCGCGGAGGCGGTGTTCCTCGCGCTGGCACAGGCGATCCCGGAGGAGCTCTGGGCGGCGCCGGCCGGGACCTCCGGCAATTTCGCGCTGGGGGGCGTCGATCCGGCGCGCAACACGGGCTACGTGATGTACCAGATCACCGGTGGCGGCTATGGCGGCAACGCGCATGACGACGGGCTGACGAATGGCTGCTCCACCATCGGCATCAGCAAGACCGCGCCGGTGGAGGTGATGGAGCAGTACTTTCCCGTACTGTTCCGCCGCTTCGCCATCCATGAGGGGTCCGGCGGCGCCGGTCAGCGGCGCGGCGGCTTCGGCGTGCATTACGAGGTCGAACTGCTGCGCGGCGAGGCGAAGGCGAGCTTCGTCATGGACCATGGCCGCTTCGGCCCGCCCGGCGTGCTCGGCGGCCAGCCCGGGGCGCCGAACGTCGTTCGGCTGCACCGCGGCGGCGTCACCACCGTCCCGGAGCACCTGTCGAAGGACCAGGGATTGCGCCTGGTGGCGGGCGACCGTGTGGAGGTGATGACGCCGGGCGGCGGCGGCTACGGCGACCCTCTTATGCGGGACAGGGTGATGGTCGCGCGCGACGTCACGCGCGGCTACTACACGGCCGAGCAGGCCGAGCGGCTGTTCGGGCCCTTCGCATGATCGCCTATCATCGCCCGCGCAGCCTTCAGGATGCGCTGGCCATCCGCGCCACGCAGGATGTCGCGGTGATCGCGGGCGGGACGGACGTCTATCCCGCCCATGCCGGCCGGCGCGCCTGGGGTGATCCGACGCACAAGGACGTGTTGGACATCACCGCCATTCCCGGGCTGGACCGCATCGAGGAGGGCGTCGGCGGCTGGCGCATCGGCTGCCTCGTCACCTGGTCGGCGCTGCGCCATGCGTCGCTGCCGCCGCTGTTCGACGGGCTGAAGGCGGCGGCGCGGGAGGTCGGCGGGACGCAGGTGCAGAACCGCGGGACGATCGTGGGGAATCTCTGCACCGCCTCGCCGGCCGGCGACGGCATCCCCAACCTGCTGGCGCTGGACGCCGTGGTGGACGTGGCCTCGGCACGCGGCCGCCGCGTGCTGCCGCTCGGCGCCTTCCTCTCGGGCTACCGCGCCACCGCGCTCGCCCCCGACGAGATCGTCACGGCGCTCCTGGTGTCGCGCCAGCCCCGTGCGCGCGGAGGCTTCGTGAAGCTCGGCGCCCGGCGCTACCTGGTGATTTCCATCGCCATGGCGGCGGGCGTGGTCGCGACGGATGATGCGGACCGCATCACCGAGGCGCGCGTCGCGGTCGGCGCCTGCTCCGCGGTGGCACGGCGGCTGCCGGATCTCGAGGATGCGCTGCGCGGGGCCGCGCTGCGCGAGGCCGCCGAGGTCCCTGAGGCCGCCCATCTCGACGCCCTTTCGCCCATCGACGACGTGCGCGCCTCCGCGGCCTATCGGCGCGATGCGGCACTGACGCTGCTGCGCGACCTGCTGCGGGGGCTGTCCGCATGATCGCCTTCACCCTGAACGGTGCGCGCGTCGAGGTCGAGGCGCCGCCCTTCGCGCCGCTGTCGGACACGCTGCGGGAGCGGCTGGGCCTGACCGGCACCAAGGTCGGCTGCGAGGCGGGCGACTGCGGCGCCTGCACGGTCCTGCTGGACGGCGCGCAGGCCTGCGCCTGCCTGGTGCCGACGGCGCAGGTGGAAGGAGCCGCCGTCACCACGATCGAGGCGGAGGACCCGCTGCTCAACCGGCTGCGCACGGCCTTCCTCGCGCATGGCGCGGCGCAATGCGGCATCTGCACGCCGGGGATGATCATGGCCGCGGCCGACCTGCTGCGGCGCGACCCGACCCCGACGCGGGAGACGGTGCAGGATGCGATCGGCGGCGTGCTCTGCCGCTGCACGGGCTACCGGAAGATCATCGACGCCATCCTGGATGCGGCGCCGGCGCTGACCGCCATGCCGCCGGCCGGCGAGGCGGTCGGCGCGGGCGTCGCGCGGCTCGATGGCTGGCCGAAGGTTGCTGGCACGGAGCGCTTCGGCGCCGACGGTGCGCCGGAGGACGCACTCTGGTTGCGCGTCGTGCGATCGCCGCATGCGCGCGCGCGATTCACTCTTGGCGACCTGGCGGCGGCGCGCTGCCGGCTCGGCCTGCGGCGCATCCTCTCCGCCGCGGACATCCCAGGCGAGAACGCCTTCGGCATCATGCCGAACCTGAAGGACCAGCCGGCGCTGGCCGATGGCGAGGTGCGCTTCCGCGGCGAGGCGGTGCTGCTGCTCGTGGGCACGCGCGCGTCGGTGGAGGCGGTGCGCGACGCCGACCTGCCCATCGCCTGGGAGCCGCTGCCCGCGCTGCACGGCATTGCCGCCGCGCTCGCGCCAGATGCGCCGCAGCTGCATGCCCATGCGCCCGGCAACGTGCTGGTGCGCGGTTTCCTCGAGACCGGCGACGTCGCCGCGGGCCATGCCGGCGCGGCCACGACGGCCGAGGGCAGCTTCCGCACGCCCTTCGTCGAGCACGCCTATATCGAGCCCGAGGCCGGGCATGCCGAGGGTCATCCCGACCGGATCGAGGTGGTGGCCTGCACACAGGCGCCCTACATGGATCGCGAGGAGACGGCGCGCGTGGTCGGCGCGCCGGAGGAGTTCGTGGTGATCCGGCCGAGCGCCTGCGGCGGCGGCTTCGGCGGCAAGCTCGACGTCTCCATTCAGCCGCTGCTCGCCGTGGCGGTACGGCTGGCGGCGCAGCGCGTGCGCATCACCTATTCCCGCACCGAGAGCATGGCCTCCACCACCAAGCGCCATCCGGCGGAGCTGCGCGCGCGCATGTCGGCGGACGCGGATGGACGCTTCACTGCCTTCGAGCTGGACGGAGACTTCAACACCGGCGCCTATGCGAGCTGGGGGCCCACGGTCGCGAACCGCGTGCCGGTGCATGCCTCCGGCCCCTACCGCGTGCCGCATGTCCGCAACCGCACGCGCGCGGTCTACACGAACGACACGCCGGCCGGCGCCTTCCGCGGCTTCGGCGTGCCGCAGGCGGCGATCGCGACGGAAACCCTGGTGGACGACCTGGCGGAACGGCTCGGCCTGGACCGCTGGGAGATCAGGCGGCGCAACGCGATCGGGCATGGCGATGTCACGCCCTCCGGCCAGGTGCTGCACGCCTCGGCGGGGCTGCCGCAATGCCTCGATGCGCTGAAGCCGGACTGGGAGGTTATGCTCGGCCGCGTCGCGGCGCACAACGCGCGCGCGACACGCCACCGCCTCGGCGCGGGCATTGCCTGCATGTGGTACGGCTGCGGCAACACCTCCATGTCGAACCCCTCCCGCATGCGCGTCGTGCTGGGCCGCGATGGCACGCTGACGCTGTTCAACGGCGCGGTCGATATCGGCCAGGGCAGCACGACGGTGATCGCCCAGATCTGCGCCGATGCGCTCGGACTTCCGCTGGCTGCCTTCCGCTTCGTGCTGGGCGACACGTCGCTCACATTCGACGCAGGCAAGACCTCGGCCTCGCGCCAGACCTTCGTCAGCGGGCGCGCCGCCTACGAGGCCGGGCTGGATCTGCGGCGGCGCATCCTGGCGCTGGCCAATGCCGGCGAGGACGCGACGCTGGCTCTGGCGGGGACGCGGCTGACCGTGACGGATGCCGCCGGCGCGTCCCGCACGATCGAGCTGGCAGCGCTGCCCGGCGACCTGGAAGGCGACGGGCGCTACGATCCCCCGACCACCGCGCTCGACGCGAATGGCCAGGGAACGCCCTATGCCACCTATGGCTTCGCCGCGCAGATCGCGCTGGTGCGCGTGGACACGCATCTCGGCACCGTGAAGGCGGAGGAGATCGTGGCGGCGCAGGATGTCGGGCGCGCCGTGAACCCGACGCTGGTGATCGGCCAGATCCATGGCGGCATCGCGCAGGGGCTGGGTCTCGCGCTGATGGAGGAGTTCATCCCGGGCCGGACGGAGAACCTGCACGACTACCTCATCCCGACTGCGGGCGACGTGCCACCGATCCGCGTCCACCTGATCGAGGATCCCGAACCGGAAGGCCCCTTCGGCGCGAAGGGCGTGGGGGAGCCGGCGCTGGTGCCGACGGCGCCCGCCATCCTCTCCGCGATCCGCCACGCCACCGGAGTGCGGATCACGCGCGTGCCCGTGCTGCCGCATCGGCTGTGGGAGGCGCTGCATGTCCGATAGGGTCAGCGCGCAGGCGCGCAGCGAGAAGTTCGGGCAGTCCGAGGGCGAGGGCATCATCCGCTGCGATGCCTGCCCGGTGCTGTGCCGCATCCGCCCCGGCCGTGCCGGCGCCTGCAGCCGCTACGCCAACGAGGATGGCCGCCTGGTGCGCACCGACCCGGCGCTGGCGCTGGCCCGCACGGTGGAATCCGGCGGGCCGGTCGTGGCCTTCGCCGACGGCGCCTGGGACGGCAAGGTGCTGGATCCCTCGCGCGCCTTCGTCACCGGTGTCGGCGCCGGCACCACCTATCCGGACTACAAGCCCGCCCCCTTCATCGTCGGCGCGACGCATGACGGCGTGGACACGGTGACGGTCGTGACGGAGGGCATCTTCAGCTACTGCGGCGTGAAGGTGAAGATCGACACCGACCGGCATCTCGGCCCCGAAGCCGCGCCGGTGCGCGCGAAGGGCGAGCAGGTCGGCCACGTCACGACTGCCGAATACGGCAGCCAGATGCTGAGCCTGGGCGGCGTGCGGCACCTGACCGGCGGCAACAAGAAGGAAGGCAACGTCACCTGCGAGACGCTGCTCGCGCTCTGCGCCGCCGAACCCGTGACGCTGACGATCGATGGCGGGCACGAGGTGGTGGTCCAGGCCGGGCGTGCGCCCATCGTGGACGGGACGCCGGAGCGGCGCATGCGCGTCGGCTGCGGAAGCGCCACGGTCGGCATCTTCGCGCAGCAGTGGCTCGGACACGCGGACGAGGTGATCGTGGTGGATGACCACATCACCGGCGTGCTGAGCGAGCATCAGGCCGGCAAGGTGCTGGGCATGAAGCCCACGGGCATCCGCGTCCGCGGCCGGCGCTCCACGCCCGGGCGGTATTTCCAGGTGGCGCAGCCCGGGCTGGGCTGGGGCGGGACGGACATCACCGATCCGCTCGCCGTCATCGAGAGCATCGACGCGAAGGTCGCCTGGCCCGGGCTGCGGCTGCTGATGACCTCCACCACCGGGGAGGATGCGCTGTGGTGCGTGCTGGACGCGGCGCTGCGCCCCGTGCCGGCGGAGATGCCGGCTGCGGTGCGCGCCGTGGTGGAGCGCATCGGCGAGAATTGCGAGCCCTCGCTCTGCACGGTGCTGTTCATGGCCGGCGCCGGCGGATCTCTGCGCGCCGGCGTCACGGAGAACCCGGTGCTGCTGACGCGCGCGGTGGCCGCCGGGGAGGTGCGCGTGACCATGGGCGGCGCGCCGGCCTATCTCTGGCCGGGCGGCGGCATCACGGTGATGGCGGATGTGCTGCGCTTTCCGGGCAACGCCTTCGGCTATGTGCCGACGCCGGCACTGGTAGCCCCGATCGAGTTCACCCTGCCCCGCGCGCTCTATGCGAAGCTGGGCGGCCACATGG
Organism: Falsiroseomonas oryzae; assembly: GCF_027856955.1. Classification (GTDB taxonomy): domain Bacteria; phylum Pseudomonadota; class Alphaproteobacteria; order Acetobacterales; family Acetobacteraceae; genus Falsiroseomonas; species Falsiroseomonas oryzae. Next base: position 873 of record NZ_JAPSMD010000020.1, on the reverse strand, counting down.
ACGAGATCGTGCCGGTGGAGGAGCTGCTGCGCGGGCTGGGCGACCAGTTGCGGGTGGAGGGCTGGATCCCCGGCAACCCCTGGCCCTTCGCCAGGCCATGATCGCGCAGCGGCTGACCGGCGCGCGGCTGCACCTTCAGCACGGGCCGATCGACGTGGTGCTGCGCGGCTGGGGCGAGGCGGCGCAGGTCGCGGCGGCGGAACGCGCGGCGGCGGCGCGCTTCGACGGGCTTCTCGAGGAGCTGGTGGCGGAACTGCCGGAGCTGCGGCGCGACATGCGGGACACGCCGCTTCTGCAAGGCGCAGTTGCTCGGCGCATGGCCGCCGGCTGCGCGCCCTTCGCTGCGCGCGGCGTCTTCGTCACGGCGATGGCGGCGGTGGCGGGCGCCGTGGCGGACGAGTTGCTGGCGGCGATGCGCAAGGCGGCGCCGCGGCTGCGCAAGGCCTATGTGAACGATGGCGGCGATATCGCGCTGTTCGTCGCCGAGGGGGAGAGCCTGGCCGTCGGGATGGCGGCGGATCCGGGCGGGGTGGCGGCGGCGCCGGTGTTTGACGGCGCGCTGCGCATCGCCGCGGAGCACGGCATCGGCGGCATCGCCACCTCCGGCCGGCATGGGCGGTCCTTATCGCTGGGCATCGCGGATGCGGTGACGGTGCTGGCGGCGGACGCCGCCACTGCGGATGCCGCGGCGACGCTGATCGCCAATGCGGTGGACCTGGACAGCCCGGCGATCCGGCGCGCGCCGGCGCGCTCCCTCGACCCGGACAGTGACCTGGGCGAGAGGCTGGTGACGGTGGAGGTCGGGCCGCTGGCGTCGCAGGACGCCGCGGCCGCGCTGGCGGCCGGCGTCGCGCGAGCGGAGGCCTGGTGCCG
>NZ_JAPSMD010000019.1 GCF_027856955.1 Falsiroseomonas oryzae | reverse complement strand
CCGCCCAGGCCGGTGCGCGGGCGGCGGAGCGCCGCCTGATCGGCCTCGGCGGCCTCCAGCAGCCGCCTCCAGCAGGCCTGCACCTGCTCGGCGAAGTCGCTCCGCGCGGTCTCCGTGGCACCCGGCGCGGCCGTGCCGGCGCCGGCCTCCGCCGCCTCCCAGGCGCGGCGCCAGCCATCCTCGACCAGCGCGCGGTAGTGGTCGAGCGGCGGCGGGCTGACCTCGTCCAGGTGGCCGAGATAGCTCGCCAGCAGGTAGCGCGGCACCTGGCCGGGCGGCAGCTCGCCGCGGTTCAGCGCGGCGACGACGCCCTCACCCCAGGCCAGGAAGCCCGCGCGCACGCGCGGGATCAGGTCGGAGCCGCGGAAATGGTCCTCCTGGATGTGCAGGGCGAAGCGCGGATGCGACAGGACGAAGCCGCCGGTCTCGGCGGCGCCGGCGACGAAGCGGCGGATCGGGTCCAGCGTGTCGAGCGTGACGATGCGGTCCTGGCCGCTGACCAGCGCCGCGACGCGGCCGATCTCGGCCAGCTGCATCGGCGCCAGGGCGCAGCCGAGCACGGCGAGCACGATGTTCAGCCAGTCCTGGTCCACCTCCCGCCCGGCCTCCCGCCAGGCGATCTTCTGGTGCTCGATCCAGTCGGTGAAGTAGTTCGCCAGCCCCGGCCGTCGGCGGGCGAGGTCATGCGCGCCGAAGCCCGCGGGCAGGCGGCCGGACCTGGCAAGGTCGCCGGCATACAGGCCGACCAGTAGCGGGTCGCCCTTCTCCGTCAGGCGGTCGAGCTCGGCGATCACCGCCGGATCCTCGGCCAGCGACGCGAGCCCCGCATCGACGCCACGCAGCGCGGCCGCGATTCCGGCGCGGTCGAGCTTGTCGAGCTCGATCGTCGCGGCCGCGCCGGTCCAGCCGAGCCGGCGCAGCCATTCGGCGGAGCCGCGGTCGCCGGCGAGCTGCCGCGCGGTGACCAGCACGCGCAGGCCGGGGGGCGGGCGGCGCCGCAGGATCCCGCCGTCGATCGCGCGGCCGGTGGCCTCGTCCAGGCCGTCGATCACCAGCAGGCAGGGATCAGCCGGGTCGTCGAAGCGGGCGAGGTAGTCGCGGATGCGGTCCTCGTAGCCGATCGCGGTGTCGGCCGGCAGCGCCTCGCCGAGCAGCGTCGCGAGGCGCGTGGCGAGCGCGCGGTGGAAGACCGTGGAACGGCTGGTGCCGTAGCGGATGCTGATCGGGAGGAAGGCGACGCGCCCCCTGGCGCCAAGCGAATCGAGCCAGCGCACCACCAGCGAGGTCTTGCCGCGCCCGGCCGGCGCGGTGATCAGGAAGTTGCCGGGCGCGGCGGGATCGGACAGCCAGCGCGTTAGTTGGGTCAGCTCCGCGTCGCGGCCGCCGAAGGGCGCGGGGTCCGCCGCGGTGCCGCGATAGGCGGCGACGAGCTCGCCCGCTGCGGTGGTGAAGTCGGTTGGCGTGGCGTCGAGGCCGATGAAGATGTCGCGCGCGGCGACCCTGCCCTCGAACCGCACCAGCGGCGCGGCCGGCGCCGCGCGAGGGCTCAGTCGTTTTTTTTTGCGCCGCGCTCGGGGCGGTTGGACAAGCCGGAGAGCTTCACGTCCTTCTCGAAGGTTGCGTCGCCGCGCACACGCAGGACGGCGCCGAGCGCCTGGCTGTCGGTGAGCTCGAAATTGCCGGCGGCACGCAGGCTGCCGAGGTCGATCAGGGCGGCGACCTCGTCCTGCTTCTCCGCCTGGCCGGCGATGGCCGCGCTGAGCGCGGCGACCAGGCGGCGCAGCTCGGCCTCCGCGGCGAGCGGCGCGACCTCCTCGGCAAGCACGGCCTGCTTCGCGCCGGAGGCCGGGTCGCGCTCCAGCAGGGCGATGGCGGCGCCGGTGTCCTCGCGCCGGCCAACCAGCCAGGACTTGAGCGACTTGTAAGCGTCCTTTGCGGCCTCGCCGGCAATGCCCTTGCCGATCGCGGCGGCGCCGGCAGCCAGCACGGAGACGATGGAGGCGGTGGCCGGGTCCATTCCTGTCTGCCCGTTGGAGCTGCGCCGGCAAGCCTAAAGCGCGGTGCGGCGGGCCTGCAAGCCGCGAGATCCGGCATGCTTGACACCATCCGGCGCCCCCCGTATTCCCCGCCGCCTGTCGCGTATGCGGGTGTAGCTCAGTCGGTTAGAGCGCCGGCCTGTCACGCCGGAGGTCGCGGGTTCGAGCCCCGTCACTCGCGCCACGCGGCAGCCTTCCCAGCATTGATACGCGTGCGTGCCCTGGATGTTCCGGGGCTGCGCCCGCATGTCCTTTCCATGGTTTCATGAACTCCTGGCCCTATGGCGGAGCGCGCGGGGCGCGGCTAATGTCCGCCGCGCTGCGGTGCGGCATGGGTCGGAGCCCTGCGGAACAGGACGCGGGATGCTCCCCTTTGGCGCAGCGTGGCACGACCGCGGGACGCAAGATCCCGGGTGGGGTTTGGCAAGGCAAAGAGCAGGCACATGACCCAGCCGCTGCTGGCAGAGTATTTTCCGATCCTCGTCTTCCTGGGGATCGCAGCCGCCATCGCCAGCGCGATGGTGGGCGGCGCCATGCTGGCGGCGCGGCAGAAGCCGAACCCCGAGAAGCTCTCGGCCTATGAATGCGGCTTCGAGCCCTTCGACGACACCAGGCGGCGCTTCGACGTGCGCTTCTACCTGGTGGCCATCCTCTTCATCATCTTCGACCTGGAAGTCGCCTTCCTGTTCCCCTGGGCCATCACCCTCGGCGAGATCGGGTGGTTCGGCTTCATGTCGATGATGGCCTTCCTCGGCGTGCTGACCGTCGGCTTCGTCTACGAGTGGCGGAAGGGCGCGCTGGACTGGGAATGACGCCCCAAGGGCAGTTGGTGCGCGCTTCCCGAACACGCGGCGCGGCGGGCGCTGGGAGATCCCGATGAGCGGCAACACGACGACGGCGCCCGAGGGCGCACTCGCCTGGAACCGGGAGGCGCTGCCCCCCGGGCCGGCGCAGGACGCGGTGATCAAGGGCATCACCGGCGAAATGGAGGAGAAGGGCTTCGTCGTCGCCAACCTGGACAAGGTGGTGAACTGGGCCCGCACCGGCAGCCTCTGGCCGATGACCTTCGGCCTGGCCTGCTGCGCGGTGCCGATGATCCACGCCTACATGGCGCGCTACGACCTCGACCGCTTCGGAATCATTCCGCGCGGCTCGCCGCGCCAATCGGACGTGATGATCGTGGCCGGCACGCTGACCAACAAGATGGCCCCCGCGCTGCGCAAGGTCTACGACCAGATGAGCGAGCCGCGCTGGGTCATCAGCATGGGGTCCTGCGCGAACGGCGGGGGCTACTACCACTACAGCTACAGCGTGGTGCGCGGCTGCGACCGGATCGTGCCGGTGGACATCTACGTGCCGGGCTGCCCGCCCACGGCGGAGGCGCTGGTCTACGGGATCCTGCAGCTGCAGAAGAAGATCCGCCGGACGGGGACGATCCTCCGTGGCTGAGCAGATGCCCCTCGCCGATCTCGGCGCCGCCATCGCGACCGCCGCGGGCCCCGCGGTGGAGGAAGCCTTCGTGGAGCGCGGGGCCGAGCTGGTCCTGCGCGTCACGCGCCAGGGCCTGCTGCCGGTGATGACGCTGCTGCGCGACGACCCTCGCCTGGCCTTCGAGCAGCTGATGGATCTCTGCGGTGTGGACTGGCCGGAGCGCGCGGAGCGCTTCGACGTGGTCTACAACCTGCTCAGCCTGACGCATAACCGGCGCATCCGCGTCGTCGTCACGACGGACGATCGGACGCCGGTGCCGAGCGTGTCCGGCATCTGGCCCAGCGCGACCTGGTTCGAGCGCGAGGCCTGGGACATGTACGGCATCGTCTTCGACGGCCAGTCCGACCTGCGGCGCCTGCTGACCGATTACGGCTTCGAGGGCCACCCGCTGCGCAAGGACTTCCCGCTGACCGGTCATGTCGAGGTCCGCTACGACGAGACGCGCAAGCAGGTGGTCTACGAGCCCGTCGCGCTGACGCAGGACTTCCGCAACTTCGACTTCCTCTCGCCGTGGGAGGCGATGACGACGCTGCCCGGCGACGAGAAGGTCCACCTGACCCGCGCCGAGCGCGGCCAGATCGAGGGGCCGTCCCGATGAGCGGCAGTTCTTCCACGGCCTATGAGGCGGGGACGCTCGCGGCGTCCGCGGATCCGGCCGCCTTCGCCTCCGCGGCCGGCGACAGCGAGCCGCGGCGCACGATCGAGGTCGATTCGCACACCATCAACTTCGGCCCGCAGCACCCCGCCGCGCATGGCGTGCTGCGCCTCATCCTCGAGATGAAGGGCGAGGTGGTGGAACGCGCCGATCCGCATATCGGCCTGCTGCACCGCGGCACCGAGAAGCTGATGGAGTACAAGACGTATCTCCAGGCGATGCCCTACATGGACCGTCTGGACTACGTCTCGCCCATGTGCATGGAGCACAGCTTCGTCCTGGCGACGGAGCGGCTGCTCGGCATCGAGGCCGAGGTGCCGGAGCGCGCGCGCTGGATCCGCACGATGTTCGCCGAGATCACGCGCATCGCGAACCACCTGCTGAACATCACGACCTATGCGCTGGATGTCGGCGCCATCACGCCCTCGCTCTGGGGCTTCGAGCAGCGGGAGACGCTGCTGGAGTTCTACGAGCAGGTCGGCGGCAGCCACTACCACGTGAACTACTTCCGCGCCGGCGGCGTCAGCCGCGACCTGCCGGCGGGGCTGGAGGACCGCATCGCCGCCTGGTGCCGGCAGTTCCCGAAGTTCATCGACGACCTGGAAGGGCTGCTGAGCGAGAACCGCATCTTCAAGCAGCGCACCGTGGACATCGGCGTGATGAGCGCGGAGCAGGCGATGGCCTGGGGCTTCAGCGGGCCGTGCCTGCGCGCCTCCGGCTGCGCCTGGGACCTGCGCAAGTCGCAGCCCTACGACATGTACGACCGCGTCGAGTTCGACGTGCCGGTCGGCGTGCATGGGGATTGCTACGACCGCTACCTCGTGCGGATGCAGGAGATGCGGCAGTCGCTGCGCATCATCGAGCAGTGCCTGGCGCAGATGAAGCCGGGCCCGATCAAGGTCCGCGACAACAAGATCGTCCCGCCGCCGCGCGGCGAGATGAAGCGCTCGATGGAGAGCCTGATCCACCACTTCAAGCTCTACACCGAGGGCTACCACGTGCCGGCCGGCGCGACCTACACCGTGACCGAGGCGCCGAAGGGTGAGTTTGGCGTCTACATGGTGGCCGACGGCACCAACCGCCCCTACCGCGTGAAGATCCGCGCGCCGGGCTACGCGCATCTCCAGGCGATGGAGGTGCTCTCCAAGGGGCACATGCTGGCGGATGCCGTCGCCATCATCGGCAGCCTCGACATCGTGTTCGGGGAGATCGACCGGTGAGCGCGCCAGGGGCCCAGGGCGACCACGCGGAACCGACTCACTTCGCCTTCGATGCGGAGAGCGAGGCGCAGATCGCGCGCATCATCGCGCGCTACCCGGCCGGGAAGCAGGCGAGCGCGGTGATCCCGCTGCTCTATGTCGCGCAGAAGCAGATGGGCCGGCAGACCGGCAGCGCCTGGGTGCCGCGCGTGGCGATGGACGCCATCGGCGCGCGACTCGGCATGCCGCCGATCCGCGTGTACGAGGTCGCGACCTTCTATTTCATGTTCAACACACGCCCGATCGGCCGCTTCCACCTGCAGGTCTGCGGCACGACGCCCTGCATGCTGCGCGGATCGGACGACGTGCTGCGCGCCTGCCAGGATGCGGGCCATCTGAAGGGCTACGGAGACACCAGCGCCGACGGGCTGTTCACCCTGACAGAGGTGGAGTGCCTGGGCGCCTGCGTGAACGCGCCGGTGCTGCAGGTGGATGACGACTACTACGAGGACCTGGACTACGACCGCACCGTCGCGCTGATCGAGTCGCTGAAGCGCGGCGAGCGACCGAAGCCGGGGTCCACCATCGGGCGCCAGACCAGCGCGCCGGAGGGTGGTCCTCTCACCCTCATCGACGTTCCGGGGGAGTGATCGCGCGATGGCGCTTTCCGACAAGGACCGGATCTTCACCAATCTCTACGGCGTGCAGGACTGGCGCCTGCCCGCCGCGCAGAAGCGCGGCAACTGGGACGGCACCAAGGCCATCCTGGAGAAGGGGCGCGACTGGATCATCGAGGAGGTGAAGCAGTCCGGCCTGCGCGGCCGTGGCGGCGCGGGATTCCCGACCGGCATGAAGTGGTCCTTCATGCCGAAGCAGGCGAGCGAGCGGCCGCACTACCTGGTGGTGAACGCCGACGAATCCGAGCCCGGCACCTGCAAGGACCGCGACATCATCCGCCACGATCCGCACACGCTGATCGAGGGCTGCCTGATCGCCGGCTTCGCCATGGGCGCGCATGCCGGCTACATCTACATCCGCGGCGAGTACTACAACGAGAGCGTCGTGCTGGAGGCCGCCATCCAGGAGGCCTATGACGCCGGCCTTCTGGGCAAGAACGCCTGCGGTAGCGGCTGGGACTTCGACCTCTACGTCCACCGCGGCGCCGGCGCCTACATCTGCGGCGAGGAGACGGCGCTGATCGAATCGCTCGAGGGCAAGAAGGGCATGCCGCGGCTGAAGCCGCCATTCCCTGCCGCCGTCGGGCTGTATGGCGCGCCGACCACGGTGAACAACGTGGAGACGGTGGCCGTCGTGCCGACCATCCTGCGGCGCGGCGCGGCGTGGTTCGCGGGCTTCGGGCGGCCGAAGAACTCCGGCACCAAGATCTTCTGCATCCAGGGCCACGTGAACAAGCCCTGCAACGTGGAGGAGGAGATGAGCATCCCGATGCGGGAGCTCATCGAGCGCCATGCCGGCGGGGTGCGCGGTGGGTGGGACAACCTGCTCTGCGTGATCCCGGGCGGCAGTTCCACGCCGCTGCTGCCGAAGCACATCTGCGACGACGTGCTGATGGATTTCGACGCGCTGCGCGAGCACAAGTCGGGCCTGGGCACCGCGGGCGTGATCGTGATGGACAAGTCCACCGACATCGTCCGCGCCATCGCGCGGCTGTCGAAGTTCTACAAGCACGAGAGCTGCGGCCAGTGCACGCCCTGCCGCGAGGGCATGGGCTGGGTCAGCCGCATGATGGAGCGCATGGTGGAAGGCCGCGCGGAGATCGAGGAGATCGACCTGCTGGAGGAAGTCACCCGCCGCATCGAGGGGCACACGATCTGCGCCCTGGCCGATGGCGGCGTGTGGCCGGTGCAGGGGCTGATCCGGCACTACCGTCCTGTGATGGAGGAGCGCATCGCCGAGTACAAGCGGCGGCATGCGAAGCCCCTTCCCATGGCGGCGGAGTAGCGCGCCATGGCGAAGGTCATCGTCGACGGCATCGAGGTGGAGGTCCCGAACGGGGCCACGGTGCTGCAGGCCTGCGAGGCCGCAGGCAAGGAGATCCCGCGCTTCTGCTACCATGAACGGCTGTCCGTCGCGGGCAACTGCCGCATGTGCCTGGTGGAGGTGGAGAAGGCGCCGAAGCCCGTCGCCTCCTGCGCCTATCCGGTCGCGGACGGCATGGTGGTGAAGACCGACAGCCCGATGGTGCGCAACGCGCGCCGCGGGGTGATGGAATTCCTGCTGATCAACCATCCGCTGGACTGCCCGATCTGCGACCAGGGCGGCGAGTGCGACCTGCAGGACCAGGCGGTCGGCTACGGCATGGACCATTCCCGCTACCGCGAGCCGAAGCGCGCGGTGAAGGACAAGTATGTCGGCCCGCTGATCAAGACGATCATGACGCGCTGCATCCAGTGCACGCGCTGCGTCCGCTTCGCCTCCGAGGTGGCGGGCGTGCCGGAGCTGGGCGCGACGGGCCGCGGCGAGGCGATGGAGATCGGCACCTATGTCGAGAAGGCGCTGACGACGGAGCTCAGCGGCAACCTGATCGACATCTGCCCGGTCGGCGCGCTGACCAGCCGCCCCTACGCCTTCGTCTCCCGTCCCTGGGAACTGCGCAAGACCGACAGCATCGACGTGCAGGACGCGACCGGCACCAACATCCGCGTGGACAATCGCGGGCCGGAGGTGCTGCGCATCCTGCCGCGCATCAACGACGACGTGAACGAGGAGTGGATGGCCGACCGCGGCCGCTTCTCCTTCGACGGGCTGAAGCGCAAGCGGCTCGACCGGCCCTGGCTGCGCGTGGACGGCACGCTGAAGCCGGCAAGCTGGGCGGAGGCGTTCCGCGCCGTTGCGGCGAAGCTGAAGGCCACGGCGCCGGACCGCATCGGCGCCGTCGCCGGCGACCTGGTGGATGCCGAGGCGGTCTTCGCGCTGAAGGCGCTGATGGGCGCGCTGGGCAGCGCCAACCTGGACTGCCGCCAGGACGGCGCGGCGGTCGACGCGACGCGGCGCGACTTCTTCCTGTTCAACACGACCATCGCCGGCATCGACCAGGCGGATGCGCTGCTGATCATCGGCAGCGATCCACGCAGGGAAGCGCCGGTGATCAATGCGCGCATCCGCAAGCGCTGGGTTCTCGGCAGGTTCCCGATCGGGCGGATCGGGCCGGCCGGTGTGGACCTGACCTATCCGCACCAGCACCTGGGCGAGGGGCCGGCGGCCATCCGTGCGCTGCTGGACGGCTCGCATCCCTTCGCCGAGACCTTCCGCGCGGCGAAGAACCCGATGGTGATCGTGGGGCGCGGCGCGCTGGCGCGGCCGGACGGGCTGCATGTGCTGGCGGCCGCCTGGGAGCTTGCGCGCAGCGCGAATGCGCTGCGCCCGGACTGGCACGGCTTCAACCTGCTGCACCTGTTCGGCGGCCAGGTCGGCGCGCTGGAGCTCGGCTTCCTGCCGGGCAAGGGCGGCAAGACGCTGGGCCAGATGCTGGACGGCGGCGTGGATACGCTGTGGCTGCTGGGCGCGGACGGCTTCGACCCGGCGCTGATCCCGGCCTCCACCTTCGTGATCTACCAGGGCCATCACGGCGACCGCGCAGCGGCGCGGGCCGACGTGATCCTGCCCGGCGCGGCCTATACCGAGAAGGACGCGACCTACGTCAACACCGAGGGCCGCGCGCAGCGCGCCTGGCTTGCGGTGCACGCGCCGGGCGAGGCGCGGGAGGATTGGCGGATCATGCGCGCGCTCAGCGAGGGGCTGGGCCTGCGCCTGCCCTTCGATGACCTGGCGCAGCTGCGCGCGCGGATGGCGGAGGCCGCGCCGGCGCTGGCGCAGCCCTTCGCGCGGCGCGGCTGCACGGATCCGGCTGGTCCCGCTGGCGATCCGACGGCGATGTCGGACGCCGCCTTCCTGCCGGCCATCACGCAATACCACCTCGCCGATGCGATCGCGCGCGCGTCGGAGGTGATGGCGGAATGCGCGCGCACCTACGGCGAACAGCCGCGTCTGCAGGCGGCGGAGTGAGCTGACGATGGAAGGCTTCCTCGCCACCCCGGTCGGGATCCTGGCGCTGACCGTCGCGCAGGCGATGGCGCTGCTGGTGCCGCTGCTGATCATGGTCGCCTACCTGACCTGGGCGGAACGCAAGGTGCTGGCGGCGATGCAGCTGCGCCGCGGGCCGAACGTGGTCGGGCCCTTCGGCCTGCTGCAGCCCTTCGCCGACGCGCTGAAGATGCTGATGAAGGAGACGATCATCCCCGCCGGGGCCAGCCGCGTGCTGTTCATCCTGGCGCCGATGATCACCTTCATGCTGGCGATGCTGGCCTGGGCCGTCATTCCCGTGAACGACGGCTGGGCGATCGCCGACATCAATGTCGGCATCCTCTACCTGTTCGCGATCAGCTCGCTCGGCGTCTACGGCATCATCATCGCGGGCTGGGCCAGCAACTCGAAATACGCCTTCCTCGGCGCGCTCCGCTCCGCCGCGCAGATGGTGAGCTACGAGGTCAGCATGGGCTTCGTGATCGTCACCGTGCTGATGTGCGTGGGATCGCTGAACCTGACCGACATCGTCCGCGCGCAGGCCGACATGTGGTTCATCATCCCGCTGTTCCCGATGTTCGTCATCATGTTCATCAGCGCGCTGGCGGAGACGAACCGCGCGCCCTTCGACCTGCCGGAAGGCGAGAGCGAGCTGGTGGCGGGCTTCTTCGTCGAATACAGCAGCATGTCCTTCGCGCTGTTCTTCCTCGGCGAATACGCGAACATGATCCTGATGAGCGCGCTGATCACCATCCTGTTCCTGGGCGGGTGGTATCCGCCGCTGGACGTCGCGCCGCTGAACTGGATCCCCGGGCCGATGTGGTTCGTGTTCAAGATCTGCTTCTGCCTGTTCGTCTTCATCTGGGTGCGCGCGACCTTCCCGCGCTACCGCTACGACCAGCTCATGCGGCTCGGCTGGAAGGTGTTCCTGCCGTTCAGCCTGGCCTGGCTGGTGATCACCGCCGCGGCGCTGAAGCTGTTCGGCTGGCTGCCGGCCTGAGGGAGAGGACCATGGCCATCACCCTCGATCGCGTCGCGCGCAGCTTCCTGCTGGCGGAGCTTGTCTCCGGCATGGCGCTGACGCTGCGCTACTTCTTCAAGCCGAAGGCCACGCTGCGCTACCCGTACGAGAAGGCGCCGCTGTCCCCCCGCTTCAAGGGCGAGCACGCGCTGCGGCGCTATCCGAACGGGGAGGAGCGCTGCATCGCCTGCAAGCTGTGCGAGGCGATCTGCCCGGCGCTGGCCATCACCATCGAGGCCGAGCCGCGCGAGGACGGCAGCCGCCGGACCACGCGCTACGACATCGACATGACGAAGTGCATCTACTGCGGCATGTGCGAGGAAGCCTGCCCGGTGGACGCGATCGTCGAGGGGCCGAACCTGGAGTTCGCGACCGAGACGCGCGAGGAGCTGATCTACAACAAGGAGCGCCTGCTGGATAACGGCGACCGCTGGGAAGCGGTGCTGGCCAAGCGGCTCGAGCTGGACGCGCCCTACCGATGACCGTCGCAGCCTTCTACCTCTTCGCCGCGGTGCTGGTCGCCAGCGCCGTGATGGTGGTCACCAGCCGCAACCCCGTGCACAGCGTGCTGTTCCTGATCCTCGCCTTCTTCAACGCGGCCGCGCTGTTCCTGATCGCCGGAGCGGAGTTCCTGGCGATGATCCTGGTCATCGTCTATGTCGGCGCCGTCGCGGTGCTGTTCCTGTTCGTCGTGATGATGCTGGACGTGGACTTCGCGAAGCTGCGCGAGGGGTTCCAGCGCTACGCGCCGATCGGCGGCGTCGTCGGCGCCATCCTGTTCCTGGAACTGGTGCTGGTGTTCGGCACCTGGACCTTCGCCACCGACGCCGCGGGGCTGCGCCTGAATCCGACGCCGGAGGGCGTGGACAACACCCGCGCGCTGGGGCGCATCCTCTACACGGACCATGTCTTCCTGTTCCAGCTGGCGGGGCTGATCCTGCTGGTCGCGATGATCGGCGCCATCGTGCTGACGCTGCGCGGCAAGCCGACCAGCAAGCGGCAGGACGTGGCGCGCCAGATCGCGCGCGCCGGCAGCGTCAACCTGCGCCAGCCGCCGCTGGGCGCCGGCCTCGGACAGATCGGCATCGAGCGCCCGCCGGTGGAGCCGCCGCCCGAGGCGAAGCCGAAGCAGGTCGAACACGCCGGCCACGGGGGGGGACACCACTGATGCTGGCGGTCGGCCTTGCGCACTACCTCACGGTCAGTGCCATCCTGTTCACGCTCGGCGTGCTGGGCATCTTCCTCAACCGGAAGAACGTCATCGTCATCCTGATGTCGGTGGAGCTGATCCTGCTCTCGGTCAGCCTCAACCTGGTGGCCTTCTCGGCCACGCTCGGCGACCTGACGGGCCAGGTCTTCGCGATGCTGATCCTGACCGTCGCTGCCGCCGAGGCGGCGATCGGGCTCGCCATCGTCGTCATCTACTTCCGCAACCGCGGCACGATCGAGGTCGAGGACGTCTCGACCCTGAAGGGCTAGGCTGATGTACGTCGGCGCCGTCTTCTTCCCGCTGCTGGGCGCCTGCCTGGCAGGGTTCCTGGGCCGATGGCTGGGCGACAAGGCCTCGCAGTGGGTCACCGTGGCCTGCATGGCGCTGGCCGCGGCCTGCGGCATCGGCGCCTTCATCCAGGTCGCGCTGCACGGCGCCGACGGCGTGGTGCCGATCGTCACCTTCATCGACGTCGGCGGCTTCGAGGTGGAGTGGGCGCTGCGCTACGACACGCTGAGCGTGGTGATGGTGGCGATGGTCACCTTCATCTCCACGCTGATCCACCTGTACTCCGTGGGCTACATGTCGCACGACGCGACGATCCCGCGCTTCTTCGCCTACCTCAGCCTGTTCACCTTCATGATGCTGATGCTGGTGACGGCGGACAACCTGGTGCAGCTGTTCTTCGGCTGGGAGGGGGTCGGCCTCGCGAGTTACCTGCTGATCGGCTACTGGTACGAGAAGGAGAGCGCGAACGCCGCGGCGATGAAGGCCTTCATCGTCAACCGGGTCGGCGACCTGTTCTTCATGCTGGGCCTGGCGCTGACCTTCTGGACCTTCCAGTCGGTGGAGTTCGACGCGATCTTCAGCAGCGTCGCGGTGGCGCAGCAGGTGCGCTTCCTCGGGATGCCGGCGCTGGAAGTGATCGGCGTGCTGCTGTTCCTGGGCGCCTGCGGCAAGTCGGCGCAGCTCGGCCTGCACACCTGGCTGCCGGACGCGATGGAAGGTCCGACGCCGGTCTCCGCGCTGATCCATGCGGCGACGATGGTGACGGCGGGCGTATTCCTGATGGCACGCATGTCGCCGGTGATGGAATACGCGCCGACCGCGCTGGCCATCGTGACGATCGTCGGCGCCTCCACCGCGATCTTCGCGGCGACGATCGGCTGCGTGCAGAACGACATCAAGCGGATCATCGCCTACTCCACCTGCTCGCAGCTCGGCTACATGTTCTTCGCGGCGGGCGTCGGGGTGTACCAGGCGGCGATCTTCCACCTCTTCACCCACGCCTTCTTCAAGGCGCTGCTGTTCCTCGGCGCCGGCAGCGTGATCCACGCGATGTCGGACGAGCAGGACATCCGGAAGATGGGCGGGATCTGGAAGAAGATCCCGGTGACCTACGCGGTGATGTGGATCGGCAGTCTGGCGTTGGCGGGCATTCCGCTCTTCGCCGGCTACTACTCGAAGGACATGGTGCTGGAAGTGGCCTATGCCGCGCATAGCGGGCCAGGCAGCTACGCCTTCTTGATGGGCCTGCTCGCGGCCTTCCTGACCGCCTTCTACTCCTGGCGGCTGCTGATCCTGACCTTCCACGGCGCGCCGCGCGCCGACCACCACACGATGGAGCATGTGCACGAAAGCCCGCTGGTGATGCTGGTGCCGCTGCTGGTGCTCGCGGTCGGCGCGGTGGTGACGGGCTTCCTGTTCTACCCGCTCTTCGTCGGCGAGTTCCAGGCGACCTTCTGGGACGGCTCGATCCACAACGCGGCGCACAACCACGTGCTGGAGCATGCGCACCATGTGCCGGCCTGGGTGCCGCTGGCGCCCACGGTCGCGGGCGTCGCGGGCATCGCGCTGGCCTATGCGCTCTACATGTTCGCCCCCGGCATCCCGGGGCAGCTCGCCGCGCGGTTCGCCGGAGTTTACCGCTTCCTGCTGAACAAGTGGTATTTCGACGAGCTCTACGACGCGATCTTCGTCCGGCCCGCGCTGTACCTGGCGCGCGCCTTCTGGAAGACGGGCGATGCGCGGCTGATCGACGGCGTGCCGAACGGCGCGGCGGACCTGGCGGTGCAGGCGGCGCGCGGCGCGGTGCGCATCCAGACCGGGCGCGTCGCCAACTATGCCTTCGCGATGATCATCGGCCTCGTGCTGTTCCTCTCCCTCCTGCTCTACGGTGTGGCCCGATGAACGCCGCCGGCTTCCCGATCCTCTCGCTCATCACTTTCCTGCCGCTGGCGGGCGCCTTCATCATCCTGATGGTGCGCGGCGAGGATGCGGTCGTGGCGCGCAACGCGCGCTGGACCGCGCTGTGGACCAGCCTGATCACGCTGGCGCTCTCGCTGATCCTCTGGGCCCGCTTCGACTTCGGCACGGCGGAGTTCCAGTTCGTCGAGCGCGCGGAATGGCTGCCCGAGTACCGCGTGGCCTACCACATGGGCGTGGACGGCATCTCCGTGCTGTTCGTGCTGCTGTCCACACTGCTGACGCCGCTCTGCATCCTGGCGTCATGGGAGAGCGTGCAGACGCGGGTGCGCGAATACATGGTCGCCTTCCTCGTGCTGGAAAGCATGATGGTCGGCATGTTCTGCGCGCTGGACTTCGTGGTCTTCTACATCTTCTTCGAAGCCGTGCTGATCCCGATGTTCCTGATCATCGGCGTGTGGGGCGGTGCGCGGCGGGTCTATGCCGCCTTCAAGTTCTTCCTCTACACGCTGGCGGGCAGCCTTCTCATGCTGCTGGCGCTGCTGGCGATGTGGTACCACGCCGGCACCACTGACATCCCGACGCTGATGGGAACCGACTTCCCGCGTGGCATGCAGTTCTGGCTGTTCCTGGCCTTCCTGGTCTCCTTCGCGGTGAAGGTGCCGATGTGGCCGGTGCACACCTGGCTGCCGGACGCGCATGTGGAGGCGCCGACCGCCGGCTCCGTCATCCTGGCGGGCGTGCTGCTGAAGATGGGCGCCTACGGCTTCCTGCGCTTCTCGCTCCCGATGCTGCCGCAGGCGAGCGCGGAATTCGCGCCGCTGATCTTCAGCCTCTCGGTCGTGGCCATCGTCTACACCTCCCTCGTCGCCCTGGCGCAGGAGGACATGAAGAAGCTGATCGCCTACTCCTCCGTCGCGCATATGGGCATCGTGACGCTCGGCATCTTCACCTTCACGCAGCAGGGCATCTCCGGCGCGCTGTTCACCATGCTGAGCCACGGCGTCGTCTCCGGCGCGCTGTTCCTCTGCGTCGGCGTGCTCTACGACCGCGTCCACAGCCGCGACATCGCGCGCTATGGCGGGGTTGCGAAGATCATGCCGGCTTATGCGCTGATCTTCATGCTCTTCACCATGGCCTCCGTCGCGCTGCCGGGCACGGCGGGCTTCCCGGGCGAGCTGCTGGTGATCGTCGGCGCCTTCAAGGTGAACCCCTGGGTGGCGCTCGGCGCGGCGACGGGCATGATCCTGGGCGCCTGCTACATGCTCTACCTCTACCGTCGTGTGATCTTCGGGAAGGTCACGCGCGGCGACCTGCGCACGCTGCTGGATCTCAGCCCCCGCGAATACGCGGTCTTCGCGCCGCTGATCCTGCTGACGCTGTGGATGGGGGTCTATCCGTCCTCCTTCCTGAACTTCTTCGAGGCCAGCGTGGCGAACCTGGTGGCGCGGCACGAGGCCGCGCTCGGCGCCGCGCGCCTGGCGGGGATGTAAGGCCGTGATGAACTGGACCCTCGCCCTGCCGGAGATCGTGCTCGCGGTCTCCGGCCTGCTGATCCTGCTGGGCGGCGTGATCCCGAAGAAGGAGACCTTCTTCCCTGTCTCCATGGCGGTGATCGGCGCGCTGGTGCTGACCGCCGCGCTGGTGCTGGGCCAGGGGGAGGGCTCGGCCTTCCTCGGGCAATACGTGTCGGACGGCTTCTCGCGCTTCGCGAAGGTGCTGATCCTGCTCGGCGCAGCACTCGGCCTGGTGCTGGCGCTGGACTTCAACGAGAAGGCAGGGCTCGCGCGCTTCGAATACGCCGTGCTGGTGCTGTTCGCGACCGTCGGCATGATGGTGATGGTCTCGGCCAACGACCTCATGTCGCTCTATCTCGGGCTCGAGCTGCTGTCGCTCTCGCTCTACGTCGTCGCCGCCTTCGACCGCGACAATCCGCGCAGCGCGGAGGCGGGGCTGAAGTATTTCGTGCTCGGCGCGCTGGCTTCCGGCCTTCTGCTGTATGGCTCGTCCCTGGTCTACGGCTTCGCCGGCACCACCAACTTCGACCGGCTGGCGGATGCGTTGTCTGGCGGGCAGGCGGGGGCGGGGGTGGTGGTGGGGCTGGTCTTCGTCCTCGCCGGGCTGGCGTTCAAGGTCTCGGCCGTGCCCTTCCATATGTGGACGCCCGATGTCTATGAAGGCGCGCCGACGCCGGTGACGGCCTTCTTCGCCACCGCGCCGAAGGTCGCGGCCATCGCGCTGCTGATGCACGTCCTGATCGTGCCTTTCGGCGAGATGTCGGCGCAGTGGGGCCAGGTGATCTGGGTGACCTCCGCCGGCTCGATGATCCTCGGCGCCTTCGCGGCCATCGGGCAGCGCAACATCAAGCGGCTGATGGCCTATTCCTCCATCGGCCATGTCGGCTACGCGCTGATGGGCCTCGCGGTGGTCAACGACACCGGCTACCGCGGCGTCCTGGTCTACATGGCGATCTACGTCGTGATGAACCTCGGCACCTTCGCCGTCCTGGTCGCTATGCGCCGCCAGGGCCGCGCGCTGGAAGGCATCGACGACCTGGCCGGGCTCGGCCGCACCGACCCGGCGATGGCGCTGTGGATGGCGGTGTTCATGTTCTCGATGGCCGGCATCCCCCCGCTCGCCGGCTTCTTCGGCAAGCTCTACGTGTTCCTGGCCGCGGTGCAGGCGGGCTACTGGACGCTGGCGATCATCGGCATCCTGACGAGCGTGGTGGCCAGCTACTACTACCTGCGCATCGTGAAGGTGATGTATTTCGACGCGCCCGCCGGCGCCTTCGATGCGCGGCCGGCCAGCCTGACCGTGGTGATGGCGGGCACCGGCCTGCTGACGCTGCTGTTCTTCCTGTTCCCCGCGGCGCTGATCGGCGCCGCGCAGGTGGCCGTCGCCTCGCTGGCGGGCTGAGGCGCAGGGCGTGCCCGCGCCATCCGCCATCCCGCCGGGGTGGCGGCTCCGGGTGGAGGAGAGCCTGCCCTCCACCTCCGACCTGCTGTTGCGGCTTGCGGCGGCTGGTGAGCCGGCTGGGCTGGCGGTGCTGGCGCGCCGGCAGACGGCGGGGCGGGGCCGCGACGGGCGCGCCTGGTCCAGCCCAGAGGGCAATCTCTACCTCTCCGTCCTGCTCCGGCCGGGCGGCCCGGCGCGGGACGTGCCGCACTGGGCGCTGCTGGCTGCCGTGGCGCTGGCCGAGGCGCTGGAGCCCGGCCTGCCCGACCCCGCGGCGCTGCGCCTGAAATGGCCGAACGACGTGCTGCTGGGCGGGGCCAAGCTGGCCGGCGTGCTGTGCGAATCCGCCGCCGACGCGGCCGGGCGCCTGGACTGGCTGGTGATGGGCTTCGGCGCCAACCTGGCCTTGGCGCCCGACATCCCGGGCCGCGCCACGGCCTGCCTCGCGCAGCAAGGCCCGGCGCCGGCGACAGAAGCGGTGGCGGCGCGGCTGCTCCAGGCGCTCGAGGCCTGGCGCGGAAGGCTGGCGACGGAAGGGCCCGCGGCGGTGGTCGCCGCCTGGGTCCGCCGCGGCCCGGCGGTCGGCACAAGGTTGACGCTGCGCGCCAGCGGGGGTGAAACGACGGGGCTGTATGCGGGACTTGCCGAGGACGGCGCCCTGCTGCTCGACACCGGCGCCGGCCCGCGGCGTTTCACCTCCGGCGAGACGGAGGGGGGTGGCGTGCCGGGGCCGGGAACCGGCGGGGGCGGAGCCTGACGCGCGATGCTGCTGGTTGTGGATGCGGGCAACACGAACATCGTCTTCGCCGTCCATGACGGGACGGAATGGCGCGGCCGCTGGCGCGTGCGCACGGATGCGGAGCGCACCTCGGACGAATACGCGGTCTGGCTGCTGGCGCTGCTGCAGCATTCCGGCCTGAAGCCCGCGGACATCACGCGCTGCGCGATCGGCACCGTGGTGCCGGCGGCGCTCTACAACTTGCGGCGGCTGTGCCGGGAGTGGTTCGCCTGTGAGCCGCTGGTGGCGCGCGCCACGCTGGACTGGGGCTTCCAGATCCGGGTGGACGCCCCGCACGAGGTGGGCGCCGACCGCCTGCTGAACGCTCTGGCGGCGCATCACCGCTACCAGGGCCCGCTGATCGTCATCGACTTCGGCACGGCCACCACCTTCGACGTGGTGGCCAAGGATGGCGGCTACCTCGGCGGCGTCATCGCGCCCGGCATCAACCTGTCGATCGAGGCGCTGCACCGGGCGGCGGCGCGGCTGCCGCGGATCGGCATCGGCCGGCCGCAGGCGGTGGTGGGGCGGAACACCGTGGCCGCCATGCAGTCCGGCATCTACTGGGGCTATGTCGGGCTGATCGAGGGGATCGTCGCCCGCATCCGGGCCGAATCCGACGAACGCGTGGGCGGGCGGCTGAAGGTGATTGCCACCGGCGGGCTGGCGCCGCTGTTCGCGGAGGGTACGACGGTGATCGAAACGACCGACCCCGACACCACGCTCGACGGGCTGCGGCTGTTGGCGGAGCGGAACCCCGCCCCCACATTGGTGAAACACGCACGACGCGACGACGGCCTCGTCTGAGGCTTCCCTTCGACACACGACCTGAACACGACACTGGAAGAACAATGACCGGAGACCTGGCCTTCATCCCGCTCGGCGGGACGGGGGAGATCGGCCTCAACCTCAACGTCTATCGCTGCGACGGGCGCCTGCTGGCGGTGGATTGCGGCCTTGGCTTCGGCGGGCCGGAGCATCCGGAAGTGGATGTGATGGTGCCCGACCCGGCCTGGCTGGTCGCCCGCCGCGACCGGCTGGAGGCCCTGGTGATCACCCATGCGCATGAGGACCATGTGGGCGCGGTCGCGCATCTCTGGCCGCAACTGCGCTGTCCGATCTATGCCACCCCCTTCGTCTCGGCGGTGCTGCGCCGGAAGCTGGGGGAAGCGGGGCTGTTGGGGCAGGTGGAGATCATCACCCAGCCGCCGGGTGCGCGCTGGACCATCGGGCCCTTCGACCTGGAATTCCTGCGCGTCGCGCATTCCGTACCAGAGGCGCAGGCGCTGGCGATCCGCACGAAGTACGGGACGGTGCTGCACACCGGCGACTGGAAGCTGGATCCCAACCCGCTGATCGGCCCGCCGACCGACGAGGCCGCCTTCGCCCGCCTCGGCGAGGAAGGCGTGCTGGCCATGGTCTGCGACAGCACCAATGCCCTGGTGGAAGGCCATTCGGGCAGCGAGGCGGAGGTGCGGCGGAACCTGGCCGCCATCATCCGCAAGCTGAAGGGCCGGGTCGCTGTCACCTGCTTCGCCACCAACCTGGCGCGGGTGGAGTCCATCGCGCTGGCGGCCCGCGGCGCGGGGCGGGAGGTGGCGCTGTTCGGCCGGTCCCTGCGCAACGCCGAGGCGGCGGCGCGCGAATGCGGCTATCTGCGCGACCTGCCGGCCTTCCTGACCGAGGAGCAGGCAGGCGACACGCCGGACGACAGGCTGGTCATCATCTGCACCGGCAGTCAGGGCGAGCCGCGCAGCGCGATGTCGAAGATCGCGGCCGACACGCATCCGCACATCTCGCTGGGAGAGGGGGATACGGTGATCTTCTCCTCCCGCATGATCCCGGGGAACGAGCGGGCGATCCTGCGCATCCAGGACGACCTGAGCCGCGCCGGCGTCGAGGTGATGACCGCGGACGACCATGTGGTGCATGTCTCCGGCCATCCGGCGCGGGACGAGCTGAAGCGGCTGTATCAGCTGGTGAAGCCGAAATACGCGGTGCCCGTGCATGGCGAGTGGCGGCACATGAACGAGCACGCCAACCTCGCCGAGAGCCTGGGCTGCGACGCCTATGTGATCGAGGATGGCGACGTGCTGCGCCTGGCGCCCGGCACGCCGGACGTGGTGGAGGCCGCGCCGGTCGGCCGACTCGCGGTGGATGGCGACCGGCTGCTGCCGCTGGACGGCGACGTGCTGGCGGCGCGGAAGAAGATGCTGTTCAACGGCGTGGTCATCGCCTCCCTTGCGGTGGACGGCGCGGGCCGCGTGCTCGGCCAGCCGCAGGTCTCGGCGCCCGGCCTGTTCGACGGGACGGATGACGAGCCGGCGCAGATCGCCGCCGACCTGGCGCGCGCGCTGGGCGACCTGCCGGCGCCGGTGAAGCGGGAGGACGGGACCCTGCGGGAGGCGGCGCGCACCGCGGTGCGCCGTGCGCTCGGCCGCCGGCTGCGCAAGCGGCCGAGCGTCGAGGTGCACCTGCTGCGCGTGTGATCGCGTCCCGCGGGCCATGGCGAAGCGTCCTGCCGAGCATGCGGAGCGGGTCGAGCCCGAGAGCCGCGCTGCCTGGCGCGCCTGGCTCGCCGCGAACCACGCTCGGCCGGCGCCGGTGTGGCTGGTGATCGCCAAGGACGGCACGCGCGACCTCGACGCCGTCGGCGCCTGCGAGGAGGCGCTGTGCTTCGGCTGGATCGACAGCCTGCCGCGCAAGCTGGATGCGACGCGCTGGATGCTGCTGGTCTCGCCGCGCAAGCCGGGCAGCCCGTGGAGCCGGGTGAACAAGGCGCGGATCGAACGGCTGCGCGCCGCCGGGCTGATGGCGCCGCCAGGCGAGGCTCGGATCGCGGCCGCGAAGGCCGACGGGTCCTGGGACTCCTACGAGGTGGCCGAATCGCTCGCGGAGCCGCCGGACCTGGCGGCGGCGCTGGACGCCGTGCCGGGTGCCGCCGCGGCCTGGGGTGGATTCGCGCCCTCGGCGCGGAAGGGGATCCTGTGGTGGGTGGCCGCGGCGCGCACGCCGGCGACGCGGGCGCGGCGCGTGGCGGAGACCGCACGCCTCGCCGCGCTCGGGCTGCGCGCCAACTTCCCCGAGAGCAGGGGGCGATAGGGGCAGACAGATGGACTGGTTCACCGGGACGATCGTGTACCTGCTGATCTGGTGGACGGCGCTGTTCGCCGTGCTGCCGATCGGCACGCGGCCGGTGGAGGATGCCGATCCGGAGGCCGGCGGCTGGCGCGGCGCGCCGCAGCGCCCGCTGCTGGCGCGCAAGCTGGTCGGCACGACGGTGCTGGCGGCAGTGCTGTGGCTCGGCGCCTATGCGCTGATCGAATCCGACCTGATCAGCTTCCGGGACGGCTGGCTGGCCTATTCCGGCCCGTCAGGTCGCTGAGCCGGGGTCAGCGCACAAAATTTAGGCGGCTACTCCGCCTCCCCAGCGGGTGCCGCCATCCAAATGTGCAGTTCCGGTTCGGAAGCCTGTTTTTTGGCTTTCCACGGCGGACTTCATCGTTGTGCCGCCTTAGCTCCCCACGCCATTATCGTTTCCAGAGAGAGGTTGGTCCTCTCTCTGCCGTGTGACTGGCGTTTCCTCCCTAAACTCGGGCTGCGCCCTGACGGGCGCGGCCCGCCTTTTTTTGTTGTAGCGGCGGCATTAAGAAAAGCAACCGGATTTTCGTCGAGGACGCCGTTATTCGCCGCGAATTTTTCTTTCGTCTGCCCGCTTTGCTCATATTGTTGCGCTGCAGCATGCGCGTTCTCGCCGGAACGCCGCCTCGCCGATGCCGGCAGATTTCCCGCATCCGCGATCTGCTCTAGGTTCCGCGCCTCCCGCATGCCGCCCGGAGCCTTCCCTTGCGTCTCACCCGCGCCTTCCTGCCCACGCTGAAGGAAACCCCGGCCGAGGCGCAGATCGTCTCGCATCGCCTTATGCTGCGCGCCGGCCTCGTCCGGCAGACCTCCGCCGGCATCTACGCCTGGCTGCCACTCGGCTGGCGCGCGCTGCAGAAGGTGGAGCAGATCGTGCGCGAGGAGCAGGACCGCGCCGGCGCGCAGGAGATCCTGATGCCGACCATCCAGGCGGCCGATCTCTGGCGCCAGTCCGGCCGCTACGACGCCTACGGGCCGGAGATGCTGCGCCTGAAGGACCGGCACGAGCGGGAGATGCTGTTCGGCCCGACCAACGAGGAGATGGTCACCGACATCTTCCGCCAGTTCGCGAAGAGCTACCGCGACCTGCCGCGGAACCTGTACCACATCCAGTGGAAGTTCCGCGACGAGGTGCGGCCGCGCTTCGGGGTGATGCGCGGGCGCGAGTTCCTCATGAAGGACGCCTATTCCTTCGACCTGACGAAGGACGGCGCGCGGCACTCCTACCACCAGATGTTCGTCGCCTATCTCCGCACCTTCGCCCGCATGGGGCTTAAGGCTATCCCGATGCGCGCCGACACCGGCCCGATCGGCGGCGACCTCTCCCACGAGTTCATCATCCTGGCCGAGACCGGCGAGAGCCAGGTCTTCGTCAGCCAGGACCTGCTGGACATGGACCCGCTGGCCGAGGCGCCGGACTACGACGCCGACCTGTCGCCCCTGGTGGAGCGCTGGACCGGCCACTACGCCGCGACCGACGAGATGCACGACCCGGCGGCGTGGGAGAAGCTGCCGGAGGCCAAGCGCGTCTCCGCGCGTGGGATCGAGGTCGGCCACATCTTCTACTTCGGCACGAAATACTCGAAGCCCATGGACCTGGTCGTGCAGGGCCCGGACGGGCAGCAGGTGCATCCGGAGATGGGCAGCTACGGCATCGGCGTCTCCCGTCTGGTCGGCGCCATCATCGAGGCGAACCACGACGAGGCGGGCATCAAGTGGCCGGACGCGGTGGCGCCGTTCCGGGCCGCGGTGCTGAACCTCAAGACCGGCGATGCCGCCTGCGATACGTTGTGCGAGCGGATCTACGCTTCCCTCGGCCCCGATGCGGTGTATGACGACCGGGCCGATCGCGCCGGCGTGAAGTTCGCCGACGCCGACCTGATGGGGCATCCCTGGCAGGTCATCGTCGGCCCACGCGGCGCGGCGGCCAACAAGGTCGAGCTCAAGCGGCGCATGACCGGGGAACGGCACGAGGTCTCGCCCGAGGACGCACTCGGGAAGATCAGGGGATCTCATGCGTGACATGATTCTGGCGATGCTGGTGCTGGCCCTCGCGCTGGGCGGCGCGACGCTGCTCGAATTCTCCGGCGTGGAGCACACGCTCTGGCTCATCGCGCTGGTCGGCGGCGCCGGCGGGCTGGCGGGCGGCGTGGCGATGGACCTGCTGCGGCAGGCGGCGCGGGGATAGATGTTCGACGCCTTCGAGCGCGCCGTCGCCTTCCGCTACCTGCGCGCGCGCAAGGGGGAGCGCTTCGTCTCGGTCATCGCGATCTTCTCGCTGGTCGGCATCGCGCTGGGCGTGGCGACGCTGATCATCGTGATGAGCGTGATGGGCGGGTTCCGGCAGGAACTGCTGGGCCGCATCCTGGGCCTGAACGGCCATCTCGGCGTCTATGGCGCGGAACGCAATATCACCGACTACGAGGCGATGGCCGGGCGCATCCGCGCCGTGCCCGGCGTCGTTTCCGCGACGCCGATCGTCGAGGGGCAGGTGCTGCTGACCAGCGAGCAGGGCGGCGCCTCCGGCGGGCTGGCGCGCGGGGTGCGCGCGGCGGATCTCCGCGCACGCGGGCTGGTCGCGCAGAACATCGTCGCCGGCTCGCTCGACCGCTTCGAGGGTGACGACGCCATCCTGATCGGCACGCGGCTGGCGCAGAAGCTGCGGATCACCGTGGGCGATCGGATCACGCTGGTCTCGCCGCAGGGCCGCACGACCGTGTTCGGCACCGTGCCGCGGGTGCGCGCCTATACCGTCGTCGCGCTGTTCCAGGTGGGCATGCACGAATACGACAGCAGCTTCGTCTTCCTGCCGATGCCGGCCGCGCAGACCTTCTTCCAGACCGGCGACACGGCGACGCAGGTGGAGGTCTTCGTGCAGGACCCGACCGAGGTGCGCGCCGTGACGCGGGCGATCCGCGCCGCGCTGGGCGCCACGCCGGTCCGCATCCTGGACTGGCAGGACGCCAATTCCAGCTTCTTCGCCGCCGTCCAGGTGGAGCGGAACGTGATGTTCCTGATCCTGACGCTGATCATCCTGGTGGCGGCCTTCAACATCGTCTCCTCGCTGATCATGCTGGTGAAGGACAAGGGGCGGGACATCGCGATCCTGCGCACCGTGGGCGCCACGCGCGGCGCGATCCTGCGCATCTTCCTGCTGTGCGGCGCCTCCGTCGGCGTGGCGGGCACGCTGATCGGCTTCGTCATTGGCATCGCCTTCTGCGCCAACATCGAGAGCATCCGCCAGGCGATCCAGGCGCTGAGCGGGACGGAGCTGTTCAGTCCGGAGGTCTATTTCCTCTCCCGCCTGCCCGCGGTGGTGGACCCGTGGGAAGTGGCGCGGGTGGTGGGCATGGGCCTCGGGCTCAGCCTGCTGGCCACGATCTACCCGTCCTGGCGCGCGGCGAGGACTGATCCGGTGGAAGCGCTGCGGAATGAGTGACGCGCTGCCCCTGGAGTTGCGCGGCGTGCAGCGCCGGTTCCGCACCGAGGCCGGCGAGCTGCCGGTGCTGACCGGCGCCGACATGACGCTGCACGCCGGCGAGATCGTGGCGCTCGTCGCGCCCTCCGGCACCGGCAAGTCCACCCTGCTGCACCTGGCCGGCCTGCTGGAACGGCCGGACGGCGGGGAGGTTTTCGTGGAAGGCCAGGCGGCCGGCACGCTGTCCGACGACCAGCGCACCGCGATCCGGCGCGGCACCATCGGCTTCGTCTACCAGTTCCACCACCTGCTGCCGGAGTTCACCGCGGTCGAGAACGTCGCGCTGCCGCAGATGGCGGCCGGCACCGCGCGCGGCGCGGCGCATGCCCGCGCGACCGAGTTGCTGCACGCCTTCGGCCTGGCGGGGCGGGAGCAGCATCGGCCCGGCAAGCTCTCGGGCGGCGAGCAGCAGCGCGTCGCGATCGCGCGCGCCCTGGCCAATCGCCCGCGGGTGCTGCTGGCCGACGAGCCAACCGGCAACCTCGATGTCGGCACTGCCGACCGCGTCTTCCAGGAGCTGCTGCAGGCCGTGCGGCAGCACGGCGTCGCAGCGCTGATCGCCACACACAACCCGGAGCTGGCCGCGCGCATGGACCGGGTCGTGACGCTGCGCGACGGGCACGTCGTGCCGGCTTGAGGGCGGCAGGGCCGACCCGCCGTATCGGCCCGAGAATTGCACTGTCCCCGCGCGGGCCTCGTGTAGGATGCGCGCCATGACCGATCCAGCCTCCTCCGCCGGTGCCACGCCGCACCGCATCGTCGTGGTCGGCGGCGGCGCGGGCGGCCTGGAACTGGCGACACGGCTGGGCGACTCTCTCGGGCGGCGCGGCCAGGCGAAGGTCACGCTGGTGGACCGCGCGCGCAGCCACCTGTGGAAGCCGCTGCTGCACGAGGTCGCTGCCGGCAGCCTGGACGTGGACGACCACGAGCTGGACTACCTGGCGCAGGCCCATTGGCACCACTTCACCTATCGCTACGGCGAGCTGATCGGGCTGGATCGCGCGGCGAAGATCGTGCGGCTCGGCCCGACCTTCGACGAGGATGGCCGCCAGGTGACGCCGGGCCGGGACGAGCCCTACGACACACTGGTCATCGCCATCGGCAGCACGACGAACGATTTCGGCACGCCCGGCGTGCGCGACCACGCTATCCCGCTGGAGACCACGGACCAGGCACGGCGCTTCAACCGCCGCCTGCTGAACGCCTGCATCCGCGCGCAGACACAGGCCGAGCCGATCCGCCCGGGCCAGCTGCATGTCGCGATCATCGGCGCCGGTGCGACCGGGACCGAGCTGGCGGCGGAGCTGCACCGCGCGACGCGCCAGCTCGTCGCCTACGGCATGGACCGGATCGACCCCGAGCGCGACCTGCGGCTGACGCTGATCGAGGCCGCGCCGCGCATCCTGCCCGCCCTGCCGGAACGCCTGTCGGAGGCCGCGACGAAGCTGTTGGAGGGGCTGGGCGTGGCGGTGCTCGCCGGCACACGGGTGAGCGCGGTGACCGCCGAAGGCGTGCAACTGGCGGATGGCCGCTTCCTGGAATCGGAGCTCGTCGTCTGGTCGGCCGGTGTGAAGGGCCCGCCGGTGCTGGCCGAGCTCGACGGGCTGGAACTGGCGCGCATGCAGCAGCTGGCCGTGCTGCCCACGCTGCAGACCACGCGCGACCCGGACATCTTCGCGATCGGCGATTGCGCGGCCTGCCCCGGCCCCGGCCCGGGCGGCTTCCTGCCGCCACGCGCCCAGGCGGCGCATCAGCAGGCGAGCCATGTGCTGCGGCAGATCCGCCGCAAGCTGCGCGGCGACGCGCTGCAGCCCTTCGCCTATCGCGACTTCGGCAGCCTGGTCTCGCTGGGTCACTATTCCACCGTCGGCAGCCTCATGGGCGTGCTGGTCGGCAAGAGCCTGATGGTGGAGGGCTATTTCGCGCGGCTGATGTATCGCTCGCTCTACAAGATGCACCAGCGGGCGCTGCATGGGGTGCCGAAGACCGCGCTCGCCTCGGTCGGGCGGCTGCTGAGCCGGCGCACGGAACCGCGCGTCAAGCTGCACTGACCGGGCCGGCACGGTCCGCGCCAACCCCCCATATCTGGATCCGCAAGACGCCGGAGCGGGCCCGCCTGGCGGCCCAACCTGACGTTGGCGTGATCGCCGCAAAGTGTGAAAAATGGTCAGCCAGCCTCAGGAAGCGATTGATAGTCTCCCGAAATGTCGCCATTTGTAGCGAACGGCGCGGTGTCGTGGGTTCCTGCATGAGCATACTGCTGGAGAATTCCTATCCAGTCTTGGTCCTGGGGCTGAAGCCTTCTGACGTTGTCGAGGTTCTGCGCGTGTATCTGCTTGACCCGCAGCGGGTGGAACACGAGGATATCTGTCGCATGTCTGACGTGTTCGCCCAGCTGTCGCCCGACGGCGCCTGCCTGCTGCACGACTGGGCGGTGGGCGTGCATGACGCCATCCGGGGGCGGCGGGTCCATTGAAGGCCTGATCCGCCGCGCCGGCCCGGATCGCGAATCGGCCGGCCTTCCGTGGTAGGACAGGGCGATGGCAGACAGCTCCTTCGTCCACCTGCACGCCCATTCCGCCTATTCGCTCTCCGAAGGGGCGATCAAGGCGGAGAAGCTGCCGGCGCTGGCCAGGGCGGCCGGGATGCCGGCGGTGGCGCTGACCGACACGGCCAACCTGTTCGGCGCGCTGGAATTCGCCCAGGCCTGCGCGGCGAAAGGCATCCAGCCGATCATGGGCTGCCAGCTCTTCCTGGGCCGGTCTGCCACTGAGGAAGCGGGGCGCGCCCCCGATCCGCAGCGCAACCGGCCCGACCCCATCGTGGCACTGGCGCGGGACAAGACCGGGCTCGAGAACCTGCAGCGGCTCTCCTCGGCGGGGTTCCTCGGCAGCGATCCCTCGGGCCAGCCCTGCATCACGCTGGAGACGCTGGGCCGGCACGCGCAGGGGCTGATCCTGCTGACCGGCGGCAGCACGGGGCCGCTCGGCCGGCTGATCGGCGAAGGCCGTGCCGAGGCGGCGCGGCGCCTGCTGGCGCAGCTGAAGGAGATCTTCGGCCCGGACGACCTGGTGGTGGAGCTGCAGCGCCACGGCCTTGCCGTCGAGCGCGCCATCGGCCCTGGGCTGCTGCGCCTGGCGGACGAGGCGGGGCTGCCGATCGTCGCGACCAACGACGTCTATTTCGCCGAGGCCAAGATGCACGAGGCGCATGACGCGCTGCTCTGCATCGCGGAGGGTCGCGTGCTGGCCGAGCAGGATCGCCGCCGCGTCACGCCGGAGCACTGGTTCAAGCCGGCAGATGCCATGCGCGCGCTGTTCGCCGACCTGCCGGAGGCCTGCGACAACACGCTCGCCATCGCGCGCCGCTGCGCGGTGATGGCCGAGAGCCGCAAGCCCGAGCTGCCGGTCTGCCCCAAGGTCCGCCCGGGCATGACGGAAGCCGAGACGGTGGCGGCGATGGCGCGGGAGGGGCTTGAGAAGCGGCTCGACGCCCAGGCGACGCCGGAGGCGGAGCGCGCCACCTACCGCGAGCGGCTGGCCTATGAGCTCTCGGTCATCGAGAAGATGGGCTTCTCCGGCTACTTCCTGATCGTGGCCGACTTCATCCAGTGGGCGAAGCAGAACGCCATCCCGGTTGGGCCCGGCCGCGGTTCGGGCGCGGGATCCGTCGCAGCCTGGGCGCTGCTGATCACCGACCTCGACCCGCTGCGCTTCGGCCTGCTGTTCGAGCGCTTCCTGAACCCCGAGCGCGTCTCGATGCCGGACTTCGACATCGACTTCTGCCAGGACCGGCGCGACGAGGTGATCCGCTACGTCGTCAACGAATACGGCGCGGATCGCGTCGCGCAGATCATCACCTTCGGCAAGCTGCAGGCGAAGGCGGCGGTGCGCGACGTCGGCCGCGTGATGGGCATGCCCTACGGCCAGGTGGACCGCATCGCCTCCCTGATCCCGTTCAACCCGGCCAAGCCCGTCACGCTGGCCCAGGCGATCGAGGGCGAGCCGAAGCTGCAGGAGATGCGCGACACCGACGAGCAGGTGGCGCGCCTGCTGGACGTGGCGCAGCAGCTGGAGGGGCTGTACCGCAACGCCTCCACCCACGCCGCCGGCGTGGTGATCGGGCGCAAGCCGCTGGTCGAGATCGTGCCGCTCTACAAGGACCCGCGGTCCGACATGCTCATCACACAGTACTCGATGAAGCATGTGGAACAGGCGTCGCTGGTGAAGTTCGACTTCCTCGGCCTGAAGACGCTGACCGTGCTGGAGCGCGCGGTGGAGCTGCTGCGGACGCAGGGGATCGAGCTGGATCTCGCCACCCTGCCGCTCGACGACGCGAAGAGCTACGCGATGCTGGCGAAGGGCGACGCGGCGGGGGTGTTCCAGTTCGAAGGCCAGGGCATGCGCGACTGCCTGCGCATGATGCGCCCCGACCGCTTCGAGGACCTGATCGCCGCCGTCTCACTGTATCGCCCGGGCCCGATGGCGAACATCCCCGCCTATTGCCAGCGGAAGCATGGCGAGCCCTGGGAGTCGCCGCACCCGGCCATCCGCCACATCGTGGAGGAGACCTACGGCATCCTGGTCTACCAGGAGCAGGTGATGCAGATCGCGCAGGAGCTGGCGGGCTACAGCCTGGGCGGCGCCGACCTGCTGCGCCGCGCGATGGGCAAGAAGATCCGCAGCGAGATGGAGGCGCAGCGCAGGATCTTCGTGGACGGCGCGGTGAAGAACGGCGTGCCGGAGGCGAAGGCTGGCGAGATCTTCGACCTGATGGAGAAGTTCGCGGAATACGGCTTCAACAAGTCGCACGCCGCGGCCTATGCGCTGGTCGCCTATCACACGGCCTATCTCAAGGCGAACCATCCGGTCGCCTTCCTCGCCGCCTCCATGTCGCTCGACCTGGACAAGACGGAGAAGCTCGCAGGGCACATGCAGGAAGCCGCGCGGCTCGGCATTCCCGTGCTGCCGCCGGACGTGAACCGCTCGGGCGCGGAGTTCGTGCTGGAGACGCAGGCGGACGGCAAGGTCGCGATCCGCTTCGCGCTGGGCGCGATCAAGCGCGTCGGCGTGGCGGCGATGCAGGACCTGGTGAAGGCTCGCGATGCGGGCGGACCCTTCGCGTCCCTGTCGGATTTCGCCGGGCGCGTCGAGGCGAAGCTGCTCAACAAGATGCAGCTGGAGAACCTGGCCAAGGCCGGCGCCTTCGACGGGCTGGAGAAGAACCGCGCCAGGGTGGTGCAGGGCGCCGAGCTGATCCTGCGCGCCGCGCAGGAAGCCGCGGAGCGCCGGATGAACCCGACGCGCGACATGTTCGGCGCGGAGAGCGCACCGCCGCCGCTGCGCCTGCCGGAGGCGCAGGACTGGCCGATGCTGGAGCGCCTGGCCTTCGAGGCGGAGGCGGTCGGCTTCCACCTCTCGGCGCATCCGCTGGACACCTACAGGCGGGCGCTGGCGAAGCTCGGCGTCGTCTCCTCCGCGCAGATCACGGAGCGCGCGCGGGCGGGCGGCACGCGCCTCAAGCTGGCGGGCACCGTGGTGGCAAGCCGCAGCATGAAGACGAAGTCGGGCAGCCGCATGGCCTTCGTGCGCATGTCGGACGCGCAGGGCGCCTTCGAGGTGACCTTCTTCAGCGAGATGCTGGCCCGCGCCGGCGACCAACTGGCGGAGGGCAACGCGCTGCTCGTCACCACCGACGTGCGGCTGGACGGCGAGACCCTGCGGCTCACCGCGCAGGACGTGGAGCCGCTGGAGAAGGCGGCGGCCGGCATCGCGGGCGGCATCAAGCTGTGGCTGGAGCAGACCGCGGCGGTGCCCAACATCCGCGCGCTGCTGGAACGTGAGGGCAGGGGGCGCGGGCGCGTCGTGCTGGTGCCGGTCACCGGCCCGGGGCAGGAGGTGGAGATCGCGCTGCCCGGCGGCTTCAACGTCTCGCCGCGGCTGATGCAGGCCATGAAGGTGCTGCCCGGGGTTGCGGAGGTGCAGGAGCTGTGACGCGGCCGCTGCTCGACCTCTCGCCCGATCGCGCGGCGGCGCTGCTCGATGCGGCGCTGGAGCGCCGGCACGCCCTGCGCCTGCGCGACGACGCGGCGCCTCTGCTGGCGCAGCTGCCGGCGGAGGCGCAGCCCTTCGCGGAGCTCGTGCTGGCGGAGCTCGCGCGCCAGGCCGCCCGGCTCGACGTGCTGGACG
>NZ_JAPSMD010000018.1 GCF_027856955.1 Falsiroseomonas oryzae | reverse complement strand
GAGCTGCGCGCGCGCCACCTCGAGATCGGCGCGGGCCACGGCGAGGTCGGCCGCGGCTGCGGCGGCCTCGGTCTCGGCGAGCTCGGCCTGCTCGGGCGATGTGGTGCCGCGGCCGGCCAGCTCGCGGCGGCGCTGGGCTGTGGCGCGCTTCTGACTGTACAGGACGGTCGCGCGCTCCAGTGCGGCGGCGACCCGGCCCTGCAGCGCCTCGGCGCTCTGCAGCCCGGCTTCTGCCTTCGCCACGCGGGCGTCCTGCGCGGCGGCGTTGAGGCGGGCGAGGACGGTTCCTGCCGGAACGCGGTCGCCGTGGTCCGCGCGGAGCTCCGCGACGGTGCCGGCGACCTCGAAGCCGAGGCGAGTGCTGATCCGCGCCTCGATCGTGCCGAGGCCGAAGACGCGCACTGGCACGTCGCGCTCGATCGCGGCAACGGGAACCGCGAGCGGGCGGAAGCGCAGCGCCCAGCCACCGGACGCCGCAGCGGCCACTATCAGCGCGGTGCCGGCGGCGAGCTTCCAGCGCATGGGCGCCGGCCCGCGTTCAGGCGGCGCGCTTGTCGAGCGCGCAGGTGTTCAGCCCGATGAGCGGATAGAGCGGGCAGAAGCCGACCAGCGCGGTGCCGAGCGGCACCAGGCCGACCAAGCCCCACCAGCCGAGCGGTCCGAAGGCGCCCAGCGCGAGCAGGACGAGACCCGCCCCCATCCGGAGCCACCTGTCCACGCCACCGACATTGCGCGTCATCGTCTCTCTCCTGGGCGGGAAGGTTCAATGAGTAAGGTGCACGTTCCCACACCGGGAGAGCGCCTGCCTTGATCCACAGCAAGCGGCCACCCTCGCCCCGTGGCCGCTGTCCTGCCTTTGGCGCAGGTGCGGGTCGCGAATCACGCAGCGCGCGCCCACTGCACGATACGCTGCGACGGCAGCGCCCCGGCTTCGTGTGCCACCTTGCGCCCGCCGCGGAACCGTCGGTGGAAGTCGCCGCTTGCGGGCTTGAGGTCCTGCGCGTCGAAGACCGGACGGAAGATGCCCTGCACCGCTGCGATGTGCTCGCCGATGCCGATCGGGGCGCCAGTCCTC
Source organism: Falsiroseomonas oryzae (assembly GCF_027856955.1). Taxonomy (GTDB): domain Bacteria; phylum Pseudomonadota; class Alphaproteobacteria; order Acetobacterales; family Acetobacteraceae; genus Falsiroseomonas; species Falsiroseomonas oryzae. The sequence continues at coordinate 30,778 of NZ_JAPSMD010000018.1, read as the reverse complement.
GCCTTGATGTCGGGCGCGGTCGTCAGGTGGTCGGCTTGGGCGTGGGTCTCCAGCACCAAGCGGCTGTCCGCTCCTTTGTCCCGCGCAGCGGCGAGGATGCGGTCGGCGAACGCGGTGTCGGCCGTGCCGGATCTGTGGTCCCAGTCGAGCACCGGTTCCACCACCGCGCCGTCCTTCGTCACAGGATCCCAGGCGAGGTAGCTGACGGTGTTGGTCAGTTCGTCGCAGAGGGGTCGCATAATGGGAGCCGGGATGGCCGCCTTCTCGGATCAAACTTTGGTCTTGCGGATCATATAAGAACTCACTAAATCGATCACATCTTAACTTGGGGGCGGCCGAGGACCGATGAGCGCGACCGCGATGCGCCGCAGCGGTGGCCCGAAAGCCGAGCTTCACGAGTTGCAGCAGAAGGCATCCGAGGCGGCGCGCCTGCTGCGTCTGCTCGGGAACGAGAACCGGCTGCTGCTGCTCTGCCACCTGGCCGTCGAGGGCGAGGTCGGCGTCGGCGCGCTGGCGGAGGCGCTTGGCCTCTCCCAGTCCGCGCTGTCGCAGCACCTCGCCCTGCTGAGGGATGACGGGCTGGTGGCGACGCGGCGCGATGCGCAGGCGATCTTCTACCGCATCGCCGATCCCAAGGTGGCCCGCGTGCTGGACCTCCTGCGGGAGCTCTACTGCCCGCCTGTCCGCTGATCCCAGGAGAGCGCCATTATGCTGAAGAGCATCACTCCCCAACAGGCTGCCCAGTTGCTCGGCGAAGGGGCGACGATGGTGGACGTGCGCGAGCCCGACGAGCATGCGCGGGAGCGCATCCCAGGTGCACGGAACCTGCCGCTGTCCCGCCTCGGCGACACGCGGCTCGCCTTGCCGGCGGGCAGGCCCGTGCTGTTCCACTGCCGCTCGGGCGCGCGGACCCAGGGCCATGCCGGCCGGCTCGCCGCCACGGCGGGCGCCTGCGAGGCCTATGTGGTCGAGGGCGGGCTCGAGGCCTGGAAGCGCGCCGGACTGCCCGTCGCGGTCGACCGCCGCCAGCCGCTCGAGCTCATGCGCCAGGTTCAGATCGCCGCGGGCTCGATGGTGGTGCTGGGCGTGGTGCTCGGCGTGCTCGTCGCGCCGGCCTTCTACGCGCTGGCCGGCTTCGTCGGCCTGGGGCTGGTCTTCGCCGGCGTCACCGGCACCTGCGGCCTGGCTCGCCTGCTGCGCGCGATGCCATGGAACAGGCCGGCCGGCGACGCGCCGGTCACCTCCTGACCCCGGGCCCGGCTCGCCGCTGCGCGGTGGGCCTGGGCTTCTCGATACTGAAGCAGCCGCCGCGCCCCTGGCGCTGCGGGCGGAACGTCTCGTGCCATGCTGACGCTCTCGACGATCCAGATGCTGCTCGGCGCCGCGTCCGGCGTGCTGGTCGGCTTCTCGCTCGGACTGGTGGGCGGTGGCGGATCGATCCTGGCCGTGCCACTGCTGGTCTATCTGGTCGGCGTGCAAGAGCCGCATCTGGCCATCGGCACCAGCGCGGTCGCCGTTGCGGCGAACGCGGCGGCCAGCCTGCTGAACCACGCGCGTGCGGGCAATGTGCGCTGGCCGTGCGCCTCCGTCTTCGGCGGTGCGGGCGTGGTCGGAGCCCTGGCGGGCGCGCGGCTCGGCAAGACGGTGGACGGGCAGGCGCTGCTCGCGGCCTTCGCCGTGATGATGGTGGCCGTCGCCCTGCTGATGCTGCGGCGACGCGAGCCGGACGAGGACCGGCGCGTGCGGCTGAGCCGAGGCAACGCGCCGGCGCTGGTCGGCACGGGCTTCGCCGTCGGCGCGCTGTCGGGCTTCTTCGGGATCGGCGGCGGATTCCTCATCGTGCCCGGCCTGGTCTTCGCCACCGGCATGCCGATGCTCGAGGCGGTCGGCACCTCGCTCGTCGCGGTGACAGCCTTCGGCCTGACGACGGCCGGCAGCTACGCCGTCGCGGGGCTGGTGGACTGGGGCCTGGCCGCCGTCTTCGTTGCCGGGGGCGTCGCCGGAAGCCTGATCGGGGCGCGGATCGGGCGCGCTCTGTCGCGCCGGCGCGGCCTGCTCGGCAAGGTCTTCGCCGGGCTGATCCTGCTCGTCGCCGCCTATGTCCTGGCGCGCAGCCTCGGCCCGACAGGTTGAGCTGCTGCCGCGAGGAAGCCGTCGCCCCGCCGCGGTCGACCGGCGGAACCCCGACGGTCCCCTGCGACGGGCGGGGGATCCGAGCGCCCTTGTACCGCCGGCGCGTTGCCGTCCACGGATCGGTGGAGCCCGCACTGCCGCTGCCATGCGGCGTCGCTCCACGTCGGGCGTTCGGCCGGGGACGGCGCATGGCAGCGTGACCTGTCGCTCGCATCGTGCGCTCCCGCTCCCGGTCCCGCGACACCGTCGCAAATGAGTCGAGGCGGGTCTCCGCCGGCGGCCTGATCCGCGCCGGCGGCACGTCACCTGCAGTGACACGGACCAATCCGTATCAGAATTGTTGCAGGTTCACACGTTTGGAGCCATCGTGGTTGCGATAGCGACTGCGCCGGTCCGACCGCGCGCGCGCGTTCGGGGCGGGAGCACGAAGCTCCCGCGGAGGGCGGCGATGGACGCCAACGGCGAGGTTGGGGCGCGGCCGGTCATCCGCGCGCGCATGGCGCTCGCGGCCGGCCTGCCGCTGTGGCTCGGCGGCGCTGCCCTGGCCAACGACGCCTGCACGCCGATCAGCGGGACCACGGTGTATCAATGCGCCGGCAACCAGGCCGCCGGGATCACCTTCACCGGCGTCAGCAGCCCCGCGGGCACCGTTCCGACCAATGCCACCGGCTTCGTGGCCACCTCGCTCAGCGCCAACATCGGCGGCAGCGTCGCGGCGACGCTGGCCGCGGGCGACGCGCGCGGCTTCGCCATCAGCTTTTCCGACCCGACACACCTGATCTTTCTGTCGAACGGCACCGCCACCGGCGTGCTGATGAGCGCCACAGGCCAGAGCACGCGTTCCTGGAGCAGCAGCGCCACCCCGCTGCCCGTGCTCGCCGTCACGCTCAACAGTCCTGTCCTCGCCGGCAGCGCAACGCTTCCCGCGGTGTCGCTGATCGCCAGCGGCCGGACCGGCAGCGGCGGCAGCGATTCCGATGGCGGCCGCGGCAGCGACGGCTACATGACGCGCGACCTGCAGTTGACGCTCGGCGCCACGGTCAACGGGCAGCCGCCAGCCGGCGGCTACGTCCAGATCGTCCAGGCCATCACCACGAGCGGCGCGGCGGCCGTCAGCGTGCAATCCACCGGCGGCCGGGGCGGCTCCGGCGGGAACGGCCCGATCGATGGCGGCGGGGGCGGCACCGGTGCGCCGGGCGGCGTCGTCTCGGTGATCGGGAACACCAGCTGGGTGGTGGCCGGCAACCAGACTGCCCTGCTCGCCCTGAGCTCGGGCGGCAGCGGGGGCGGTGGCGGCTACGGCGCCTTGGGCAGCGGCGGCAACGGCGGCACGGGCGGTGCGGGCCAGGGCGTGACCTTCACCGCCCAGCCCGGCACCACCTTCGAGGTCGCGACCACGCTCGATTCCGGCCCGGGCATCCAGCTGATCTCAGAGGGCGGCAATGGCGGCACGGGTGGCGCGGGGGAGACCTTCAGCTCCGGCGGCCGCGGCGGCGCAGGCGGCTATGCCGGCGCCGTCACCGCCACGCTCGGCACCGTGCAGATCACCACGCAGGGGTCGAACTCGGCCGGCCTCGGCGCCTTCAGCCTGGGCGGCGTCGGCGGCAATGGCGGCAATGGCGGCTTCTTCACCGGCGGCGGCGGATCGGGCGGCGACAGCGGCACGGCGCGCGACGTCAGCGTGACCGTCGCGGGCGGCCGCATCGAGACCGCGGGCGCCGATTCACCCGGACTGATCGCGCACAGTACGGCCGGGCATGGCGGCGCCGCCGGCAACAACTACGGCTTCGTCGCCTTCAGCGCGGCCGGCGGCAGCGCCGGCGCGGGCGGCAGCGTGTATGTCCAGTCCAACGCCGCGATCCGCACGATGAGCGGCAGCTCGCCGGCCATCGCGGCGCAGTCGGCGGGCGGCGGCGGCGGCACCGGCGGCGGCGGCTTCGGCGCCTTCTTCGCGCAGGGCAGCGCGGGCGGCAATGGCGGTTTCGCCGGCAACGTCACCGTCTTCAGCAGCGGCAGCCTCACCACCTCGGGGCCGGATTCCCCGGCCGTCTATGCGCAGAGCATCGGCGGCGCCGGCGGCAATGGCGGCAACGCCGGCAGCGTCATCGCCGCGGTCGGCGGCAAGGGCTCGCAGGCCTCCCCGGCCGGGTCGGTCACGGTCAGCGTCTCCGGCACCATCGTCACCGGCGCCGCCCCCACCGGCCCCATCGTGGCGTCGGAGAACCCGGGCTGCGGCGTCGGCTGCTCGCGCGGGATCGTGGCGCAGAGCATCGGCGGCGGCGGCGGCCATGGCGGCTCGACCGGGGGCTGGTTCTCGGTGGGCGGCACCGGCGGCGGCGGCGGCAATGGCGGTCCGGTCAGCGTCGGGCTGGCCCTGGGCTCCATCACGACCTACCTCACGCAATCCGACGGCATCCTGGCGCAGAGCCTGGGCGGCGGCGGCGGCGCAGGTGGCATGGCGGCGGGCAGCGGCGGCTGGGTCTCGGCTGCGGTTGGCGGCGCCGGCGGCGATGGTGGCGACGGGCAGCAGGCCGTCGTCTCCCTGGCCGCGGTCGGCGCGTCGCAGCCCAGCGTGACCACCTTCGGCAGCCAGTCGCCCGGCATCACGGTGCAGAGCATCGGCGGCGGCGGCGGGCATGGCGGCTTCGCGGTGGACGTCGCCCCCGGCATCTACGCCGCCGCCAGCGTTGCCATCGGCGGCAGCGGCGGCAATGGCGGGTCGGGCGGGACGGCCAGCTACACCAACCAGAGCGATCCGCAATACTGCTGCAGCTTCGTCACCACCTCCGGCGACAAGTCGCCGGGCGTCACGGTGCAGAGCATCGGCGGCGGCGGTGGCCGCGGCGGCTTCGCGCTGTCCTTCGCCGGCTCCGATGGCGTGTCCGGCACCTTCGCCATGGGCGGCAGCGGCGGCAATGGCGGGCATGGCAGCACCGCCAGCGCCTGGTCCAACACGACGATCCGTACGCAGGGCGCCGATTCCGCGGGGCTGACGGTGCAGAGCATCGGCGGCGGTGGCGGCGTCGGCGGCTTCAGCGTGGCGGGCACCCTCAACCTCGGTGTCGGCGGCCTTGCCGTCGCCGTCGGCGGCGGCGGCGGCGGCGGCGGGAGCAGCGACACCGTGGCGGTGGTCAGCTCCGCCCCGATCCTGACCGCCGGCGCGCGGTCCGACGGGCTGCTGGCGCAGAGCCTGGGCGGCGGCGGCGGCAATGCCGGCTTCGCCGCCTCCGGCACCTTCGGGCTCAACCCGGGCGCCAATTTCGGCGTCAGCGTCGGCGCCTCCGGCGGCACCGGCGGCTCCGCCGGCACGGTGGTGGTGACCAACACCGCGAACATCTCCGCCACGGGGCCGAATTCGCGGGCGCTGGTGGCGCAGAGCGTGGGCGGCGGCGGCGGCGCCGGCAGCGTCGCGGTCTCCGCCGCGGTGAACCTGGTCTCGGGGACGACGGGCGGCGGCATCACCGCCGCTGTCGCGCTCGGCGGCAACGGCGGCTCGGCGGGCGACGGCAGGCCCGTGAGCGTCACCAACACCGGCGACCTCATCACCTCGAGCCCGGCCAATGCCGCGCTCGGGACCGATTCCGGCGGCCAGGGCATCCTGGCGCAGAGCATCGGCGGCGGCGGCGGCGCTGGCGGCTGGGCCGGCATGCTCAGCATGACCGCCAGCTACGGCGGCGCCCTGTCGGTCGGCGCGGCTATGGGCGGGGCCGGCGGATCGGGCGGCAACGCCAGCACGGTGTCCGTCGCCCACACCGGCGCCATCACCACCTGGGGCCCGAGCTCCGAGGCGATCCTGGCGCAGAGCCAGGGCGGCGGCGGCGGCAATGCCGGCGGCATCGCCAGCATCACCGCGGCGGCGAGCCCGGGCGGCTCGATCGCCGGCTCGATCAACATCGGCCAATCCGGTGGCGGTGGCGGCACGGCGGATGCGGTGACGGTGACCAGCACCGGCACGCTGACGACGCATGGCGCGCAGTCCGCGGCGATCTCTGCGCAGAGCCACGGCGGCGGCGGCGGCAATGCCGGCTACATCGCGAACATCAACGTCGCCACCGGGTCGAGTTCGATGGCCGCGGTATTCGGCATCACTGCTGGCGGCAGCGGCGGCGTCGGGCGTGCGGGCGGCAATGTCACCGTCAATGCCGACGGCCAGATCGTCACCCTGGCCGACAAGTCGCCCGGCATCATCGCGCAGAGCCTCGGCGGCGGTGGCGGCAACGCGGCCTACACCGTCTCGCTCTCGCTGTCCGACCCGACCTCCAACCTGACGAGCATCGGGCTGACCGGCGCGGTCGGCGGCAATGGCGGCACCGGCGCGACCTCTGGCGCGGTCAGCGTCACCAACACCGCCGCCATTTCCACCGGCCAGGCGCCCGCCAATGCGGGAGATGCGCCGAGCGGCAGCGCTTCGCACGGGATCCTCGCGCAGAGCATCGGCGGCGGCGGCGGCAGCGCGGCGCTCACCCTCGTCACCGCCGCCCTGACCACGGCGAAGGCGACGGTGACCGTTGGCGGCGTGGGCGGCAGCGGGGCGGACGGCAACACGGTGACGGTGACGAACCACGGCAGCATCACCCTGCAGGGTAACGCCGCGGCCGGCATCATCGCGCGCAGCATCGGCGGCGGCGGCGGCGCGTCCCAGGCCACCTCGGTGGGGGTCGGCGCGTCATCCAGCATCTTCACGAACAAGGCCGGCACGATCCAGGTTTCGGTCGGAAACCAGGGGGCGGGTGGCGGCAACGGGCGGGACGTGACCGTGACCAACACCGGCGCGATTTCCACCGCGACGACCCCCTCCTCCACGCCGCCGCCGACCACCGTGCCGACCGGCTACCAGAGCCCGGTCGGCAGCTATGGCATCCTGGCGCAGAGCGTGGGCGGCGGCGGCGGCACGGGAGGCGCTGCGAGCCTGCTGGTGCCGAGCTTCATCGCCCAGGGCAGCTCCTTCAACATCTCGGTCGCCGTGGGCGGCGCGGGTGGCGACGGCGGCACCAGCGGCACCGTGCAGGTCACCAATTCCGGCTTCATCCGCACCTGGCAGACCGAGGCCTTCGGCATCGTCGCGCAAAGCGTCGGCGGCGGCGGCGGCCGGGGCGGCGCCTCCACCTCGGTGTCGAGCTTCCTCTACAACAACAGCAATGTCGCCAATATCGCAGTCGCGGTCGGCGGGCAGGGCGGGCCTGGCAACGATGCCGGGGCGGTGAGCGTGCAGAACACCGGCCAGGTCAACACCTTCGGGACGAGCGCACATGCCATCTTCGCGCAGAGCGTGGGCGGCGGCGGCGGCGATGGCGGCTCCGCAGCGGCCTATGCGCTCGGCGTGAACCAGCCCAGCCTCAGCACCTTCCAGGCCTCGCTGAACGTCGCGGTGGGTGGCATGGGCGGCGGTTCCGGCCGTGGCGGCGCCGTTACCGTCTCCAACGCGGCCACGCTGAAGACGGCGGCGGACGATGCGATCGGCATCTTCGCGCAGAGCGTGGGCGGGGGCGGCGGCACCGGCGGCGGAGGGTCGCAGGCCACCACCTTCCCGTTGACGACGCTCGCGGTCACGGTGGGCGGCAAGGGCGGGGTCGGCGGCGACGGCGGCGCAGTCCTGGTCACCCACACTGACTGGGGCCTGCTGACCGCGGGCGCGAACGCGCCGGCGATCTATGCGCAGAGCGTGGGCGGCGGCGGCGGCCGCGGCGGCGTCGGGCTCTACACGCCGCTGGTCAACCTGCCCTTCGGCGGCGCCGGCGGATCCGCCGGGAATGGCGGCACCGTCAACGTCTATGTCGCCTATGCGAGCGTCGCCACCGCGGGCAGCGGGCGGGCCTATGGCATCTTCGCGCAGAGCGTGGGCGGCGGCGGCGGCGAGGCGGGCGGCACCGGCGTTGGGCTGATCGACACCGTCTATCCCGCCAAGGCGCCGTCGCTCAGCACCGGTGTCTCCCCGGGTGCCGTGGCCGGCAGCGGCAGCGGCGGCGCCGTGCAGGTGACGCTGGAAGCCGCCAGGGTCACCACCACCGGCAGCGACGCAATCGGCGTCTTCGCGCAGAGCGTGGGCGGCGGCGGCGGCGTCTCGGGCCAGACGGCGACCAGCTGCACCACCTCGCCCTGCGGCTACAGCGTCGGCTCCACCGGCGGGACAGGCAGTGCCGGCAATGTCGGGGTCGCGCTGACCAACGGCGCGCAGGTCGCCACCACCGGCCAGTACTCGCATGCGATCTTCGCCCAGAGCGCGGGCGGCAACGTCAGCCAGGCGGGCAGTGTCACGGTCAGCGTCTCCGGCAGCGTCAGCGCCAGCGGTGACGGCGCCAGCGGCATCTTCGCCAACAGCTTCGCCGGCGATGGCGGCAGCGGGCCGATGAACATCACCGTGCTGGCCGACGGCTCTGTCTCCGGCGGCAGCGGCAATGCGGCGGCGATCCGGCTCGTGGACGGCAGCGCTAACACGGTGACGAATGCCGGCACGATCACCAGCGTGGGCGGCACCTCCGGCGTCGCGCTGCGCGCCGATCGCAGCGTAGCCGACCCGTTCGGCACGGTGGTGACGACGGTGACGAACACCGGCCTGATCGTGGGCCAGATGGAAGCCGGCGACGGCGCGCGGATCTCGGTGGCGAACCAGCCCGGCGGCACGCTCGCCACCGGGCCGCGGCTGATCCTCGGGGCGGGCGGCATGCTGCGCAACGCCGGCACGCTGGAGGTCGGCGGCGCCCGCCGGGTGGGCGAGACCCGCCTGGTTGGCGACCTGTTGCAGGTGCATGGCGGCCGCATGGTGATGGACCTGGTCCCGCCGCGTCGCGACCGCGCCACCACGGCCGATTCGCTCGTCGTGGTCGGCAGCGCGCGGCTCGCCGGCGACCTGGTCGTGCGGCTGGCCGATCTCGGCCAGGCCGGGCTCGGGCGCCAGCGCGTCACGCTGCTGCGCAGCACCGGCCCGCTCGACTTCGGCGAGCTGAGCGTGACGCCGTCGGCCGTCGCGCAGTACCGTCTGGAATCCGGCAGCATCGCGTTGAGCTACGAGGTGGATTTCGCGAACGCCACCGTCGCGGCCGGGCTGCGGCCGGCGCAGTTCGCCATGGCCAGCCACCTGGCCACGCTGCATGGCGCCGACGCCGTGCCCGCCAGCCTGTTCTACCTGCTCGATGCCGGCACGACGGAAGCTTACGGCCTGGCGCTCGACCGCCTCTCGCCGGAGGCCTATGCGGCGAATCTCTGGACCGCCACGCTGGCGGCGACACGCTTCGCCGGCACCATGCTGGACTGCCGCGGCCGCAGCGCGGCGGAGCGACTGGTGCTGGGCGAGGCCTGCGTCGCCGCCGGCTTCACGGGCTGGCGCTACGGCCGGGAGAACGACGCCTCCACGCTGGGCTACACGCAGGACAGCCTGTCCTTCGTGCTCAACGCCGAGCGGCAGCTCACCGAGGTCTGGGCGCTCGGTGGCGGGGTCGGCTACGACAGCCTCTCCGCGCGGGCCAGCGGCCGGCTCTGGACGGCGCGCGGCGAGATGTTCCAGGCCGGCCTCTTCGCGCGCAGGAGCTTCGGCGACCTCTCGCTGACCGCCGCGATCCATGGCGGCGTGGTGAGCCTCGCGACGCGCCGTTACACGACCGAGACCAGCCAGGCGAACGGCGATGCCGGGATCGGCCAGGCGGGCGGCATGCTGCGGGCCGAGCAGGCGCTTGCGGCGGCGGGCGGAACGCTGCGCCTGCGCCTCGACCTCAATGCCGTGCATGCCTGGAGCGGATCGTTGACCGAGACGGGCGGCGTCGGGCGGCTGCAGGTCGGCGCGGTGTCGGAGACAGCGGTCGCGCTGCGGCCCGGCGTGGAATGGAGCACCAGCTTCGAACGGGCCGGCCATGTCGTGCGGCCCCGGCTGGGGCTCGCCCTGACGCAGTACCTCTCCGATCCGTCGCCGCTGGCGACGGCAAGCTTCGTGGAGACCGGGCCGGTGGTGCCGCCGATGCGCGTGCGCTCGACCGTGCCGAGCAGCTGGGCGGATGCGCTGATTGGGGTGGAGGTGGCGAATGCCGCCGGCCTGGTGGTGGGCGCTTCGCTCTACGGTCAGGTGGCGGACGGCGCCTACCAGCTCGGCGGCGCAGTCCAGCTCCGCGCGCCGTTCTGAGCCGCCGCCGAACACGCGACTGCGGACGCATGCGCCTGGCCGGTGTCGGTCGGCGCCTTGCGGCCGGTCAGCTCGGCTCGGCGGCGATCAGGGCGAGGCCCTCCGCGACGGAGACGAACTCGCCCCCGGCTGCGATGCGCTGCGGGCCGAAGCGCTGTTCGAAGAGCCGCCGCACGGCCGGTACCAGCGACGTGCCGCCGGTCAGGAAGACGCGGTCGATCTGCCCGTGCGTGACGCCGGCATCGGCAAGGGACGCGTCCAGCGCGGACGCGATCCTGGTGAGCTCCGGCGCGATCCAGCCCTCGAAGGCGGCGCGGCTTATCGGCACCTCCAGCACGAAATCCGCATGGGCGAAGTGCAGCGTGGTCTCCTCGGCGTGCGACAGGGTGGCCTTGGCCTCCGACACCGCCCTGTAGAGCGCGTAGCCCGCCTCGTCCTCGATCACCCGGATCAGCCGGCGCAGCCTGTCGGGGTGCTCCGCCGTGCGGGCCACTTCGGCCATGTCGCGCAGCATGCGCGGTGAGCGCATGAGCGACAGAAGGTGCCAGCGCGCGAAGCTGGCGAACCAGCCGGGCGGCACCGGAAGCGGCTTGCCCATCACGCTGTAGCTGCTGCCCTTGCCGAGCGCGGGCGACACGGCGTGATCGATGATGCGGTAGTCGAAGGCATCGCCGGCCACCCCGACGCCGGCATGGCCGAGCGCCGTGACGCGACGCGGCGGGCCGGGATCGAAGCGCAGCACGGAGAAGTCGGTGGTGCCGCCGCCGAAATCGGCCACCAGAACCGTCGCGGCCCGGTCGAGCCCCGCCGCGAAGCGATGGCCCGCGCCGGCGGGCTCCAGCGCCACCTCGACATCCGGCATGCCGGCGGCCGCAAAGGCGGCGCGCAGGCGGCGTTCGCCGAGCCCGTCATCCTCCGACGCGCCGACGAAGCGGACCGGCCGGCCGATCACGATGCGCGCGCCGTCCAGCTCTGCCCGGAATGGGGCGAGCAACTCGCGCAGGAACAGCGCCACCAGCTCCTCCAGCCGCCAGCTTCGGCCGAGGATGCGCGTCTCGGTGAAGCTGCGCTGCGCCAGGTAGCTCTTCAGCGACATGATGAGCCGGCTGCCATGCGGGTCGTCGAGATAGGCCTCGATGGCCGGCGGCCCGGCGGCATGCCGCGGCCGCCCGTCCGCGGCGGAGCCGAAGCACAGCACGGAGCGGAACACCTCGCCGGTGGCGTGGCGCAGCGTCTCGCAGCGCCCGTCGGGACGCAGTGCGGCGACGACGCTGTTGGTGGTGCCGAAGTCGATGCCGATGGCGGTGCGCATGAAGGGACGAGGGGAGGACTGCGCGGTAGAGCCTGCCGCCGCGAGGCTGGCAAGCCCGTAGGTCGCGCCGCTCTGGCCGACGGGCGCGCCCCTGCCGCGAAAGCTGGCAGCCTGCTGCGCGGCGCGGCAGATCAGGGGCACCGCCACACCCCGCGGCAATGGCCCGTCCACCGTCTGAGCACGGCACGATTGTTGCTCATCGGTAATTCGTCGCCCGGCCGGGACACCCCGTCGACCGGCGCGGTCGTCAACGCCCGATCGGTTCCGAGGTCATCCCGCCATGCGTATCGACCGTCGCACAGCCCTGAAGGGCGCCATGGCCGGTGCGGCCACCCTGGCCGCGCCCGGCTTCATCCCCGCCGCCGCGCAGGGTCGGCGCGAGACGCTGTTGGTGGTCAGCGAGAACGCGCCCAACAGCACCGACATCCACGGCGTCGGCGCCAACCGCCCGGCCTACGAGGCCAGTTGGAACGTCTACGACCGGCTGATGACCTTCGGCGTGAAGAAGGACGAGCGCGGCAACGACCACTACGACTACGAGAAGCTGGAGCCAGAGCTAGCCGAGGAATGGGACCTGCGGCCCATGTCCGTCACCTTCAAGCTGCGCCGCAACGCGCGCTTCCACGACGGCACGCCGGTCACCGCGCAGGACGTGAAGTGGAGCTTCGACCGCGCCGTCACCGTCGGCGGCTTCCCGACCTTCCAGATGGGCGCCGGCAGCCTGGAGCGGCGAGAGCAGTTCGTGGTGGTGGACGACCACACCTTCCGCGTGGACTTCATCCGTCGCGACAAGCTCACCATGCCGGACCTGGCGGTTCCCGTGCCGGTGATCATCAACAGCGCCCTCGCGCGTCGCAACGCGACCGAGCAGGACCCCTGGGCGATGAACTGGCTGCGGTCCAATCCGGCGGGCTCCGGCGCCTTCCGGATGGAGCGCTGGGTTCCCGGCCAGGAGATGGTGTTCGTGCGCAACGACCAGTGGGCCTCCGGACCGCGTCCGGCGCTCGCACGCGTCATCTGGCGCATCGTGCCACAGGCCGGCAACCGCCGCGCGCTGCTGGAGCGCGGCGACGCCGACCTGTCCTTCGACCTGCCGCCCAAGGATTTCCAGGAGCTGCAGCAGTCGCGCCGGCTGAAGATCGTCTCGACGCCCGTCGAGAACGCGCTGAACTACCTCGGCATGAACGTGGTGCGCGGGCCCTTCGCCGATGTCCGCGTGCGACGCGCCGTCGCACTCGCATTGCCCTATGAGCGCATCATGGAGCAGGCGATGTTCGGTCAGGGCACGCCGATGTTCGGCGGGCCCGCGGAGCCTGCCAGCGCGACCTGGCCGCAGCCCGCGCCCTTCGCCACCAACCTCGAACGCGCCCGCGCACTGATGGCGGAAGCCGGGCAGGCGAACGGCTTCGACACCACGCTCTCCTTCGACCTCGGCACGGCGACGGTGAGCGAGCCGGCGGCGCTGGCCATCGCGGAGAATCTGGGGCGCATCGGCATCCGGGTCACGATCAACAAGATCCCCGGCGCGAACTGGCGCAACGAGCTGCTGAAGAAGGAGCTGCCCCTGTTCCTGAACGGCTTCGGCGGCTGGCTCAACTTCCCCGACTACTTCTTCTACTGGGCCTATCATTCCCAGGACGCGATCTTCAACACCAGCTCCTACAAGAACCCGGCGATGGATGCGCTGATCGACCGGTCGCGCTTCGAGGAGGACCGCGCCGCCTACGAGGCCGCGATCCGCGGCTTCGTCATGCTCGCCTGGCAGGACGTGCCGCGCGTGCCGATCTTCCAGCCCTGGCTGAACGTGGCGATGCAGAACTCGATCAACGGCTATCGCTACTGGTTCCACCGGCAGCTGGACTACCGCACGCTGTCGAAGACGGCGTGATGCTGGCGGTGATGGCGCGGCGGATGGCCGCCGCGCTGCCGACGCTGGCGGGCGTCGTCGTCGTCACCTTCCTGCTGGCGCGCGCCCTGCCGGGCGACCCGGCCGCTTATTTCGCCGGGCCCGCCGCCACGCGGGAAGCGGTGGAACAGATCCGCGCGGCCCTCGGCCTCGACCGACCGCTCCACGAGCAGTTCCTGCTCTACCTGCGCGACCTCGCGCGCGGGGATCTGGGCGTGTCCATCACGACGGGGCAGCCGGTGCTGCACGACATCCTCGCGCGCCTGCCGGCCTCGGCCGAGCTCACGCTGCTCGGCCTGCTCTTCGCCGCGACGGTCGGCATCACGCTCGGCGTGCTGGCGGCGCTGAAGCCCAATGGCTGGCTCGACAATGCCTGCCGGGTCGTGGCGACGCTCGGCGTCTGCCTGCCGGCCTTCTTCACCGGCCTGCTGCTGATCTACGTCTTCTACTACCTGCTGGGCTGGGCGCCGGCGCCGCTCGGGCGGCTCGACGCCTTCTCCTCGCCGCCGCCCTACGTCACCGGCTTCTTCCTGGTGGACAGCCTGCTGGCAGGCGATGCCGAGACCTTCGTCTCCGCCGCGCAGCAGATCGCGCTGCCCGCCATCGCGCTCGGCATCTTCGCCGTCGCGCCGATCGCGCGCATCACGCGCGGGTCCATGCTGGCGGTGATGGGCAGCGACTTCATCCGTGCCGCGCGGGCGCACGGCCTGTCGCGCCGGAAGGTCGTCGTCGCCTATGCGCTGCGGAACGCGCTGCTGCCGGTGGTGACGACGCTCGGCATGGTCTTCTCCTTCCTGCTCGGCGCCAATGTGCTGGTGGAGAAGGTGTTCGCCTGGCCCGGCATCGGCAGCTACGCGGTGGAGGCGCTGCTGGTCAGTGACTACGCGCCGGTGCAGGGCTTCGTGATGACGATGGGGTTCCTCTACGTCCTGCTGAACCTCGCCATCGACCTGCTCTATCGCGTCATCGACCCGCGCGTGGAGGTGGCGGCGTGAGCGCCAGCCTCGTCCATGCGCGCCACATGCTGTCAGGCAACCCGGTCACGGCGCTCGCCTTCGGGCTGTTCGCGCTGCTGGTGGCGGCGGCGCTGGTCGGGCCCGCGCTGGTGCCCTTCGACCCGATCGCCGCGGCGGGGCCGGCGCTGCAGCCGCCTTCCGCCCGGCACTGGTTCGGCACGGATGCGGTGGGGCGGGACGTGTTCAGCCGGGTGGTCGTGGCGACGCGGCTCGACCTCGGCATGGCCTTCGCGGCGGTCGCCATCGTCTTCGTCATCGGCACGCTGACCGGGGCGGCGGCGGGATTCTTCGGCGGCTGGGTGGACCGGGTGGTCGGGCGGATTGCGGACACCGTCATGGCATTCCCGCTCTTCGTGCTCGCCATGGGGATCGTCGCCGCGATGGGCAACACGGTGGCGAACATCGTCATCGCCACAGCCGTGGTGAATTTTCCGCTCTATGTCCGCATCTCGCGCACCGAGGCCAATACGCGCCGCAACGCCGGGTACGTGGAGGCCGCGCGGCTCTCCGGCTACTCGGAGGGCCGCATCCTGCTGAACGAGATCCTGCCGAATCTACTGCCGATCATGATGGTGCAGGTCTCGCTGAGCCTGGGCTATGCGATCCTCAACTGCGCGGGGCTCTCCTTCATCGGCCTCGGCGTCCGCCCGCCCACGCCCGAATGGGGGATCATGGTGGCGGAGGGCGCGAGCTACATCGTCTCCGGCGAGTGGTGGATCGCGCTGTTTCCCGGCCTCGCGCTGATGCTCGCGGTGTTCACCTTCAACCTGCTTGGAGACGGGCTGCGCGACATCGTGGACCCGCGGAGGCGCACTTGACGGATGCCGCCGCCCTCGCCCCTGCGGCCACCGCGCGTGCCGCGCCGCCACGCGTTCCCGTGCTCGACGTCGCGGGGTTGTCGGTGCAGTTCCGCACGCGCTCCGGCACCGTCCATGCGCTCGACGAGGTCTCGCTGCAGGTCCATCGCGGCGAATGCCTCGGCGTGGTGGGGGAGAGCGGGTCGGGCAAGTCCGTCACCGCCTATGCCGTGATGCGCCTGCTCGACCCCGCCGCGCGGATCACGGCCGGCCGCATCACCTTCGGCGGCATGGACATCCTCGCCGCGTCGGAGCGCGAGATGGCCGACCTGCGCGGCCGCGAACTGTCCATGATCTTCCAGAACCCGCGCGCGGCGCTGAACCCGATCCGCCAGGTGGGCATGCAGATCGCCGACGTGCTGGTGCGTCATGGCGGCGTGACCCGGGCCGAGGCGCCGGCCCGCGCCGCCGCGCTGCTGGCCGAGGTCGGCATCCCCGATCCCGTGCGGCGCGCCAAGGCCTATCCTTTCGAGCTCTCGGGCGGGATGTGCCAGCGCGTCGGCATCGCGCTTGCGCTCGCCTGCCGCCCGGCGCTGCTGATCGCCGACGAGCCGACCACCGGCCTCGACGTCACCACCCAGGCGGTGATCATGGACCTGGTGCTGGGCCTTGCCCGGGCGCGCGGCATGGCCACCGTCCTGATCACCCACGACCTCGGGCTGGCCAGCGAATACTGCGACCGCACCGCGGTGATGCACGCCGGCCACGTGGTGGAGGCGGCGCCTGCCGCCGATCTGTTCGCCGCGCCGCGCCACCCCTACACCGCGAAGCTGATCGCGGCCACGCCGCAGCCGGGCCGGGCGCTGTCCGACCTCGCCGCCATCCCGGGCGGGCTGCCGGATCTGCGGCGCGGCGACCTGCCGGCCTGCCGCTTCCTCGACCGTTGCGAGAGGGCGGAGCCGGGCTGCGCGGTGCCGCCGCTGCCGCGCCATCTTTCCGAGGACGGGCGCATGGTCGCCTGCCGGCACCCGCTGTGACCGCGCTGCTCGAGGTGCAGGGGCTGCAGAAGCGCTTCCCGATGGGCGGCGGCGGAATGCTGCCCTGCCGCCGCGCCGCGCCGTCCTTCCTGCATGCGGTGGAGGACGTGTCCTTCACTCTGCGCGCGGGGGAGACGCTGGGGCTCGTCGGCGAATCCGGCTGCGGCAAGTCCACCCTTGCCCGGCTGCTGGCGCGGCTGCTCGACCCGACGGAGGGCAGCATCCGGCTCGGCGGGCAGGAGATCGGCGCCATCCCCGCGAAGCGCTTCGGTGCGATCCCTGCCACCCGCCCTGGCGCGATGCCTTCCACGCGCCCTGGCGCGATGCCGCCGCGCGCCGCGATCCAGATGGTCTTCCAGGATGCGGAGGGCTCGATCAACCCGCGGCACACTGCCTTCGAGGCCATCGCCCGGCCGCTGCGTCAGCTCTCCCGCCTGTCCGGGGCGGAGCTCCGCACGCGCGTGGAGCGGACCGCGGCGCTCTGCGGCCTGCCCGCGGAGCTGCTGGGCCGCTTCCCGCACCAGCTCTCGGGCGGTCAGAAGGCGCGCGTCGGCATCGCGCGCGCGGTGGCGACGGAGCCCGCGCTGCTGGTGCTGGACGAGCCGACGAGCGCGCTCGACGTCTCGGTGCAGGTGGTGATCCTCGACCTGCTGAGGTCGCTGCAGGCGCGCACCGGCGCGGCATACGTCTTCGTCAGCCACGACCTGAACGTGGTGCGGCTGCTCTGCGACCGCGTGCTGGTGATGTATCTCGGCCGGGTGGTGGAGGAAGGGGCAGCCGAGACGCTGTTCGCCGCGCCGGCGCATCCCTACACACGCGCCCTGGTCGGCGCCGTCTCGGTGCCCGGTCGCCGCAAGGGGGAGGAGCGGGTGCGCCTCTCCGGCGAGCCGCGCAGCCCCATCGACCCCGATCCGCAGGCCTGTCGCTTCCACGGCCGCTGCCCGATCGGGCAGGATCTTTGCGCACGCGCGGCACCGCCCGTGCATGAGCTTCCCGGCGGGCGTCGCGTCGCCTGCCACTTCCCGCTGACCGCCGGAGCGATGGCTGCCGCATGAGCACAGAGTTCGACGCCGAAGCCTATGCGAAGGCCGCCGCAGCCGCGGTCGGCCTGCCGCTGGAGCCGCGCCACCTGCCGGGCGTCGCCTTCAACCTGAAGCTCGCCGCCCGCATGGCGGCCGTGGTGGAGGGCATGCCCGTGACCCCGGCCGACGAGGCCGCGCCGGTCTATGTCGCGGGGCGCGAGATGCCGAAGGGAAGCGGCGCATGATCTCCGCCGCGAAGACCGCCGCTGCGATCCACGCCGGCAAGGCCAAGGCGGCCCACCTCGCCGAGCAGGCGCTGGCCGACATCGCCGCGCGCGACGCGACCTGCAACGCCTTCACCGAGGTCACCGCCGCCCGCGCCCGTGCTGAGGCCGCGGCGGTGGACGCCGCCATCGCCGCGGGCCGCGACCCCGGCCCGCTCGCCGGCGTGCCCTATGCGGTGAAGAACCTCTTCGATCTCGAGGGGATCACCACCCTCGCGGGCTCCATCATCGAGAAGGGCCGGCCCGCCGCCTCGCGCGACGCCTTCCTCGTGCGGAAGCTCAAGGCCGCCGGGGCGGTCTGCCTCGGCGCGCTCAATATGGACGAGTACGCCTACGGCTTCACGACCGAGAACAGCCATTACGGCCCGTCGCGCAACCCGCACGACACGACGCGGATGGCGGGCGGCTCCTCCGGCGGATCGGCGGCGGCGGTGGCGGCGGGGATGGTGCCGCTGTCCCTCGGCTCCGACACCAACGGCTCGATCCGGGTGCCGTCGTCGCTGTGCGGGATCTTCGGGATCAAGCCGACCTATGGAAGGCTGTCGCGCAGCGGGTCCTATCTGTTCGCGGGCAGCTTCGACCATCTCGGCCCCTTCGCGCGCGACGTCGCGGACCTCGCGCTGGCCTACGACGCGTTGCAGGGCGCGGATGCTGAAGACCCCGCCCAGCAATGGCGGCCGGTGGAGCCCGTCTCGGGGCTTCTCGGCGCGGGCACCACGGGACTGCGCATCGCGGTGGCGGGCGGGCACTTCGCCCGCAACGGCCATGCCGAAGCCTTCGCCGCGGTGCAGGTGGTGGCGCGCGCGCTCGGCGCGACCGCCAGGGTGGAGATCCCGGAAGCCGGGCGCGGGCGCGCCGCGGCCTTCCTGATCACCATGGCGGAGGGCGGCAATCTGCACATGCCGGACCTGCGCACCCGGCCCGACGATTTCGACCCGATGACGCGCGACCGCTTCCTGGCCGGCGCGCTGCTGCCCGCGCACTGGCTGCAGCAGGCGCAGCGCGTGCGCGCCGCCTACCGCGCCGCCGCGCTGAAGGTGTTCGACGAGGTGGACGTGGTGATCACGCCCGCGACCCCCTACGTCGCGCCGCCCATCGGGCAGGAGATGATCGAGGTGGATGGGGAGAGGATCCCGGTGCGTCCCAACCTCGGCGTGTTCACCCAGCCCATCTCCTGCATCGGCCTGCCGGCGCTGGTCGTGCCGCTGGCCGATCCGGGCGCTGCCGGCGCGCCGAACGGATTGCCGATCGGCGTGCAGCTGGTCGGCGCGCCCTGGAAGGAGCAGACGCTGTTCCGCGTCGCCGCCGCGCTGGAACGCGCGGGCGTCGCCGCATCCCCCGCAATCCCGAGATAGGTCCCATGGAGATCAACATCCCCGAGGTCGTCGCCGAGGTCACCGCGGCGTTCATGCGCTACGAGACGGCGCTGACGACCAACGACGTGGAGGTGCTGGATGAGCTGTTCTGGGACAGCCCGCACACGCTGCGCTACGGCGTGACCGAGAACCTGCACGGCTACGAGGAGATCAAGGCCTTCCGCGCCGGGCGCGCCGCGGCCGGGCTGAACCGGGAGCTGCTGCGGACGGTGATCACCACCTATGGCCGGGACTTCGCCACAGCCAACACGACCTTCCGGCGCGAGGGCAGCGACAAGACCGGGCGGCAGAGCCAGACCTGGATGCGCGTGCCGGGCATCGGCTGGCGCGTGGTCTCTGCCCATGTGAGCCTGCTGCTGACGCCGTCCTGATCGTCGCGGCGCCCCCCAAGGCGAAGCCACCGGCGGCGTGGCGGGCGTCCTCAGGCATCGAAGAAGGGCGTTTCCTCCTCTGCGGTGCCGCGCAGGCGGATGTCGAAGCGGAATACGCGAAGCCCGTCCGCCATGCCCTCGGGCCGGGCCACGAGGCGTGCGCGCCGCGCCGCGGGAACCAGCGCGAGCACAGGGTCGGCCGCATGGTCTGCCGCGTGGTCCGGGAAATAGACGGTCGTCAGCACGCGCCGCATCAGCCCCGCGCCCATCGCGGCGATGTTGACGTGCGGTGCGCGCCGGCCAACGGGATCGTCGTAGCCGCCGGGCATGACGGTGCGGAACGCGAACTCGCCCTCCTCGTCGGTCCAGGCGCGGCCCCAGCCCAGGAAGTCCGGATCGGCCATGTGCCGCGCCGGGTCGAGCGGATGGTCGAAGCGCCCGTCCGCATCGGCCTGCCAGGCTTCCAGGATCATGTTCAGGCAGGGCACGCCGCCTTCGCGCGTGACCCGGCCGCGCAGCAGGATCGGCTCGCCCCGACGGGTCGGCGATGCGTCCGGCGCGACGATGGTCAGGTCGCTGTCGCCTGCACCGAAAAGGCTGCGCGGGAAGAACGGACCGATCGTATGCTCCGAGGTCGGCATCCGGCGCGACATGCGGTCCTGCGTGGTCATCGGCCGGCGCGCCTCATGGCGTGTGCGGCGTGGCGCGGCGGCCGCGCAGCACGATGTCATGCGTGAAGCCGAGCCACCGGTCGCCCACTTCCGCCGGTGGCAGGTCGCGCGCAATCAGGCGCTCGCGCGCGGCCTCGTCCGGGATGGAGTTCAGGATGCGGTCGAGCGCGTTCAGCGGGTCGCCGCGGAAATACATCTGCGTCACCAGCCGCGACAGCGAGGACGGGCCGAGGACGGAGAAGTGCAGGTGCGGCGGGCGCCACCAGGTGTCCTGCACCGGCACCGGATAGGCGCCGGGCTTGATCGTGAGAAAGGCGTAGCGTCCGTCCTCGTCGGTCCGCACGCGGCCATGGCCCAGGAAATCCGGATCGAGCGGCGCGGCACGCTGGTCGATGGGGTTGGCGTAGCGGCCGGCGGCGTTCGCCTGCCACAACTCCACCACCGCGCCGCCCACCGGCCGGCCGTCCTCGTCCAGGATGCGACCGGACAGGTGGATCAACTGCCCGATCGCGAAGCGGCCCGGCGTGCGCTCGGCCAGGTTGGCCTCGCCACAGAGCAGCTTGCGGTCCAGCCGAATGGGGCCGGTCGCCTCGGTGCGGGTCGGGACACGGCGGATGAGCGGCTGCGACGGCGTGTAGGTCCAGGTGTTCGGATAGCCGGGGACCGGCACCTGCGGCGGCACGCCGGGCGGCCAGGGATCGAAGCGGTCCGGCACGTCCTCGGCGCTCACCACAGCGCGCGTACCGCATCGACCAGCACGGCGATGTCGCCATCCCCCAGGTCGCCATGCGTCACGAGCCGCATGCGGGCGGCGTCGGTGGCACGGCAGGTGATGCCCCGCACGCCGAGCAGCCGCGCCCACTCGGCCGCATCGCGTCCGCTGGGCGTGAAGTCCAGCATGACGATGTTGGTTTCGACCGCGGCGGGGTCGCAAAGCCCAGGATGGATCGCGGCGAGCCCGGTGGCGAGGTCGCGCGCCCGGCGGTGGTCGGCGGCGAGCCGTTCTGCGATGCCGTCCAGCGCCACCAGGCCGGCCGCGGCGAGCACCCCGCTCTGCCGCATCGCGCCGCCGAGCATCCGGCGGAACAACCGGCCGCGTTCGATGAAGGGCGCGGGGCCGCAGAGCAGCGCGCCGACCGGCGCGCCGAGCCCCTTGGAAAGGCAGAAGGTCACCGTGTCGGCGTGCCGCGCGATGGCCTCCGCGGGCACGCCGAGCGCGACGGCGGCATTGAACAGCCGGGCCCCGTCGATGTGCAGGGCCATGCCGTGCCGCTGCGCGGCCGCCCGCGCCTCCGCCAGGTAGGGCAGGGGCAGCACCGCGCCGCCTGCGGCATTGTGCGTCGTCTCCAGGCACAGCAGCGACGGGCGCAGCCGCGCGACGGCATGGGCGCCGCCAGCGAACACCGCGTCGATGGCGGCGATCGGGATCGCGCCGCGCTGGCCCGCTAACGCGCGCCAGGCGAGACCCGCGACGGCGGCGATGCCGCCCATCTCGGAGCGGATGATGTGGCTGGAGGATTCCAGCAGCACTTCCTCCCCCCGGCCGGTAAGGGCGAGCAGTGCGCAGAGATTGCCCATCGTGCCGCTCGGCACGAACAGCGCCGCCTCCTTGCCGAGCAGGCGGGCGGCGCGGCGCTGCAGAGCATTCACCGTCGGGTCGTCGGCATAGCCGTCGTCGCCGACCTCCGCCGCCGCCATCGCGGCGCGCATGGCGGGTGTGGGGCGGGTGACCGTATCGCTGCGGAAATCTGGGGTGCGCGCCGTGACGACGCACGCCTCAGCCGCGCCATCCATCGCGCCACTCCTTCACATGCGCCAGGGCCTCCTGAGCGACTTCCGGCAGGATGTGAACATGGGCCGCCAGGCGCAGGATGCCGCGCCGTACGGAATGCGCGACGCCGCGCTGCTGAAGGTGCGACGATAGCGCCTGCACCCAGACCACGTCCGTGCGGTCGTGCCCGGTGCCGAGCGCCTCGCCGACCGAGACGACGTGGGCGCGCCGCGCCGTCGGCAGCGGCAGCACGGGCAGGCCGAGCGCCTCGATGCCTTCGCGCAGCGTCGCCGCGGCCTCCGTCGCGCGCCGTTCCACCTCGGCCGGACCGATCGCGTTGAGCAGGTCGAGCGAGACCTCCAGCGCCGCGAGTGCCACGAAGTTGTGGTTGCCGAGCTCGAAGCGGCCGCTGCCGGCGCGCAGCTGCCAGCCGCCTTCCGGCCCGGCGGCCTCGTGCCCGGCCGGCACCTCCACCGAGAAGCGTGCGAGGCCGGCGGGCTCCAGCCGCTCAGCCCAGTCCCGCCGGACATGCAGCAGGCCGATGCCGTAGAGGCCGAGCAGTCCCTTCTGCGCCGCGGTCGCCCAGCCATCCACGCCCAGCGCGGGCAAATCCTCGTCCATGACCCCGGCCGATTGCGCGGCGTCGGCCAGCAGGAAGGCGCCGACGTCGCGGCAGGCGGCGGCGAGGCGTGGGAGGTCGGTGCGCCGCCCGGTCGCGAAATCGAGCGCGGTGACGGCGACGAGACGCGTGCGCGTATCCAGCACGGCGATGATCGCGTCCTCCAGGTCGGCATTGCCGGCTGGCGCGACCTGCACCACCTCCGCCCCCGCCTGCCGGGCATGCCAGAGCCAGGGGAAGACGTTGTTCGGATGCTCGGCCACGGGTGCCACGACGATGCGGTCGCCCTGGCCCAGGCGCAGCGCGCTGCCGACCAGGTTCAATCCCTCCGAGGTATTCTTGGTGAAGGCGATGTCCTGCGGCGCGACGCGCAGCAGCCGCGCCGCCTTGCCGCGCACGCGCTCGGCCAGCGCCAGCCAGTCGTCCTTGCGCACCGTCCCCTGCGACTGGGCCAGCAGCAGCGCTTCCGCCGCGCGGCGTGCCGCGGCCGGCAGCGGGCCGCGGGCCGAGACGTCGAGATAGGGCTGGCGCAGGTCCGGGAAGGCGGCGCGGATGGCGCGGTCCGCCGCGTCGCGGTCGAGCGGCCCGGCGAGCGTTCCGCCCGCGGCATCTGGTGGCATGGCGAGACCCTCCTCCAAGGCGGCCATTGCGCCCCGAGCCGGTCTGGCTGTCCAGGGGCATCGGCGCGTGCGACGCTGGCATGACGTTTGCTGCTCCAGGCCGCGCGGGGCCCCTGGCGAAGCCGGCGAAGCGGGGCGTAGCATGGCTGGCTTGGACGCTTCAGGGCGCTCGACCCGCCGGGGGCGATCACCAGACGAGGCCGAGGAGAGACGAGATGAGCCGTGACGCGCAGGATGCCAGGCGCCGCAGCATGGCCGCGCTGTTCCACGAGGCCGCGGAGCGCGCCGACGCCTTCGACCCGTGCACTGACTGGGAAGCGCGCGGCGGCGGCGGCGCCCGGCGGCGCAGCTTCCTGGCCCTGGCGCTCGCCTCCGGCGTCGCGAGCCTGGGCGGGGCGGCGCGGGCGCAGGGCCGCGTGCCCTTCCGCATGGACGAGATCAACGCCGTCCACTACCTCGCGACACATTTCGTCGAGGCCAACCTGCCGCGCGACGCCGGCGTGGACTGGCGCCTGGTGCGCGTGGGCTCGGTGGGGCATGCGCGCGTCTCCGCCTTCACCCGCGGCGACCTCGACGCGTTCGCGACCGGCTGGAACTACCTGGCGACGATCGAGCTGCGCGACCTGCGCGGTCAGGCGGTCTGCGGCATCGGCGGGGGCGGATCGCGCCTGCTGGCGCGGCGCGGCAGCGGCATCCGCACGCTGGCCGACCTGCGCGGCAAGCGCGTGGGCGTGAACGAGCTGAACAGCCAGGACATCATGCTGATCTACGCGCTGCGCGGCATCGGCATCGATGCGATGCGCGAGGTGCGGCGCGTGCCGATCGCCAACCCCGCCGGCATCATCGCCGCCATGGCGCGGGGCGACATCGACGCGACCGCCACCTTCGAGCCCTCGGCCTCCGTCATCCTGGCGCAGCAGGGCGCGACCATGATCACCGACCTCACGGCCGAGAGCTTCGGCAAGTCGCATGGCGGGCTCTACATCCGCGACGCCTTCGTGCGCGACCATCCGCGCGAGACGGAGGCGATCGTGCGCGCGACGGTGCGGGCCATCGACTTCGTCAACGCCAACAAGGAGGCCTATATCGAGAAGACGATGCAGGTCACCGGCCAGTCACGGGAGATCGCGACGCTGGCGGTGGAGAACGTCTCGCCCTCCTGGATGATGCCGATGGGCACCATCAAGGCGATCTGCAAAGCGGTGCACGAGCTGGGGCTGGAGGATCGCGACGTCTCGCCGGTGATCGAGGCGCGGGTGAACTACGGCTTCCTCGAGCGCGTGACCGGCAAGCCGAAGTCGGAGCTCGGCCATGCCGCCTGAGGCGGTCGGGCAGTCGGCGCCGGGCCTCTCCGCGCAGCCGGCGCGGCCGTCCTGGCCGGCGCGCATCGTCGGGGCGATCGATCCGCTGGCCTTCGTGCTGCCGCTCGGCATCCTGGTCGCCTGGACGGGCATGTATGTCTTCGAAGTGATGCCGCGCGTGCTGCTGCCGAGCCCCTGGGACGTGCTGCGCACGATCGGCGAATGGATCAATCCCGACTGGGCGCGCGGGCGCCCTGCCTATTTCACCGGCACATGGCTGAACGACGCGCTGGGCTCGGCCTATCGCGCGCTGGTCGGCTTCGTCATCGGCGCGGCGGCTGCCGTCGCGCTCGGCGTCTGGGTAGGCTGGAGCCGCACGGCGGAACGCTTCTTCGACCCCACCGTGCAGCTGCTGCGCCCGATGCCGCGCACCGCGCTGCTGCCCTTCGCCATCATCTTCTTCGGCCTGACCAACGCCTCCGCACTGTTCCTGGTGATCTACGGCGTCTTCCTGCAGGTCTATGTGCAGGTGGTCACGGGGGTGAAGCTGGTGGGGCGGGACTGGAAGCGCGCGGCGGCCATGCTCGGTGCCTCGCCACGGCAGGTGCTGTGGCGCGTGGTGCTGCCCGGCGCGCTGCCGCACATCTTCGGCGGCCTCCGGCTCGGCGTCGCCTATGCCTGGACGCTGATGATCCTGGCGGAGATGTTCGCCGTCTCTGGCGGCTTCGGCTACATCCTGTGGCGCGGCTACGAGTTCATGCGCATGGACATCGTGCTGGGCGGGATGCTGATGCTCGGCATCTTCGGCTTCCTCTCGGACCGCGTGATCGTGCTGATCGGGCGGCGCAAGCTGGCCTGGGCGCAGGACATGGCGGGCAACCGGCTATGACGGCGCTGGTTGAGGGGCGGGGCCTCGTCAAGCGCTACACCGGCGCGTCCGGCCAGGCGACCGTCGCGCTGACCGGCGTGGACATCGATCTGCACGAGGGACAGATCACGCTGCTGATCGGTCCTTCGGGCTGTGGCAAGACGACGCTGCTGAACATGATCGCCGGCTTCGAGCAGCCGAGCGCGGGCACGCTGACAGTGAAGGGCGAGGCGGTGCGCGGCCCCGACCCGCGGCGCGGCGTGATCTTCCAGGATCCGAACCTGTTCCCCTGGCTGACCGTGTGGGAGAACGTGATGTTCGGCCCCGAGGTGCGCGGCGAGGACCGCCGCACCGCGGAGGCGCGCGCGACCGAGCTGCTGCGCATGGTCAAGCTGTGGGACTTCCGCAACCACCGGCCCTACCAGCTTTCCGGCGGCATGCGGCACCGCACGGCAATCATCCGCACCCTGGCCAACGACCCGGAGCTGCTGCTGGCCGACGAGCCCTTCACCGGCCTCGACGAGCATACGCGCCGGCGGCTGCAGGGCGACTTCCTGACCCTGGTGCAGCGCACGCGCAAGACCGTGGTCTTTGTCACGCACAACATCGAGGAGGCGCTGTTCCTGGCCGATCGCCTGGTGGTGATGAGCCCGAGCCCGGGTCGCATCAAGCAGATCATCGACCTGGACCTGCCGCGGCCGCGCGACATCCTGAGCGACGCGTTCAACCACTGGCGCGCGCGGCTCTACAACCTGATCACGCCGGACGTGGTGGAGGAGGAGACGGCCTGACCGCCTCCGACGCGAAGGGACACGCATGATGGCCGACGCGGCCGACCGGATGATGGTGGAGATCGTGGCGCATCGCCTCCAGGCCGCGGCCGAGGAGATGATGGCCACCCTGGTCCGCACCGCCTATTCGCCGAACATCAAGGAGCGGCGTGACTGCTCCGTGGGCATCTTCGACGCACGCGGGCAGCTGCTGGCGCTGACCGCCATCGCGCCGCTGCACCTCTCCTCGCTGCTCGGCCTGGTGGAGCACGTCACGCGGCGCTTCCCGCTGGACACGTTGCAGCCGGGCGACGGCATCCTGGCGAACGACCCCTACAATGGTGGCGGCTCTCACCTGCCCGACCTGACCATCGCCACGCCGGTCTTCGCGGACGGACAGGTGATCGCCTTCGTCTGCAACATCGCCCATCACTCCGACGTTGGCGGTCGCGTGCCCGGCAGCGAGAGCGCGGACTGCACGTCGATCTACCAGGAAGGCCTGCGCCTGCCACCGGTGCGGCTGGTCGCGGCGGGGGAGGTGCGGCAGGACATCGTGGAGATCGTGCTGCTCAATTCCCGCACGCCGGGCGAACGCGAGGGCGACCTGAAGGCGCAGATCGCCACCAACGCGACGGGTGTGCGGCGGATGGAGGCGCTGGTCGCCCGCTTCGGGCGGGAGGCGACGCTGGCGGCCTTCGACGCCATCCTGGCGCATGGCGAGGCGCGCGCGCGGGCTGCCATCACCGCCCTGCCGCGCGGCAGCTGGACCAACGAGGAAGTGGTGGACAATGATGGCCTCGGGCCCGCCGATCTGCGCGCCCGCGTGACCGTCACCGCGGCGGGCGACACGCTGCGCTTCGACTTCGCCGGCACCGATCCGCAGATGCGCGGCGCGCGCAACATGGTGCTCGGCGCGACGCTCGCCTGCGTCTACTACGCGGTGAAGGCGCTGGTGGACCCGGACCTGCCGCCGAATGCGGGTACCTTCCGTCCGATCGAGGTGGTGGCGCCGGCCGGCAGCCTGCTGAACGCGACGCAGCCGGCGGCGGTGGGCGACCGCTCCTCGCTGGGCAACGTGGTCGGCGACCTGATCTTCGGTGCCTTCGCCCAGGCCGTGCCGGAGCGCGTGATGGCGGGCTGCGGACCGCTCGCGGCCATGACCTTCTCCGGCGTGGATCCGCGCAGCAGGCGCTACTTCGTGGATTACGAGACCTATGCCGGCGCGGCCGGGGCGCAGCACGACCAGGACGGCAAGGATGCGGTGCGCGTGCACATCTCCGGCGCCGCCAACCTGCCGGTCGAGGCGGCGGAGCATGAGTTCCCGCTGGCGGTGCTGCGTTACGAGCTGATCGCGGATTCCGGCGGCGCGGGGACCTTCCGCGGCGGGCTCGGTACGCGGCGTGACGTGCAGCTCTTTGCCGAGGAAGGCCGGCTGGTCGGGCGCGCGCTGCGCCAGGTGGCGGCGCCGCGCGGCCATGGCGGCGGGCATGACGGGACGCGCGGGCGCTTCGTGATGCGGCCGGGCGCCGAAGAGGCAGAGCGGCTGCCCGCCAGCTTCTCCGACCTGCCGATCGGCACGGCGGAGGTCGTGCGGATCGAGACCTCCTCCGGCGCCGGTTTCGGCGACCCGGCTCATCGCGACCCGGCGCTGGTGCTGGCCGACGTGCTGGACGGCAAGGTGAGCGCGGCGGCGGCGCGGGCGCTCTATCGCGTCGCGATCCGCGATGGCGCGGTGGATGCGGCCGCGACGGCGGAGCTGCGCGCATGAGCGGACGCCACGCGCTGGGCGTCGATGTTGGCGGCACCTTCACCGACCTCGTGCTGATCCGCCTTTCCGACGGGGCGATGACGACGCACAAGGTGCCCTCGACGCCCGACGATCCCTCCCGCGCGATGGGCGAGGGGATCGCGGAGCTTCTGCAGCTGGCCGGCGTCGCCGCGGGGCAGGTGGGCTGGTTCGGCCATGGCACCACGGTCGCGACGAATGCGATGATCCAGGGCCGGACGGCCCGCACCGGACTGGTGACGACGGAAGGCTTCCGCGACACGCTGGAGATCCGTCGCCAGCGCCAGCCGCACAACTACAACATCCGTATCCCGAAGCCGCGCCCGCCCGTACCCCGCAGGCTGCGCTTCGAGGTGCCGGAGCGCGTGTTCCTGATGGGCCGCGACCCCGTCGCGCCGCGCCGCGCCGACCTCGACCCGGCAATCGCGGCGCTGCGCGAAGCGGCGGTGGAGTCGGTCGCCATCTGCTTCCTGCACGCCTATCTCGATCCCTCGCACGAGAAGCAGGTGGCGGCCTGGCTGGCGGAGGCGCTGCCCGGCGTCTTCATCTGCCCCTCGCACGAGATCCTGGCGGAGTTCCGCGAATACGAGCGGCTGTCCACCACCGTGCTCAATGCCGGCCTCGGACCGGTGATGAGCCGCTACCTCTCGCGGCTGCAGGCGCGTTGCGCGGAACTCGGCCTGGGCTGCGAACCGCACATCCTGCAATCCAATGGCGGCGTCGCCTCGCCGAGGGAGGCGGGCGAGAAGCCGGTGCGCACGCTCGCCTCCGGCCCGGCGGCCGGCGTGACGGGCGCGATCCATGCCTGTGTCGCGGCCGGCTTCCCGGACATCATCACCTTCGATGTCGGCGGCACCTCGCTGGACGTCTGCCTGGTGGAAGCCGGCCGGCCCGCCATCGCGCGGGAGAAGGAGTTCGGCGGCTGGCCGGTGCGCTTCCCGATGCTGGACGTGCATTCGGTGGGCGCGGGCGGGGGCTCCATCGCCTGGGTGGATGCGGGCGGCTTCCTGCAGGTGGGGCCGCAGAGCGCGGGCGCGCATCCCGGACCGGCGTGCTACGGCCGCGGCGGCACGCGCCCGACGGTGACGGATGCGAATGTCGTGCTCGGCCGGCTGCATCCCGAACGCCTGCTCGGTGGCCGCATGCCGATCCGACGCGACCTGGCGGAGGAGGCGATCCGCACGCATGTGGCGGCGCCGCTCGGCATGGGCGTGGAGGAGGCGGCGGCCGCCATCCTGACGATCCTGAACGAGACCATGCTGCGCGCCGTGCGGCTGATCTCGGTGGAGCAGGGGCACGATCCCCGCCGCTTCGCGCTGGCCTCCTTCGGCGGCGGCGGGCCGTTGCTGTCGCAGGCGCTGGCGGCGGAACTCGGCATCCGCACCGTTGTCGTGCCGCCGGGGCCGGGCTTGCTCTGCGCGCTGGGGCTACTGGTGGCCGACATCCGCACGGACTTCAGCCGCACCTGCCTGATGCCGCTGGATGGCCACGCCGCCGGCGCCCTGGCGGCGGCCTTCGGCGCATTGGATGCGGAGGCGGATCGCTGGCTGGCGGCGGAAGCCGCCGTTGGCGTGGCGGCGCGGCGCATCCGCGCACTCGACATGCGCTACCACGGGCAGAGCCATGAACTGACGGTGCCGGTGCCCGACCTGCCGACCGAGCAGTTGCCCGCCGCGCTGGCCGAGGCCTTCGCGCAGGAGCACGCGCGCGTCTATGGCTATGCGACGGGTGCGGCGGTGCAGGTGGTGACGGCTCGGCTCAGCCTGGCCGTCGGCGTGGCCCGCCCGCCGGCCGCTGCAGCCGGCACGGACGCACGTGACCCATTGATCGACCACCGCCAGGTCTGGTTCGCGGAGGCCGGCGGCTGGACGGACTGCCCGGTGCTGGACCGCGCGCGGCTGGCGCCCGGCACGACTCTCGCGGGGCCCGCCATACTGGAGCAGATGGACACGACGACGGTGCTGCATCCCGGCCAGAGCCTGCGCTGCGACGCGGCCGGCAACCTGATCATCGCGCTCGCGACCGCCGATGGCTGAGGCAGCCTGGCGGCGCGTGGGGATGCTGATCCCATCCTCCAACACCTCGATCGAGCGCGAGTATCCGCTGTGGATGCCGCGCAGCCTCTCCTTCCACACCGCGCGGCTGACCATGACGCGGCTGGATGCCGCGGGCATGGCGGAGCAGCTGGTGGACATGCGGCGCGCGGTCGACAGCCTGAAGGATGCGCGGGTGGATGCTGTGCTGCTGTGCCAGACCGCGGCGAGCTTCTGGATGGGCGACGAATGGGACGCCGCGATGCGCCGCGACATGGCCGCCTGGGCTGGCGCGCCCGCGCTGACCGCGGCGCGGACCGTGCTGGATGCGCTGGCCGCGCTGCGCGCGACGCGGGTGGGCTTCGCCGCGCCCTTCCCGGCGGAGATCGGCGCGGCCAGCCGCGCCTATCTCGAGCGCAACGGCGTCACGATCCTTGCCACTGCGTTCGGCGGCGAGCGCGACAACTTCGCCATCGCGGAGATGCCGCGCAACGCCGTGGTGGACCTCGCCTGCCGCGCCGACCATGCGGATGCGGAGGCGCTGCTGCTGCTCGGCGGTAACATGCCGTGCCTGGCGGTGACGGAGCAGATCGAGGCACGGATCGGCAAGCCGGTGATCTCCACCAACGCGGCGGGCATGTGGGCGCTGCTGGATCTGTTCGGCCTGCCGGATCGCGTGGAGGGCGCGGGGCGGCTGCTGCGCGAGCGGCCGGCGATGCCGCGCTGAACCGCATGATGCCACGCCACCCGGACGGCCGCGCCGTGACGCCGGACGAGCAGGCCTGGCTGCGGCGCTGCGCCGTCAGCCTCTATGCGATGCCCGACGACCTGCCGCTGGACCGCTTCTGCGCGATGGTCGCGGCGCGCGGCCTCGGCGGCGTCGGGCTGACGGCGCGCGCGGTTCAGGCGCTGGAGCCCGCCGCGCTGGGCGCGCTGCTGCGTGCGCATGGGCTGGTCGCGACCTCGCTGAACAGC